>DASPUY010000001.1:0-2119 GCA_035622655.1 Polyangiaceae bacterium
GCCCGCATCAATGCCCGTGACGACGCCCGCAGACGGGCTCTTCTCGAGGTACAGGCTTCCCGCGTCGGGGGAGATGTAAAGTGGGAAGGATCCCGGCGTCCAAGGAATGCCCGTGATGTGCGGGTCGTTCGCGTTGGTCACGTCATGGCAGGTCGTGCAATAGACCTGGGCCACCGTGGCCGTTCCGGCATAGGTCGCATAGTTCGGCTGGTCATTCGCAGGATCGAGGTATTGGAGCTCGCCACTCGCGAGGTTGACGACACCTGCGTCTTCCACGGTGCCCACGTTGCCGTCCATGCGCTGCTGGAGCGCGTCGATCGCGTGGCAGTTGCCGCACGGCTCGCCGGGCGCGACCCACTCTGCTGCTGTGGTCGTGTCGACGTCAGCCAGGTAGACCATGTAGTGTATGCTGCCCTGATACTGAGTGATGACCCCGTTGAACCCGTGACACGGCGACAGGCACGACACCGGGATGAGCCCAGCGTCCGCGCCGAGGCCCGCTTCTCCCTGCGCGCCTGCCTCCCCTGTGGGGCCCGCGGGTCCCGTCGCTCCTTGAGCGCCCATCGGGCCTGCCTGGCCTTCGGCACCGGCGGGTCCCGTCGGGCCCACGCAAGTAGCCAGGGCGAACAGCGACAAGACGACGAACGGACTGGAGGCCGATAGGCCGGGCATCGATCGGCGCATCGTGAAAACGCGTCGGCCTCGTTCGGTGAAGGATGACGGTCGAGGCATGGTGTGTCCTTGCCTCGGGCCCGTTGCACGTTGCGCTCCAGGTGCGGCCGGCGCGTTGCGGGGAGAATCGAGGGCGCGCCGGAGCATCGGGCCGGCGCAATCAAGTCGCAGTAACGCAGAATCTGCGTTCAGGACCGGCCGGGCCTGCGACGCGGCGCGCTCCAGGCAGAGCAGAATGACTCGTCTCGCTCTCCGACGCGCGCACCGCAGCCGTTAGCAGGCTTCTGACGACAGAATCGTCGGCCGTTGCTGAAACCTGAATGAGTCCGCGGGCATGCACGTCTGTGAACGGCACGGTCAATGCCTGCGTAGGACAGCGGGAGGACTCGCGGATGGGTGTTCGAGTCGTGCGCTTGCCGATCCACGCTCGCGAGAGCGTCGCCTCGGATGGGACTCGCAGGCGCGATGAGCTGGTGTTCTGTCCGGCGCGACGACGCACCATCGACGCGTCGGATTGCTACGAGTGCGCGAGCGCGATGGCGATCTCGCCGACCGCAGTCGAATGCTCCCCCCCCATGGCCGGCCTCCACTCCGAGGACGACGCGTCGACCGTCTCGGTCGGAGCCGTCGCCTCGGGGACCTTCAAATGCGTCGACGGCGAGCTGTCGGCGAAGGCGATCCGACCCCTTCTTCCGCGCGAGCCGTGGGCGCTGCCGGTCGTGGACACCGCCGGGCACTTCCGGGGCTTCATCTCGCGCCGAAGCCTCGGAGAGACCGGACTGCCCCCCCGCCTCTCGTCGACGATGCGCGTCGGCGATCTGGCCGTCGGGCACGCACTCGCGATCGACGAGAGATGCTCGCTGCGCGAGGCGGTCGAGGCGCTAGCGCTCCGCCACGCGCGAGCGATCGCCGTCGTCGATTCGGAGGGCACGGTGCGCGGCTTGCTCACGGACATCGAGGCGCTGCGCGCGTGGATCACGCGACGCCGGGCGGCGCCATAATCGCAAAGGCGCCTCCCCCGCACCATGACCACGCCCCCGACGGTTCCGAAGTGGCAGCTCGGCTTCCGCGATCGCGTGGACCCCCGCCGACGCTAAAGACGGATCTGGATCACCGGGAGCCGCCCGGTCGATTGCATCGGGCACGCGCCGCGAGCGCGAGCGCCACCCTGTCGACGGCATTCGCCTATGATCTTCACGACGGCGTCATAGTCCATGGGCTTGTCGGTCACCATGCACGCACCGGCTTCGGAGAGCTCCTGCCCCTTGTCCAGCGCCCTAGCCGTGGCGACAACCAAGCACGCCGCGGGCACGCAATCGCGCGCGACACGGAGCACGGCATGACCGTCGGTCTGCGGCATTTCGAGGTCGGTGATCACCGCTTCGAACGATTCGTTCCGCAATGCATCGACGGCCTCGGCGCCCGAGGTGAAGCCATAGACCTGATG
>DASPUY010000002.1:0-33449 GCA_035622655.1 Polyangiaceae bacterium
CATCGAGGCGATTCAGCTCTACGTCGGCGTTCGGTATTTGCTTCTCGCGCCGCTCTACGGATACTCGCTTCGCAAGCTCCTCATCGACCACGGCGTTCCGCAACTCGTCGTCCTTCACGACGGCGTGGAAGAGATCCACGATCTCGACGCATTTCGCTATCGCATCCGCGCGCTCGTTCGCGAAGAGCTGGAGCGATTGACCCAAGGCTCTCGCAGCGCGATCGATCTGTCCAAGGTTACCGAGGCGGAGTCCAGTGCGAAGGCCGGCGATTGGGCCAAGGTCGTCCAACTTCTCGGCGGCTGGCCAGCGCCGCTCGCCATCTTTCTACGCACGCCCGAAGGTCAGACGCTGAGCGCCGACGCGCGAACGCTCATTGCCAAGGGGCTCGGATTCCTCGGCAGCGCGTGCGTCGCCTTGGGCGAGCTCGAGCAAGCCGAAGAGGTCTTCCGCATCGGGATCCAATACGCGCAAGAGGGCGTGGCCGCGGCGGACCTGTTCCACCGGCTGGGCGAAGCGCTTCTCCAGGGCGACCGGCCGGGCGAGGCCATCGGCCCGCTTCGGCGGGCGCTGGCATTCGGAGGGCCGGTCGCGGACATCACACCGGCCCTCGCTCGGGCATTCATGAAGCGGGGCAAGTGGGTCGCCGCCCATGCGTGCCTGCGCGATGCGCTGGCGAACGGCGTCCCGGAGCGCGAAATTGCGGATGAGATCCGGACGACGGAAAATGCGCTGGGCATTCCGCTGACGGCGTGGAAAGCCCGTATCGTCGGTCATTGAAACGCTTCACTCGAAACGAGCTGGCCAGCGCCCACCGGATGGAGCGAACCTGCGCGCCCCGGAGAAGATTGACGGATGAATGCACGCATCGGCCTGCTGGTGCTTTCGCTTGCGCTCAGCATCACGATTGGCCTGGTTGTCGCTCAAGGTCGCGCGCCTGCCGCCGCGCATTCGGAGATCGCGTCGCCAGCAGGCAGTGTGCTCATCGGCCTGTCGCTCGATACGCTGAAAGAGGCCCGGTGGCAACGCGACCGCGATCTCATGCTCGCGCGCGCCCACTCGCAGGGCGCCGACATGCTCGTTCAGTCGGCGAACAGCGACGATGCGCGGCAGATTGCCGACGTCCAGGCGCTGCTCACGCGGCGCGTCAACGTCCTCGTCCTCGTCCCCCACGACGGCACTGCCATGGCCCGGGCCGTGGCCATGGCTCATGACGTCGGGGTTCCCGTCATCGCGTACGACCGGATGATCCGGGACACCGACGTCGACCTCTACGTTTCGTTCGACAACGTCCGCGTAGGCGAGCTCCAAGCCAAGTACCTCGTCGACCACCTCCCCACCCCCGGCAAGGGCCGCATCGTCCGAATTTACGGATCGAAGGCGGACAACAACGCTCAGCTTTTCAAGGAAGGTCAGGACGACGTGCTCAAGCCGTACATCGACCGCCACGAGATCCAGGTGATCCAGGAGGACTGGGCGGACGACTGGAAGCCGGAGAACGCCAAGAAGATCGTCAATGCGGCGATCTCCAAGCACGGAACGGCGATCGACGGGATTCTCGCGTCGAACGACGGAACCGCGGGGGGAGCCGTTCAGGCGCTGTCGGAAGAAGGTCTCGCCGGCAAGGTGCTCGTCACGGGCCAGGACGCCGAGCTGGTTGCGTGCCAGCGCATCGTCGCGGGGACGCAGGCGATGACGGTCTACAAGCCACTCGAGCGGCTTGCCGATTCGGCAATCGATCTTGCCGTGCGGCTGGCCAAAGGGCGGCCGGTGATCGCACGCCAGAGCGTGAGCAACGGGAAGTTCGACGTTCCTTCCGTCCTCGCAGACGTCGTCGTCACGACGCGCGACAACATGATGGACACGGTCATCCACGATGGGTTTCTCTCGCGGCAAGACGTGTACGGCGGGGCCCGGTGAGCGCGCCTTTTTTTTGCGCTACGGGCATCGTCAAACGATTCGGGGGTGTCGTGGCCCTCGACGGCGTCACCTTCGACCTGCGCGCCGGCGAGATCCATGCCTTGTGCGGCGAGAACGGCGCCGGAAAGTCGACCCTCATCAAGGTGATCGGGGGGGTGTACGCGGCGGACACGTTCGAGGGCGTGCTTTCCGTCGACGGAGCGCCCGCTCGCTTTCGGTCCGTGCGCGATGCGGAACGCGCCGGCATCGCGGTCGTACACCAGGAGCTTGCGCTGGTCGACGGCATGACGGTCGCCGAGAACGTCTTCCTCGGCGACGAGCCGCGCCGCGGAGCCCTCGTCGACTGGGATCGGATGTTCCGCGAGGCTTCGCAGCTGTTCGCGCATTTCCGGATCGACGTCGACGTGCAGGCTCCGATCAGCGCGCTGGGCGTGGGACGCAAACAGCTGGTCGAGATCGTACGGGCGCTGCGGCGGAAATCGCGTGTGCTCGTGCTCGACGAGCCAACGGCGGCGCTGGCCGATCACGAAGTCACCGCGCTGCTGGACATCCTGCGCGACCTGCGCCGGAGCGGCGTTGCGTGCGTCTACATCTCCCACAAGCTCGACGAGGTGTTCGCCATCGCCGACCGCATCACGGTTCTTCGCGACGGCCGAAGCGTCGCGACGCTCGATGCGAAGGCGACGAGCGTGCCCGAAGTGATCAGGCACATGGTGGGTCGGGAAATCCGCGAGTTCTTTCCGCGCCGCCCGACCGCTGCCGGAAAAGCGTTGCTGCGCGTGGAGGGGCTCGACGTCGCGGCGGACGCCAAGGGGCCCGTCGTGTTGCATGATGTGTCTTTCGAGGTGCGAGCGGGCGAGGTCGTCGGCATCGGTGGGCTGATGGGCGCCGGCCGCACGGAGCTGGCGATGCACTTGTTCGGCGCGTGGGGTCACCGGCGTCGTGGCGCCGTCTTCGTCGAGGGGCGCCCGGCGGATGCCAGGACGCCGCGCGCCGCGATGCTCGCCGGGATGGTCCTGATCAGCGAAGACCGCAAGCGTTACGGGCTCGTGCTCGATCAGAGCATCGCGTTCAATCTCTCGCTGTCGATCGTCGAGCGCTTCGCCCCGCATCTCTTGATCGACGAGGCCCAAGAGCGCCGCGCGGTGACGCCGCTCTTCGAGTCGCTCCGCATCAAGGCGCGCGACCTCGACACGAGAGCCCGTGCCCTATCGGGAGGCAATCAGCAGAAGGTCGTTCTCGGGAAAGGGCTCATCCTCGAGCCGAAGGTCGTCTTGCTGGATGAACCCACGCGCGGCATCGACGTCGCCGCCAAGGTCGAGGTGTACGAGCTCGTGAATCGACTCACGGAAGAGGGAAAAGCCGTGGTCCTGATTTCCAGCGAGCTTCCCGAGCTCATGGGCATGAGCGACCGCATTCTGGTCTTGCACGAGGGAGCGCTCACCGGAGCGTTCGAACGCTCTTCGGCGACACCCGAAAAGATCCTCGCCGCCGCCATGGGCCAGGGTCGCTCCCGAGCCGGCGACCGCGAAGCCGCCCTTGCCGCCGCACTCTCCGAGACGCCTTCGCTGCACGAGAACTGAGGACGGTATCCGCATGCCCAGCCGCCTTTCCGCGCGTGATTTTTCGATCGTCATTGCCCTCGTAGTGATTGCCGCGTTCTTCGCTCTGCGGTCTCCCGCGTTTCTCGGTCCACGCAACCTCACGATGCTGGTCATCGAGCTGTCGATCACCGCAGTCCTCGCGCTGGGCATGCTCCTCGTCATCATTCCCGGGGAAATCGACCTCTCCGTCGGCAGCGGGGTGGGGCTCCTCGGAGGAATTGCCAGCGTCCTCGTGTTCGAGCGGCAGTGGCCCGCCCCGCCGGCGATGGCCGCGGTTGCGATCGTCGGAGTCCTCGTCTGGCTTGCGATGGGAGCGTTGATCGTCAAGCAGCGCGTCCCGTCGTTCATCATCACGCTGGGCGGCTTGCTCGTCTTCAAAGGTCTCCATTGGTTGGTGATTCGCAACGCCACCGTCCCGGTCGCACCGGGCGGAACGACCAACTTGTTCGCCCTCCTGACGACGTACTATCTGCCGCCGGCCTACGGGCTGGTGCTCGTGACCGCCGTGGTGGCCGCGCTCGTGATCGCGCAGATCCGGACGCGCCATCGCCGCGAGGCGCTCGGCGTGCGCGTGGACGAGCGGGAGATGGCACAACTCAAGCTGCTCACGGTGGGGCAAGGCATGCTCCTGTTCGTGTTGGTGGCGAATCGGTACCGGGGGTTGCCCCTTACGGCGGTCATTTTGGGTACCGTCGCGTGGGCCGTCACGGTGCTTCTCCGCGACACCCCGTTCGGACGACACCTGTACGCCATCGGAGGCAACCAGGAGGCGGCGATCCTGTCGGGCATCGCCGTGGATCGCACCGTCATCACGGCGTTCGGAGCGATGGGCGCGATCGTCGCGCTGACGGGTCTCCTCCAAACGGCCTACGCAGGTTCGTCGACGACGACCGTCGGCAGCCTGATGGAGCTCGACGCGGTGGCAGCCTGCGTCATCGGCGGAACCAGCTTGAAGGGCGGCCGCGGGACCGTGCTGGGAGTGATGTTCGGGGCGCTCATCATGGCGACTCTCTTGAACGGGATGACACTTCTTGCGGTTTCGCCGGAGCTCAAGTTCATTGCACGGGGAGTGGTGCTCGCACTGGCCGTGTGGATGGACGTCCGGATGGGACGAACCTGAGCGAGCACCGGCAAAGGGACTCGGCGTCAAAGCTCCGTAGCGACTGGAAACCCGACGGGTGTGGTCGGCGCAAGGAAGCGCTCGTTGACACAACTTGCGGCAGGGACTACAAAAACCGCGCCTTTCCCGCGTGCAAACCGCGCGGCGTAGCGAGCGGACGAGCGAATGATCGCGGCCTACCTGCCCATGTTCCTGATGCTGCTCACGGCCGGCGCCGTGGCGTCGCTCTTCTGGGGGGTCGCGACCATTCTCGGGCGTCACAAGCACCCCACGCCGGAGAAATACGCGCCCTTCGAGTGCGGCAGTGAAAGCACGGGCGGTCGAGACCTCAAATTGTCGGTCAAATTCTATCTGACGGCAATTCTCTTCGTCGTCTTCGATATCGAGTCGGTCTTCGTGTATCCCTGGGCCATTCACTTCCGGGAGCTCGGCTGGTTCGGTCTCGGTGAAATGGTCGCTTTTCTGGCCGTGCTCGTCGTGGCGCTCGTCTACGTCTGGAAAAAAGGAGCACTCGAATGGGAGACGTGAACCGTTCCCTGACGGTGACCGGCAGCGAGCAAGGGTTCGCTACGACCCGCGTGGATGCGCTGCTCGGCTGGGCTCGCAAGTACTCCCTCTTCGCATACCCGTTCGTGACGGCATGCTGCGGGATGGAATTCATGGCGCTCACCAGCCCGCGTTTCGATCTGGCGCGCTTCGGCGCCGAAGCGCCGCGGTTCTCGCCGCGACAAGCGGACCTCCTCTGGGTGGTCGGGACGATCAGCCAGAGACAGGCGCCCGCGCTGCGCCGCATCTACGAACAAATGATGTCGCCGAAGTACGTTCTGGCGTTCGGGACGTGCGCCTCGACGGGGGGCTTTTACGACAACTACACGACCGTCCCGGGAATCGACAAGATCATCCCCACCGACGTGTACATTCCGGGCTGTCCCCCTCGCCCGGAGGCCGTCCTGGACGGGCTCATGTTGCTTCAGGACAGGATTGCGCGAAACGAACGACGGCCCGGCGTGGTCAAGCCGCGGGTCGATCCGCTCTCGAGCGTCGACGGTCTCGTGAAGCTTCGGAGGTCGGCGCAGGATCCGCGCGAGCTCGTTCCCGAGCTGAAACGAGAAGAAGAGGCGGCCATGGCCCTCGCCGGCCCGGTCGCGGAGGCACCGCCGGGAGCGAAGCGGTGAGCCAGCACGTGCTCGACAAGCTCAAGGCGCGCTTCGGAACGTCGATCCTCGAGACGCACTCCGATTTCGGCGACGACACTGCGGTCGTCGAGCCGAGCCAGTGGAAGGCGGTGTGCCAGTACCTTCGCGAGGAACCCGCCCTCGATTTCGATCTCCCGGTCGACCTCTGCGGGGTGGATTACCCGACTCGCATACCCCGGATGGAAGTGGTGATGCACCTCTACTCGATCGCCAAAGGGCACCGAGTCCGATTGAAGGCACGAGTGGGCGATGAAGAAATGAGCGGCGCGGAGCTCGACAGCGTGACGTCCATCTGGCCAGGCATGAATTGGCTCGAACGCGAGGTCTGGGACATGAGCGGCGTGCGCTTCAACGGGCACCCCGACCTGCGCCGCATCCTCATGTACCCCGAGTTCGAGGGACATCCGCTTCAAAAGACTTATCCGGCCGACCGCACCCAGCCGCTCGTCCCGTATCGGACGGAAGAAGAAGCCGGCCTGCCCCTCGGCAAGCTCGAGCCGTTCGGGCCCGACGAAGGAATGCCCTTCGGCCGCGGCGGCCTGCCCCGAGTCGTGGACCACGAGGACGACTGAGAGCGATGGAACCGCTGGACATCGACCTCGAAGAAGGTGAGCTCGAGCTCCCCGCCGACCCGATGCATCTGAACATGGGGCCGTCGCATCCGGCGATGCACGGGACGGTCCGGATCGTCCTCGAGCTGTCGGGGGAGACGATCGTGAAGGCCGACGTGCAGATCGGCTATTTGCATCGCGGCTTCGAGAAGATGAGCGAGCGCGGCACGTGGGCCCAGGTCTTTCCGTACGTCGACCGGCTCAACTACGTGTCGCCGATGTTGAACAACGTCGGGTATGCGCTCGCGGTCGAGAAGCTCTGCGGCATTGCCGTTCCGGAGCGCTGTCAGTGGTATCGGATGGTCCTCGGCGAGCTGGCGCGCATCAGCGATCACCTCACGTGCGACGGCGCGATGGCGATGGAGCTCGGCGCGTTCACGCCGTTCCTGTGGTTCGTCAAGGCACGCGAGATGGTCTGGGACATCCTCGAGGAGGAGACCGGAGCCCGTCTGACGCACTCGTTTGGACGCATCGGCGGAATGGCCAACCCGCCCAGCCGGGACTTCAAGGGCCTGTGTCGCGCAGCGCTCCCGAAGATTCTGGAACTCGTGGAGCAAGGCGAGAAGATGCTGCTCAAGAACCGCATCTTCATCGAGCGGCTCGAAAGCGTCGGTGTCATAAGCGGCACCGACGCGGTGGCTCTTGGATGGACGGGGCCGTGCTTGCGGGCTTCGGGTGTTGCGTACGACATTCGCAAGGCCCACCCGTACCTCAGGTACGACGAAGTCGACTTCGACGTTCCGATCGGCAGGAGCGGCGACACGCTCGACCGCTTTTTGGTGCGTCTGGCCGAGATCCGTCAATCGAAGCGCATCATCGAGCAGTCGCTCGAGCGCATGGCCGACGAAGGACCGATAAACTGCGACGATCCCCGGGTCGTGCTGCCCGACAAGATGGATGTGTACACGACCATCGAGGCCACGATTCAGCACTTCAAACTGATCATGGAAGGGGCCAAGGTTCCGAAGGGTGAAGTGTACTCGTACACCGAGGGGGGCAACGGAGAGCTCGGGTATTACCTCGTGTCGGACGGTGGGGGGACGCCATATCGCGTCCGGATTCGTCCACCGTGCTTCCAGATTACCGGCGGCCTCTCGAAGCTTCTCGAGAGCCGAATGCTCAGTGACATCGTGCCCACGTTCGGTTCCCTGAACATGATCGGCGGCGAGTGCGACCATTGACGACGCCCGCTCCGAAGAAAAGCCGACAATGCCCACGTTCAAACTCGATGGTAAGGCGATCCCCTTCGAGCCCGGAGACACGATCATCAGGGCTGCGTGGAGGCAAGGAATCGAGATTCCTCACTACTGCTGGCATCCCGGGTTGTCGGCGCCGGCCAACTGCCGCATGTGCCTCGTCGAGATCGTGCCGAAGCCGGGAACGCGTCCGCTGACGCTCGACGTGCTCGAGTGGGACGCAAAGGCCGGCACGTATCGTCCGACTCAAAAGCCGAAGCTGCAGCCCGCCTGTTACGTACCCGCTGCGGACGGCATGGAGGTGCTCGGCAACACGAGCGAGCACGTGCGCAAGGCGAGACACGACGTGCAGGAGTTTCTCTTGCTCAATCACCCCGTGGATTGTCCGATCTGCGACCAGTCGGGCGAATGCAAGCTCCAAGACTACTGGCTCGAGCACGGGCGATACCACAAGCGCATGCGCGACGAGCCGGTGCACAAGCCCAAGGGCGTCGTCTTCGGCCCGACCATCGTCTACGACGGAGAGCGCTGCGTGATGTGCACGCGCTGCATCCGCTTCATGGCCGAGGTGGCGAAGGACCCGGTCCTCGACATGCGCGAGCGCGGCAATCTGAACGAGATCACCGTTTCGCCCGGTCGCGTGCTCGACGGGCATTACACGTTCATGACCGAGCATGTTTGCCCGGTCGGCGCCCTGACGACGAAGGACTTCCGCTTCAAGGCGCGCGTGTGGTTTTTGCGGACCGCGTCCGCGATCTGTCAGGGCTGCGCGACCGGTTGCAACGCCTGGCTCGACTACGATCCCCGGTACAATCGCGCGTATCGATACCGACCCCGCGACAACGAAAAGGTGAACAAGTTCTGGATGTGCGACGAAGGCATGCTCACCTACAAGGCTGCGCACGACGGTCGCGTGCTCGAGGCGAGCGTTCGCGGCACCCCGACGTCGACCACCAAGGCGCTCGAGACGATCAAGACACTCTTCGCGGAGGCATCGACTCAGTCCCTCGCCGTCGTCCTCTCGGCGGCGCATTGCCTCGAGGACAACTGGGCCTTGCTCGAGCTGGGCGAGGTGCTCGTCGGGACCAAGAAGGTCTACCTCGGCGGGCACCCCGAAGGCTACGAGGACGCCATTCTCATCCACCGAGACAAGAATCCCAACACGAGAGGCGTCCAGCAGCTCGCCACCCAGATCGCCCCCCTCAAGTCTCTGGTCGAGGAGATCGGCGCAGGCCGGGTGACGCACGTGCTGGCGCTCGGCGGCGCAGCCGCGATCGATCCCGCCGCATTGCGTCCTGCAGCCGTCGTCGCGATCGCTTCTCACCACGGGCCCCTGACGAGCGCCGCGACGGTGGTCCTGCCGGCGACTTCGTGGGCTGAACAGTCGGGCACGTACGTGAACGCAAAGGGCATTCGACAGATCAGCGAAAAGGCGCTCGAGCCTCAGGGCGCGAGCAAACCCGCATGGCAGCAGGCCGCCGACGTCGCCGGCGCGCTCGGGTACGAACCGTCGTGGACGAGATTGAAGCAAATCCGAGCACGACTCCTGGGGAGCACCGCGGTCGACGGACCGGCGGCGCCGCTGCCCGTAGCCGCCCCGGGAGAATGAACGATGCCCGCGATGCAGATCGTCTGGACAATGGTCAAGATCCTGATCATGGTCGGATTCCTGCTCAACCTGGCGGGGATCTTGACCTGGGCGGACCGTCGCCAGAGCGCGATGATCCAGCATCGGATCGGCCCCAATCGGGCGTATTTCAAGATCTTCGGCAAGGAGCTGCGGGTCTGGGGTCTCCTGCACACCGCAGCCGACGGCATTAAATTCTTCACCAAGGAAGATTTCATGCCGCCACGGGCCGACCCGCTCCTCTTCATGCTGGCCCCGATTCTTTCGATGGGGGCCGTCTTCACGCTTCTGGCGGTCATTCCGTTCGGAGACACGATTTGCCCGCGCCAGTTCGCCGTGGAATTTCCGAGGGTGTGGCTCGGGCCGGCCGTTCAGCGTCTCGGCTCGTGCGCGGTGGACCCGAGAAGCGGGTATCACGGGATCGATCTGGTGATCGCCCCGCTCAGCGTCGGCCTGCTCTACATCTTCGCGATGGCCGGTCAGGGCATCATCGGGGCGGCAATCGCGGGGTGGTCGAGCGACAACAAGTTCAGCCTGATGGGCGCGCTTCGCGCAGCCAGCCAGATGGTCTCTTACGAGGTCACGCTCGGGATGTCCCTGGTCGGCATGATGATGATCTATGGGACAGTGCGGCTCGACGACATGGTCCGGTGGCAGAGCGAGAATGCGTGGGGCATTTTCGTCCAGCCCTTGGCCTTCTTCCTCTTTTTCGCCGCCTCGGTGGCAGAAAACAAGCGCATCCCATTCGATCTTCCCGAAGCCGAGAGCGAGCTCGTATCCGGGTACTTCACCGAATACGCCGGGATGAAGTTCGGAATGTTTTATTTCGCGGAGTACGCGGAGGTCGTCACCGGATCGATGCTGCTCGTGACGATCTTTCTCGGCGGCTGGGCGGTTCCGTTCTTCCACCGCGACGGACTGACGATCGAGATTGGCCAGGTCCGGCTCTTCCACGCACTCGTCGCTCACTTGTGGATGACGCTTCTCGGTGTCGTCGCCTTCTTCGGCAAGGTCGTCATCGTCTGCTGGATTCAATGCTTCGTCCGGTGGACGCTGCCGCGATTTCGCTACGATCAGCTGATGAAGCTCGGCTGGCGGCTCCTTCTTCCCGCCTCGCTCGCGAACATCCTCGTGACCGGAGTGATCTGGATGGCCGTCGACGGTGCCGGCCCCTCGGTGGCCGCCGGACTGAAGGTGGCGGCCGATCTGTCGCAGGCGCTGGTGGCGGTGTCGATCACCTACCTCCTCGGCCGCGCCGTCATCACTTTCTTCGCGCCGGTGCGGCACCAGCGAACGCTCCTCGGTTCGTCTGCGGAGGTCGCCGCGAAACGCGGCGGGACGAAAACCGAGCCCATGCAGGCGTGACCCCCTCGATCCGAGGAGATGCGGAAATGGCGACTGCGACGTTCCCCAAAAAGCCCCCTTCCTCCACCAACGCGACGCCGGTGGCCCACACGGCGCGGAGTTTCGAGGTCCAGAGCTATCTGCCCGAAATCGTTCGAGGCGTCGGCATCTCGATGAAGAACTTCTTCGAGAACACGCGCGAGATGATTCGTGGCGAGCGGCCGGACCCCGTGCTCGACCGGTTCGACGACGGTATCACGACCATTTCTTACCCCGAGCAGAAGCGGCCCTACCCTGAGCGTTTTCGTGGTCTTCACCGGTTGACGACCCGCGAGGACGGCAGCATGCGGTGCGTGGCGTGCCTGTGTTGCTCGACCGCCTGCCCGGCGCAGTGCATTTTCATCGAGGCGGCGGAATACCCGCCCGGCGATCGGCGTCGAGGCTACGAGCGCTATCCGGTCAAGTTCGTGGTGGACGAGCTGCGCTGCATCTTTTGCGGCTACTGCGTCGAGGCCTGCCCATGTGACGCCATCCGCATGGACACCGGCATGCACGCGGTCGCATACGACTCCCGCGATCAATTCATCTACGATCGTGACCTGCTTCTTTCGTTCAAAGGCCGCGACGGAACGTTCGAGACACGAAATCCGCGCCACGAGCCGGGTGATCCCACCCACCCGGGGGTTACGCGCGAAGGCGAGGTGCACTGATCGTACCTACATGGACGCCATCGTAGCGATGGGATCCGCGCGGCACCCCTTGCTACCATGTACGCGCGCATCTCGCGTTGCCCTACGAGTCTGCCCATGAATACGTCAATCGACATCCTCATCGCCGAGCTCGAACGGCTGTTCTCGCTCGACGAGATGACTTCGATGAGCAAGCGCCTGCTTGGACTCGATCCCGAGGATGTGGGTGGCATCTCGGCGAAGGCGAGCTTCGCGCGGGCGCTCACGCAGCGATGCGTCGACGGCGACGGCGTCGACGCCTTGGTCGATGTGATACTGGCGTCGCGCCACGGCGCCGATCCTCGGTTGCGCGAAGTCGGCAGCCCCCCGGGTCGGGAAGAGGTCGATCCGGGCCAGACCTTCGGCGCCTTCGAGATCGTCCGCAAGATCGGCGAGAGCCCCCTGTCGATCGTCTATGCCGCCCATCGCGAGCAAGTCGATTGCACCCTCAAGGTGATTCGACGTGAGGCCTGCCGGGACCGCCGCGCCGTCCAGCGCTTTCTGGCCGCGAACCGGATGATCGCCGCTCTCGAGCACGAAGGGCTGCCTTCCTGGCTCGAAGTGGGCGAAACCGACGGCGTCGCCTGGGTCAGCTATTACACCGGCGACGCGCAGTGGCCTCTGAGCGCGGAGCTCGCGCGGACGGGGCCGCTACCGCTCGGAGAGCTCCGGCCCCTGTTGCGGGGGATTCTCGAGCCGCTCGCGGTGCTCCATTCGGTGCGGATCGCCCATGGCGCGCTGAAGCTCGAAAATGTGCTCGTCGATCGCTTGCACTCCGCCCCATCGGTGACGCTGATCGATTTCGCGACCGACCGGTTGCGACCGAGAGCCACCGTGGCCAATGGCCATAGCGGGCTGCTTGCGGTCTTCGGCTCGCCGAAAACGATCGCGCCCGAACAGGTCCGGGGGTCGCGCGCCGAGCCCGCGACCGACGTCTACGCCTTCGGCGCAATGATGTACGAACTCCTGTGCGGCTCGCCGGTATTTGCGTTCGAGAATGCGACCGACGCAGCGTTTGCGCACGTCGCGAGAACCCCGGACCCACCGAGCCTCCACGCGCCGGCCGGAAGGATCTCTCGCGACGTCGATCAGTTCGTCCTGGGCTTGCTCGCGAAGGATCCGGAGAGGCGTCCCCGCGACGCGACCGCGGTGCTCGAGACGATCGATGCCATCGGCCGGGGCCCCGCATCGATCCGCCCGGTGGGGATCGAGGCATTTTCCGACGAGGAGCTCACGGCCCGCGCGGACGCCTTGATTGCGTCTCCGGACGACGAGAGGGCGGCGGGGGTGCTCGAGCAAGCCATCGAAGAGGGGGCGGACCCGCTCGCCGTGGCCGCAGCATTCGAGGCCGCAGCGGCCGGAGTCACCGGCGACGATGCAAGCGCGGTCGCCGTGAAGAAGTCTCTTCTGCTGAGGGCAGGGCGGTTGTTCGATGGGCCAGCCGAAAATCGCGAGCGGGCGGAGGCCGCCTACGTGCAGCTACTGGAGCTCGATCCCGACGACGTCGACGTACGCGTAGCCCTCGAGGGTGTGCGCAAGGCGCTCGGCAAGTTCACGGAGGTCGTCGAATCGCTCATCGGCCGAAGCGAGTCCGCGCAGCCGGGGGAGGCACGCTCCCGGATCTTCGCAGAAATCGGACGTCTCTGTGCAACGGAGCTCGAGGACCCGGACCAGGGTCTTTTGGCCTATGCCCGGGCGCTCTGCGAGACTCCGATGAAGCGCGACCTCGCAGACGAAATCGAGCGTCTGGCGCAAAGCAAACAGCCGTCGTGGAACGAGGTGCTTGCGACGATCACCGCGGCCATCCAGGGGCAGGTTCTCTCGGACCCGGAGCGCAACAGGCTGCTCGCGTACGCTGGCCGATGGTACGATCAAAAGCTTGGGCGGACCGATCTCGCCCTTCTGGCCTACCAACAGATCCTCGCGAACGATCCAGGCAACGAGGAGGCTCACGTCGAACTGGCGACTCGGCGTCGCAAGGCGAAACAATGGCCCGAGCTCGTGGCGGCCCTGATCGCGCGCGCCGATTCGCTCGGGGAATCACCGAAGGCGCGGGATTTGAGGGCCGACGCCGCGGAGGTCCTGGAGACCCGACTCGACGACTCCGCCAAGGCATCGGAGCTCTATGCGGCCGTTCTGGCCGAGGATCCCGGACACCTCAAGGCGGCGGAGGGCATGATCCGTCTGGCCGACAGCAAGGGCGACTCCAAGGTGCTCGTCTCGGTACTCGAGGGTCTCGCCGGGGCCCGTACCGGCCGCGAAAAGGTCGACACGTGGATCAAGCTCGGCGAGGTTTACGAGCAGCAGCTGGACAACTTCGACGAGGCCGCTCGTCGCTACCGCGACGCCCTCTCGATCGAGCCGGACGAGCCCGCCGCGCTCAAGGGGCTCGCTCGCGTCTACGAGCGGACGGGCAAGTATCGCGAACTTCTGGACAATCTGCAGCGGCAAGCGGCCGGTGCGGCGACGCCTCGCCAGAAAGTCCTGGTCTACGAGCGCATGGCGAGCCTCTACGAAGACGAATTTCTCGACCATGCCAGCGCCGCCGAATGCCTCGAGGACGTCCTCGCCGTCGATCCGTCGAACGACGTCGCGCTGGCCAAGCTCCCGGCTCAGTACCGCGCTCTCGGTCACTGGGAACAGCTTCAAGCGCTGTTCGGCGCGCATGCCGAGCGGGTGGCCGAAGATTCGAAACGCATTGATTTGTTGCTTCAGCAGGCCAAGGTTTTGGCCGATAACATCGGCTCGCCGGATCGCGCCACGCGCGTTTACGAGCGCATTCTCGAGCTCGAGTCAGGGCATGCCACGGCCCTCGAGGCGCTCGCGCGGCTGCGCGAACAGAGCGGAGACGCCCACGCCGCCCTGCAGGCAATCGAGTCGCTCGCGGCGAACGCGCCGAGCTCGCAGGCGCGGGCGGAGCAATGGATGCGTGCGGCGCGCCTCCTCGAGGCGCATGGTGATCGCGACGGCGCAATCGACAGATACAAATTGGCCATCGAGGCCGACCCCGGCGCGGCCCCCGCCGCGAGAGCGTTGCGTCAGGCGTACAGCGCCCGGGGCGACGCTGCGAGCGTCGTCGTGCTCATCGAGCGGGAGCTGGCACTGGCGGAAGGCAAGATCTCGAAGGCGCGACTCCGGGCCGAGCTTGCGCGCGTGCAGCGGGAGCAGCTTCACGACAATGAGCACGCCGAATCGAACGCGTTGGCCGCCCTCGAGCTCGACCCGACCAATGCCGACGCGGAGCTCGTTCTCGGCGATATCGCCTACGAGAAGGAACGTTTCATCGAGGCGACCAAGCACCTCGAGCCTCTCATCGCGCGTGCGTCGACTCTTCCCAAGGAGGACGCCGTGCGCGTGCTCGTGCGATTCGTGGAGGCGTACGGCAAGACGCTTCCGCCGCCGCCGATCGTCGATCATCCGTCGCACGCATCGATCATGGACGCTCAGCCGCGACTCGCAACGGCAGTCGAGGCATTCGAACGACTCGCACCCGATGACCCTCAGCCCCTCGCCCGCGTGGCTCGCGTCATGTTCGAGAGCGGGGATTTTCACAGCGCGCGTCGACTCTACGAGCGCATGCTGGACGAGTACGGAGCGGATCTCTCGAGCACCGACCGGGCCGACGCGCTCTGGCGGCTCGGCGACTCGCTCCGTCACTTCGGAGAGCTCGACAGGGCGGTCGATGCGCTCCAGGAAGCAGCGGACGCCGATCCCGAAAACCCGGCGCCGTTGAAGGCCCTCGCTGCGGTGTACGAGGAAACCGGCGACTGGGAGGAATTCGTTCGAACCAAGCGCCGTCGACTCGAGGTCGCCTCGGGCAGCGAGCGCTTCGAGCTCCTGGTGGCCATCGGCGACGCGGAGTTCAAGAGGCTCAACGACCTCACGCGTGCCGGCCAGACCTACCGAGCGGCGCTCGAGGAGCAGCCCGACGACCGCAAGCTCCTGACGAAGCTGATGGAGCTGTATTCGGAGCAGAAGGATTGGGCGGGGCTGGTGGACGTCGTGCTACGCCTCGCCACGTTCGTCGCCGATCCCAAACAGCGCGCCAAGTACATGCACACGGCGGCCAAGGTCACCGCGCGACAGCTCGGCGAGATCGACCAGGCCATCGAATACTACGATCGCGCGCTCGAGTTCGACCCCGGTCTGGTCAAGGCGATGGACGAGGTGGTGGAGCTCCGGCTGCAGAAATCCGATTACGGGGCCATCGAGCGACTCTTGAACATCGAGCTCGACCACGCAAAGCAGCTCCAGGACAAGACCCGCATCGTCCATGCGCTCGATCGACTGGGAGAGCTCTACGCCAAGTCCCTGAACGAGACCGGCCTCGCCATCGATGCGTACGAAACGGCCCAAGCGTTCGATCCGGACGGCGCGGCGCGGACCGCGATCCTCGCGGACCTCTACGCGAGCGACGTGGCCGTGTATCTGGACAAGGCGGTCCGGGCCCAGGGGCAGATCCTTCGCGCAAATCCGCAGCGCACCGAAAGCTACAAGCTCCTCCGACGGCTCTACACCGAGGCGCGCATGCCGGACCCGGCATGGTGTCTCTGCCAGGCGCTCGTGGTGCTGGGCCTGGCGGAACCCGACGAGCAGCGATTTTATCTGCGGCACCGCGCCGACAACGCCGCACCCGCACAGGCCGTGCTCGAAGATACCGATTGGACCTCGAGGATCATTCACCCCGATGCCGATCCGCTGCTGACGACGATCTTCGCACTCATTCAGCCCACGATTGTCCGCGCTCGAACGCAGACGTTGGAGGAGCTCGGTTTCGATCCCGCCTACCGGATCGACGTCGGCAGCCAGCCGTACCCCGTTTGCCAGACGATCTATTACGCGCAGGGCGTCTTCGGCTTCGACGCCCCGCCCGTGTTCCAGAACCCGAACGATCCCGCCGGGCTGGGGTTTCTGCATGCGCGGATCCCCGCCATCGTGCTGGGTATCGCCTCGTTCGACGAAACCCTACCCAATCAGTCGCTGGCCTTCGCGGTGGGCCGGCACATGACATACTTTCGCCCCGGCTTCTACGTACGCCACCTCGTCCCCACGGGCACCGGCCTCAAGGGGTGGCTTTTCGCCGCCGTCAAGCACTGCGTCCCCCAATTTCCCATTGCTCAGGACGTGCAAGGACAGGTCAACGAGGCCCTCGGATACATCGTCGACGACTTCCAGGGTGTGTCGCGCGAGGTTCTCGCAAGCACGGTCTCGAAGCTCCTTCAATCGGGGGGCTCGATCGACCTGAAAAAATGGGTCGCCGCAATCGACCTCAGCGCCGACCGCGCGGGCTTGCTGCTCGCGCACGATCTGGCGATGTCGGTCGAGGTGATTCGCGCCACGGAGGACGCGGCCGGCCTCCCCGCCGAGGAGCGGGTCAAGGAGGCCGTCCTTTACAGCATCAGCACGCCTTACCTCGAGCTCCGGAAAAAGTTGCAGATCGCGATTGATTCGTAGTGTGCCGTCGACCGATCTCGCTCCACGGGGCGCGGGCCGTCGCGCACCGGCCGCCTTGGCCGCGATCGCCGTCTTGCTCGGGGTTCAGACGCGATGTTCCAGCGGCGTGCCAACCTCGCCGTCCGGTGCGTCGTCGACCGCGCGATCCGGCGCCGGGGCGGACGGGGCGGGGACCGCTGCGATCGGCGGCCGCCCCTCCGGCCAAAACTCGGCGCGGACCGCGATGGGGCCGCCGCAAGGATGCAACGTCATCCTCTTGTCGATTGACAGTCTGCGGTCCGACATGCCGTGGAACCGGTATCCGCGGCCAATCGCGCCGCGGCTCACGGAGCTGGAATCGAAGTCGGTAAGCTACACGCGCGCGTACTCGGTCTCGTCGTACACGTCGATGAGCCTCGGCGGCCTTCTGGCCGGGCGAGTGCCGTCGGAGCTGGAACGCAGCGGCTACTTCTTCGGCACGTACCGCCGCGACATCTTCTTTCCGAAGCTCCTGCAGAAGGCGGGCGTTCACACGATGGGGGTCATGGCGCACAACTATTTCAAGACGGCGGGATTTGACCAGGGGTTCGACGAGTGGCGTCTCGTGCCCGGCATCACGTTCGACCCAAATACGGACCACAACGTCACGTCGCCCAAGTCCGAGCGCCTTGCCGAGGAGCTCCTCGGGGAGCCGGCCAACGACTCACGACGGTTCTTTTTCTGGGCGCATTTCCTCGATCCGCACGACCAGTATATGCATCATGCAGGCATAAACTGGGGAACGAAGCCTCGCGACGCGTACGACGGAGAGGTGACGTTCACCGACACGTACATCGGAAAGCTTCTCGATTTCATCGCGACGCGGTCGTGGGCGGAGCGGACCGTCATCGTGGTCACCAGCGACCATGGCGAAGAATTCGGGGAACACAGAATGACCCGCCATGGATTCGAGGTCTGGGACACACTCGTGCACGTGCCGCTCTTCGTCTTCGCCCCTGGAGCAGCACCACGGCGAATCGCGTCTCTGCGCAGCGCTCTCGATCTCGCCCCGACATTCCTCGAGCTGTTCGGGGTGTCGTGGGACGGGCCGCTCGAAGGACAGTCGCTGGTGCGCGAGATCTACGGAGGTCCCTCCGAGGATCGAGACGTCGTCGTCGACCTGCCTGCGACGAGCGACAGCGGTCGCCGCCGTGCTCTCGTTCACGGCACGCAGAAGCTCATTTGTTTCGAGGGCAACGTCTACTGCAAGCTCTTCGATCTGGGCGACGATCCGATGGAGCAATCCCCGATCACCAAAGGATCGGACTACAGGGCGATGAAGGAGCGTTACGATGCGGCGAGTCGATCCATCCACGAGGTGCCGCCCTACGCTTGCAATGCCGACTGCCTGAACGGCGGTTACCGCAAGAAGGAGACGAACTGATGCGTATCGTTCCGGTTCCGTGTCTTCAGGACAACTACGCATACCTCGTCGTGTCGGACGAGGGGCACGCTGCGATCGTCGACGCCTCGGAAGCCGATCCCGTCCGCGACGCGTTGCGCAGGGAAGGCGTCGTTGCTCGCGCGATATGGACCACGCATCATCACTGGGACCACGTGGGAGGCAACGAGGCGCTTGCGCGCGAGCTCGGCCTGGAGGTCGTTGCCCACGCCTCGGACCGCGGGCGCGTTCCCGCGCTGACCCGGACCGTGGAAACGGGCGACGTCACCGAGCTGGACGAGATCCGGGCGCAGTGCATCCACATCCCGGGCCACACGCTCGGCGCCGTGGCGTACTTCATCGAGACCGGGCGCGAGCGCGTGGTCTTCACGGGCGACACCCTATTTTGCGCAGGCTGCGGTCGGCTGTTCGAGGGCACGGCGGAGCAGATGCACACGTCGCTCGCCCGCCTCGCGCAGCTGCCTCCGAGCACGCGCGTGTACTGCGGTCACGAGTACACCGAAAACAACCTGCGCTTCGCAGCGTTTCTCGAGCCTTCGAACGAAGACGTCGCCCGCGCGCGAGAGCGTGCCCGCGCCGCACGCGCGAGCGGCGCGCCGACCGTGGGAACGACGTTGGAAGAAGAGTGTCGAGTCAACCCATTTCTGCGCGTGAGATCCCCCGAGATCCGGGCGGCGCTGCACGTTTCAGCAGAGGCCGACGACGTGACTGCGTTTGCAGCCATCCGTGCGGCAAAGGACGCCTTTCGCTGATGAACGAGTTGCTATTCCCCCCCGGCCATCGTTGACGGGGAGGGCAGGGGAACGACGATTCTCCCCGCGGGGGGCGGCGTCGCCTGCGGGGAGGCCGACGCCGGTGCGAGCTGCGGGCGGTGCGGCTCCCAGCGCGCCCGCTGCGATTCGCTCATGTCGATGACGCCGAGCCATGCGAGCACGCGCATCACCTGGTAGGCGGGATCGACCTCGAACAACCGGACGCCGAAGTTCGGGGATTGGCCCCACTTGTGATGATTGTTCTGAAAGAGCTCGCCCATCGTCAGCACGTCGAACACGAGAGTGTTCTTCGAGTTGTCGCTGCTGTCGTAGTTCCGGTAGCCGACCTTGTGGCCAGCCCAGTTGACGATCGCGCCGTGCACCGGTCCGAGCGTCCAGTGCACGGGCAAGAGCAGGAACTGCCACCAATGGGTGGCGAATGCCACGTAAATCACCGCGTAGAGCGCACCCCAGAGGACGGCGATCGTCATGGTCGAGAGCTTGTCGTCGAACAGCGGCCACTCGGGGTAACCGCCCTCGAACCGAGGCTCGATCGGCATGCGCCGTCCCTTGATGTCCTCGTAGACTTTTTTCGTCTTCCACATCATTCGGAGGAAATTCGGCTCCGAGATGGGTGAATGCGGGTCGCGCGGCGTGTCGCTGAACGCGTGATGCATCCGATGCATGATCGCGTAGGCCCGCGGGTTCAGGTAACTCGGGCCCTGAACGAGCCACGTCAGGAAGTGGACGCATCGCTCGACGCGCTTGCTCATCGAGAACTGTCGATGGGCGCCGTAACGATGCAGAAAAAAGCTCTGGAGAAACACCGAGAGCTGCCAGTGAATGAGGAAGAACAGGACGATGGCCACGGGATCCCTGCCCGTTCGATACGGTCGTCGGCGCGAGGCCGCCGCCATCTTTTGGTCACGGGCCGGAGCCCAATGTCACGTTTCAGTCAGGTTCGGGCCCGGGTCCTTCTTCGACGAGCTGCCGGACTCGGGCCCGCTCCCGCTCGAGCCAGGGCGCCAACGCACTGCGCAAGCGCCGGTCGGAGAGCCAGTGCGCCGAGCGCGTCAGTGTGGGTACGAAGCCGCGGGCGCGCTTGTGTTCGCCGCCTGCGCCGGGCTCGAACGCATCCAGACCGCGGTCGATGCAGCATTGCACGCCGGCGTAATAGCAGACAACGAAGTGCAAAAAGGGTATGTCGGCCCGAGCGCCCCAGTACCGTCCGTACAGCCGTCGGTCTTTGACGACATTGAACGCCCCCCCGACGATCTCGCCGCTGCCCGTGTCTCGTGCGACGACCCACGCGAGGCGGTGTCGAAAACGATCGATCACCAGCTGGAAGAACAGCTCGTTCAGATAGAGCCGGCCCCACATGCCGTGCTTGTCGATGGTCGACGCATAGAAGCGATACATCGCCAGAGCGGCCTCCGGGGTATGAGCCTCGGGCACCAGCGTTTCGACCACGATGCCCGACTCCCTGACGCGTCGAATTTCGCGCCGGATCTGGTTTCGCTGCTTGGACGAAAAGCGAGCCATGTAGTCGTCGAAGGTGAGCGCGCCCCGGCGAAACCAGTGAAACTGTATCCCATCGCGTCTCAAGTAGCCGCTCGACACCCAAGCGGCCGTCTCGTCCTCCCGGGGAAAGAGGACGTGCACGCCGGCCGCGCCAATCCGCCCACACAGCTCGCGCAGGGCACCGGCGAGCACCGCGACGATCTCGCCACGGTCCTCGCCCTGCGCCACGAGGACCCGATCGCCTGTCGCCGGGGTGAACGGGACGGCCACGACGATTTTGGGGTAGTAGCGAATGCCCCAACGCTCGGCGAGCTCGGCCCAGCTCCAGTCGAAGACGAACTCGCCTTCGCTGTGCTCCTTGGCATATGCGGGCGCGACCGCCACCAGCTCGCTGTCTCGCCACAACGATAGGTGCAAAGGAATCCAGCCCGTCGACCCACCGACGCACCCGCTCTGCTCGAGAGCGTCCAGCCATTCGTGCTCCACGAACGGGGAGCTCTCGTCACCGACGAGGGCATTCCACGTCGCTCTCGGAAGATCGCCGACACGCTCGAGCACTCGGACCGAGTACATCTAAGGCTCCCGCCGCGGCTGGACGTTCACGACGTCTTGTCGCACCAAGACGAACCAAGTGTCCTTCCACCCGCTGTTCATGCGCACCCGGCCGATCGTCACGTGCCTCGACAGACCGCGCACGACGTCGATCGCACCGCCGTAGACGAAGCGGCCGAGGTACCGAGAGCTCGGCTGGATCGGGGGCCACGAGGAAGCCCTCTCGGTAGCTCGAATCGTGTAGTCGATCGCCACCTCGGCAGCTGCGCCGGCACCCATCGCGGGGTGAGCGACGAAGTAACCCGGCCCCGTCAGAGCGGAGAACGGCTGGGCGTTGAAACCGACGAGCACCTCGTCGCCCGCGGTGTAGCGCGGCCTGCAAAAGCGCTTCTCGAACCGTGTTGCGACGGGGAGCGAATTTTTTCCGTAATGGATCACCTCGACGAGGGGGCCGACGGACGGCGGGACGAAGTCGTCGAGGGTCGTTGGGCGAAAGTTCTGCAATGCCTCCCAGAGCAAGGCCATGTGGCGTCCCGTCCACTGACGCACGGACCAGAGACGCCCGAAGTGACCGAGGTCGTCCAGACCGGCGGACAGCCGCGCGAGATTGAGATGCGCTTCGATGAGGTTCTTCAGATCCATGACAGGAGAAGCGGATGCGGGTTCGACAGCGGGGATTTCTCGGAGGCCATCCAAGGAGCGCCGCCCGCCAACGCCCTCGTCGCTCGTCCTTCGAGCCCGCGCCCGGATCGCATAGCGCGCTCCCCCCGCCGCGTCTCGCCCCCGAAAGCGCCCGCGCGACTCCGGGGACGGCACGGAGTGTCGGGCGAAAGGGCAGTTTCTTGCTAGGGTCAACGGCCATGCGGGTCGCCGTCGTCCAGCTCAACACGCAAGACGACCTTGCGGCCAATCTCGAGCGCGTCCGCCACTGGATCGCGCACGCTGCAGCCGGAGGCGCGCAGCTCGTCGCTCTGCCGGAGAACTTCGCGTACATGGGTGAGGAAGCTCGGCGCCGAGAGCTTGCCGAGCGACTCGACGGCGTCTTCCCGGGACCCATCCTCCTCGCGCTCTCGGAGAGTGCGTCGAAGCATGGAGTGTGGGTGCTCGGCGGGGGAATGCCCGAGAGGAGCGAGGACGCTGCGCGCCCGTACAACACGGCCTTGCTGGTGGATCCACGTGGCGAGATTGTCGCCACCTACAGAAAGTTGCACTTGTTCGACGTAACCGTGCCGGATGGAACGTCGTACCGCGAGAGCGCGACGACGACCCCCGGAGCCGAAGTGGTGACGGCTGAAGTGCTGGGCGTCCGAATGGGCTTGAGCATCTGCTACGACGTGCGTTTCCCCGAGCTCTTCCGGCGGCTTTCCGACGAGGGTGCGCGCGTGGTCGCCGTTCCGGCGGCGTTCACGATTCCGACGGGAAAGGACCACTGGCACCCACTGCTGCGCGCGCGAGCCATCGAGAACCAGGTGTTCGTGCTCGCTCCGGCGCAGCACGGAAAGCACCCACGGGGCCGGCAGACCTACGGCAAGTCACTCATCGTCGACCCGTGGGGCGAGGTGATGGCCCAGTGCTCAGAGGGCGAGGGATTCGCCGTAGCCACCCTCGATTTCGCGTACCAGGATCGGGTCCGGACAGCCCTCCCGTCGCTGCTGCACCGCAAGTTTTAGATGCGCGTACCGCTGGTCGATCTCGCCGCCCAAGAAGCCACCGTCGCGGACGATGCCATCGCTCGAATCCTCGCGGTGGCGCGCGCGGGCAAGTTCGTGCTGGGCGCGCCCGTCGAGCAGTTCGAGCGATGGCTCGCCGACTTTTGCGGCGCGAGCGAGGCCGTCGGCGTCGCCTCCGGCACGGACGCCATCGAGCTGAGCCTCCGCGCGCTCGACGTTGGACCCGGCGACGCCGTCATCACGCCGGCGTTTTCGTTCGTCGCCGCCGCCGAGGCGATCGCGGCCACCGGTGCGCGGCCGCTCTTTTGCGACATCGACGCGGAGACCATGAACGCGAACGTGCTCACGGCGGCCAATGCGCTCCGACGGGGTCGCCGCGCGGGGCTTCGGGTTCGCGCCCTCGTTCCGGTGCACCTGTTCGGCCGCTGCGCGCCCCATGCTCTCCGAGCCTTCGCCCTGGAGGAGGGCCTGGCCCTGGTCGAGGATTGCGCGCAAGCGCTCGGTGCGCGGGACGACGCGGGGATCCCCGCGGGGGGTGCGGGAGACGCGGGCACCCTCAGCTTCTTCCCCACGAAAGCGCTCGGCGCCTGGGGTGATGGGGGGGCCGTCGTGACCTCCCGCGTGGAGGTGGCGGCGCGCGTCCGTCGACTGCGCGCCCACGGCGCCGTCGAGCCCTACGTTCACGGGGAGACCGGTCGCAATAGCCGACTCGACACCGTGCAGGCTGCAATACTGCTGTCGAAAACGGCACACCTCGCGCATTGGAGCGAAGCCCGAGCGCGCATCGCCGAGCGCTATCGGACCGATCTGGCCGGTCTGCCGATCGGACTGCCGGCTCCGGTCGACCACCCCGCCGTCCATGCCTGGCACGCTTTCGTGATTCGAGCCGCGCAGCGCGATGATCTTGCTCGTCACCTCGCCGCTCGGGGTATCGAGACACGGGCGTACTACCCCGTACCCCTGCATCGTCAGCCATGCTTCTCGTTCCTCGACGAGCCCTCTCTGCCCGTGGCGGAGGAGGCTTGCCGCAGCGCGCTCGCCCTTCCGATGTTCGTCACGCTGTCGCCCGAGCAGCAGGCAACCGTCATCGACGAAATCAGGCGGTTCTTCACCGATCTCGGGCGATCGTGAGCGCTTCGCTCTTCTGAGCGAGTCGCGTCAGGGGCATGCCGGCTTTGGAGCGACCTTGGGCCTAGCTCCTCAGGTGTTCCCGCGCGATGTCCGCCCACGTGCCCGTCGGCTCGATCTCCAGGTATTTCTTCCAATGCGGGCGTGCGCGGGCACGCTCGCCGAGCTGCTCGAGCGCAATGGCAAGATTGAATTGCGCGTCGGCGAACTTGGGATCGCCTTCGAGCGCGCGCTGGAAGTACTCCGTCGCCGCCCGAGCGTCGCCGCGCTCGAGCATCACGTATCCGAGGTTGTAGTGAGCCTCCGGCTGTCGGGCGTCGATCTCGATGGCGCGCCGATACAGCGTCTCGGCGCCCGCCTCGTCGCCTCGCCGAAAGCGAATGTTCCCGAGGTTCGTGTATGCGATGGCGAGCTGCGGGTCGAGCCCGATGGCACGACGGTACAGGGCTTCCGCTTCGTCGTACGTCGCGGGGTCCTCGTCGAGCCCGCTCGCTTGAATGTACAGGTCGTAGGCCGTCGCGACGCGTTCGGAGCTCGTTTCGGGGCGCAGCACCCGGACGACGTCGTCGCGCAGGGACTGAACCTCGAAGTCGAGCACCATTTGACCCGTGAGTGGCTCGAATGTGCCGCCGTCGGAGCGGACCACGACACGGCGGCCGTCGCCCACGATACGCAGCTGTTGCAGCGGACGAGTGACGCGGGGCAAGGTCGCACGAAGCGCGCCAATGGCCCGGGCCACGTCCCGCAGGCGGACGCGGTGCTCGAGCAGCTCTCGCGTGGCCCGCAGAGCGATGAGATCCTGGAACGTGTATGCCCTCTTTCTGCCTCGCTGTCCGGACGGCGACACGATCTCGGCGCGATCGAGCGATCGTAGGCGAGTCTCCGAGACACCGAGAAGCTTGGCCACCTCGCGACGTGTGAAGATGTCCGTGACCGGCTCGCGCGCGTCCGGCGGCGGGGCCATGCTGGACGGGCGGCCCTCCGCCATCCCGTGTCCTTGGCCCGTGCTCCGCCGTCCCCCGCCCGACCCGAAGGTCACGTGGATGACCGAGGCGCCTTTTCGTCGCTTTTTCTTTCGGCCGCCGCCTACGCCGGCGCGCCCGTTCGTGGGGTTGGACATGTTCCGATCGGTCGAGCTAAGGCGCCGTACGTGAGGAGGCGCGTCTCTCTATCAACGGCGCCTGAACGTCGACGTCAATCCTCACGCCGGCAGGATCGGGCGAGATGCGCAGCTCGCACATCAGGCGACCCAGCCTACCAGGAGCGCGGAGGGAAGCTTCGCGAAGTGCGGTGCGCACCGCACGCAATCGTACATGAACGTTGCGATCGGCGACGCGAGCCAGGAGCGGCCCGTCGGCTTCATCGGGCACGCGCAGAATCATGCTCGTCGAGCCATACCAGACTCGCCCGTGGAGCTCCGCGTGGACGCTTCCTTCGCTCACGACGTCGGCGCGCTCGAAGAGCTCCCTCCACGGCGCATCGGAGCTGTGCAGGCGCAGCCCGTGCCGGGCGACGATGATGGGCGGCCGCCGCGCCTTGGCCAGGGGGGGACGGATCACAGGGAGATCGTGGCAGGCCCTGTCGTCGAAGATCCACTTTGTCGCGCCGAGCCGCGCTGTCGCGCGCGCAAAGGAGCGACTTATGGGAGCGCGCCGTCCGTCACCGGGCTTCGGGTGCCAGGCTTCCGAAGAGCTCGACCGTCTCGGAAAGGGGCACGGTGATCGGGTCGACCCGAATGCCGCTCGGGCCCGACTCGATCCACGTGGCATGAGCCACACGCGAACCCGCCCCCGGCGCTTCTCCAACACTGCCGACGTTGATCACGCGCACGCCGCCGACAACCCGGTCGAAGGGAACATGACTCGCTCCGCAAACGATGACATCCGCCGGATCATCCCCGATCAAAGCGTTGATCTCCGAATCGCTCATGTCGTGCGTGAGGGCTTCTCCTGGATCGGTCGGGGACCCGTGAACGAGGAGAAGCTCTCCCCCGTCCTCTAGGGCAAGACGTGTCCGAGTGGGTAACCTCCGGATGCGCTCAAGGATGAGCTCGCCCAGCGCGTCCTGGACCGCGCACATCCGTTCGAGCCGGAGGCGCTCGTGCTCGCTGCGCGGGTGGAGAGAAGCGGGATCGAGGGTTGCGACCCCGCGATCGGTCAGACCCTGAACCATGATGGCGCCTGCGGCCACCAGCCGACGCCACGTCTCGAGCGGCTCCGGTCCGGGAAAGACGACGTCACCAGCGACCAGAAGCTTGTGAAAGCTCCGCCGTTCCGCCGTTGCCAGAACGGCCCGGAGCGCGTCGAGGTGGCCGTGAACGTCAGAAATGCAGAGAAGCAGCATGGGCTTTGGCGCGACTGGCTGCGCGCAGGACAGAATAGCGCGCCCACCCGACGGCGCGCGGCCGATCGGCGGCCCATCGGCGCGGCGGGCGATCAATTCCCGTCGATCGAAAGGCGGAGCTCGCGGACGAGGTGTTCCACGGCCTTGCGCCGGTCCAGACTGGTGCGACCCTGTTCAATCGCCCGCACCAATGCGGTTCCCACGACGACGCCGTCCGCTCGCTGCGCCGCGTCGCGAGCTTTTGCACCCGAGTCGATGCCGAAGCCGACGACGACTGGGCACCCCGTTTGCTTGCGGACCTCCGCGGCGCGAAAGCCCGCCTCCTTGGCGTCGACGGCGCCGCTGCCCGTGATGCCCGTGATGGATACGTAGTAGATGAAGGGTACGCTCGCGTGCCGAGCTACGGCGGTCGCCGTCGCGACGCGTTCGGCACGACTGGTCGGAGCCAGAAGGGGTACGAACCCAACGCCGTTCGTGCGCGCGGCCTCGAGCAGCGGGCCCGCTTCGCCCACCGGTAGATCCACGACGAGCAGGGCGTCGATCCCTACGTCGGCCGCATCCCGAACGGCGCGCGCCTCGCCTCGCACAAAGATCGGATTGTAGTAGCCGAACAGCACGAGGCCGACCCGCGGGTCCGAGGCCCGGATGGCTCCCGCCACGCGCAAGGTCGCGTCGATGCCGCCTCCAGCCGCAATGGCGCGCTCGCTCGCACGCGCGATGGCGGGTCCGTCGGCCGTGGGATCGCTGAATGGAACGCCGAGCTCCAGCACGTCCGCACCAGCTCGCACGCACGCGCGCGCGAGCTCTACGCTCTCCTCCACGCTCGGATCGCCCACGCAAAGATAGGAAATGAGCACCTTGCGGTCGCCACCGAAAAGCGCGCTCAGGCGGGTCACGGTGCGGCTCCGAGTCGATCGAGGAGCGTCGCGAGATCCTTGTCACCTCGTCCCGAGAGGCCGACGACGAGGGATACCGCGCGACCTCGCGCTGCCGAAACACGCCGGGCGATGTCGCCGACGCGCGCAAACGCGTGAGCCGTTTCCAGCGCGGGCAAAATGCCCTCGCTCTTGGCAACCTGCGAGACGGCCGCAAGGGCCTCGTCGTCGGTCGCGGTGAGGTATGACGCGCGCCCACTGTCCTTGAGCCACGAGTGCTCCGGCCCCACGCCCGGATAGTCGAGCCCTGCGCTGATCGAGTGTGCCTCGGCGATCTGACCCGCGTCGTCACAGAGAACGTAGCTTTTCGAGCCATGGAGCACGCCCACCCGACCTGACGTCAGCGTGGCGGCATGGCGGCCCGTGGCGATTCCCTCGCCCGCCGCTTCGACGCCGAAGAGAGCGACGGACGCGTCCTGGAGGAACGGGCGGAACAAGCCCATCGCGTTCGAGCCACCCCCGACGCAGGCCACGACCGCGTCCGGCAGAGAACCCTGAGAGGCCAGCACCTGCGCTCTTGCCTCCTCGCCGATCACGGTTTGAAAGAGAGCGACGAGCTCCGGGTAAGGGTGCGGTCCGGCGGCGCTGCCGATGCAGTAATGCGTCGTGCGAACGTTGGTAACCCAATCGCGAAGGGCCTCGTTCATCGCGTCCTTGAGCGTACGTGACCCCGAATCGACGGGGATGACCTTGGCTCCCAGAAGCTTCATACGTCCGACATTGGGCGCCTGACGCTTCACGTCCTCGGCCCCCATGTAGACATGGCAGGGCAGCCCGAACAGCGCGCATGCGCTGGCCGTGGCGACCCCGTGCTGCCCGGCACCGGTTTCGGCGATGATGCGCACCTTGCCCATGGTCTTGGCGAGCAGAACCTGTCCCACGGCGTTGTTGATCTTGTGGGCTCCGGTATGGCAGAGGTCCTCTCGCTTGAGCCACAAGTGGGCAATGAGGGTTCCCGCGGGATCGATGGCTCGCGCGAGTCGCTTTGCGTCTCCGAGTGGGGTGGGACGGCCGACGTAGCTGGCCAGAAGCTGCCGCCACTCCCGCTGGAACGACGCACTTCGAACGATGGTCTCCAGCGCCTCCGCGAGCTCGTCGAGGGCGGGGACGAGTGTTTCGGCGACGAAGCAGCCCCCGAAGGGCCCGTAGTACCCGGGGTGCGCAGCGGGGGATTGCATGAACCGGAACGCTATAGCCTAGGTCGGGCGCTGCGTCGTGCCCGCCGGCGCTCGGCCTCGGCGGAGGCCTCACGCTCCCACCACGAAATCGCACAGCCTCGCGAAGGCGCCACGCGCCAGCGCCGCTCAGGCTCTCGCAGCCCCACGCAATCGCGGAGGCATCGTTTCGCGAAGGCGCGAGTGGCGGCGTTCGTCGTCCAGCGTCGTCGGTCGCCGCCTGCGCCCTCTTCGGGCCAGACATTTCTCCGCGTGAACCACGATGGCACGCGCAACGTCGACGCCGCTCGACCGCTCCACCCCCTCGAGGCCGGGCGAGCTATTGATTTCCAGGATCTTCGGTCCTTCCCGCGTTTCGAGCATGTCGACTCCGGCAATCTCGAGCCCGACGACGCGAGTCGCAGCCACCGCGGCACGCCGGTACGCATCGTCGAGGACCGCGCGGACGCCAAGGCCCCCACGGTGCAAGTTGGAACGAAACTCGCCGGCCTTTGCTTGGCGCCGCATCGACGCGATGACCCGCCCCCCGACGACGATCGCGCGCAGATCCCGACCTTTCGCCTCGGCGATGTACTGCTGCAGAATGATGTCCTGGCCCATGGCCCAGAGTGTCTCGAGAAGCGACGTGACGGCCTGGGGGGTCTCGGCGATCATCGTTCCGATTCCCTGAGCACCTTGCTGCAGCTTCACGATGCAGGGAGCCCCGCCGACGAGCGACAGGGCGTGCTCGATCGAATCCGGCGTGCGAGCGCATACGGTCACGGGAACGTCGATGTTCCGCCTCGTGAGAAGCTGCATTGCACGAAGCTTGTCGCGCGAGCGCGCAATCGCCAGCGCTGTATTGAGAACCGGCACACCCATGAGATCGAACTGACGCACGACTGCCAGCCCGTAGCTCGTCACCGACGCACCGATCCGTGGAAGCACGAGATCGACGTGCGGCGGCGGCCCGCCGCCAAGGTAAAGCGAAGGCCGCCCGCGCGAGATGACGATGCGGAAATCGAGCGGATCGGCGACAGATACGTCGTGACCCCGCGCGCGCGCGGCGAGGACGAGGCGACTCGTCGAATACAGTGCCGCGTTGCGGGACAGGACGAGAAGGCGCATCCCGCGCAGAGGCTATGCCCCGCGGCGCAGGATGCAACCTGCCCGAGCGCGCTCGCGTCCGGCACCCCGCCGTGTTGGATGGGTGGGGGGCGGTCTCAGCCGGACAATCGCGAGTCCGTGCCGACGCTTGCGTGACACCGGGACCGAAGGCCCAGTTTGACGTGACCTGTCGGAGAAAAGATCACCGCCGGACGGCGGGATCGTGCGCGAGGTGCTCGACCGCCACTGCGGTCTCACGAGGGCCGCCCCGGGTCGGCGCCGACTGAGCACTGCTCCACAGCTTGGGACCGAATTCCGCGGCCAGGATCGCGGCCAGCGCGGCAACGCGCAGCCAGAAGTGCATTCGCTCGGATACAGAATGCGGTTCCATGTCTACCTGGAAACTTACCGTTGTACTCTATCTCAACGAATAATAAGCACAAGGTGTGCCGAGGCTCGAATCCACGGAAGCACGCGAAATTCTTGTACCTCGGCCTATGACGCCTGCGTCGTGCCTGTGCACGCCCGTCGCTTCGCCGACACACCCCGACCGCCACGCACGGCTCGGGGAACAGAGGGCGCGCTCAGGCTCCCGCCCGGGTTGGGGGGCGTCGACGCCCGTGCCGAATAGCCGCCCGCAAGTGGGGGAGACGAATTGACAACCTCGTTGTCCCCGGTACGAGAGAATTCCTATGACGCGCACGCCGACGACCACTGACGAGGAGGAGCTCTCCGAGCTTCCCCCTCTCGACGGCGAGGTCGACGACGACTCGGAGCCGGAAGTCGAGGTCGAGGAGGAATCGACACTCGACGGCATCGACGACACCCTGGGACCCCACGGGGATACGGAGCTCGATGCGATCGACCTCGATGAGAACGAGGAGAGCTGGCTCAGCGAAGACACCGATTCCGAGGACCTCGACCTCGGGGCGGGCGCGCTTTTCGACCTGGGCACGGAGGGGTCCTCCGTCTCGGACCTCGAGGAGGCGGAAGGCCCCAGCGAGGGAGATCTCGCCGGCGATTCGTCGGAAGACATCGAGCTCGATGGGGGCGAAGAAGGACCCCTCGCCCCGGATGACGAGCTTCGCGACGAGGACCTGCCCGCGCTCGATGCGGACGGCGACGGCGAGCTCGAAGACGCGGCATTCATGGACGAAGGTTTTTCCTCCGAAGAACCGCTTGGCCTGCCCTGGGCGACCCGACCGTGGAACGGAGTGGGCGCCCCTCTCGACCTAGGATCCGCGACGGCGGTCGCATGCGTACCACGGGGCGCTCTGGTGGCTGCGCGCAACGAATCGGGCGCTTCCGAGCTGTCGCGGGTCGATCTCGAGGGATCGCGTGAAACGCTGGCGGCCGAGGGCGCGGCGAATATGCAGCTCTCGACCATCGCCGCCGAGGGACACCGGATTGCCGGGGTATCGAGCGACGGACGACTGCTGGTCTCGCACGACGGCGGTTGCCGCTTCGAGCCCGCAGCGACCGGAATCGCCGTCGCTGACGCCCTCTATGCGTCCGGAACGCTTTGGCTTCGGACCGCATCGGGTGGACTGCTTGCGTCCTCCGACGGAGGGCGAAACTTCACACGCCATCCTGCGGCGGGGACGATCGCTGCCGTCGCGAAGGACGGGGCCTCGGCGATGGCGGCGCTGGTCGTCGACGACGGGCACCGCGCGGTCGCGTTGATTCGCTGCGCGGGCGGTGCAAACCTCGAGCGCGAGCCGATGGATGGACCGCGCGTCGGCGCGCCGACGATGCTGGCCGTGCGCGGGCGTCACGTCGCCTACGCGAGCCCCTCGCGGATCGCCAGGCAAATGGGGGGCGGATGGCGATCTTACTCATGGGACGGTCGAATCACCGCGCTGGCCTTCGTCGACGAAGAGGGCACGCTGCTCGCGGCCACCTATTCGACGACAGAGGACACGACGGCACTCATCTGCCTCGACGCTGCAGGCGGTGCGTCGGTCGTGGCCCGGATCGGAGCCGCGCCACGTCAGGACGACACAGGCGAGCGGCTCGTGCCCCGTGGCGACGGACGCGTTCTCGCACTGGCATGCGACGATGCTCGAGGGGTCGTTTGGGCCGTCGGGGACTTCGGCGTCGCTGCGTTCGCCGTCGCACCGCTCTAGACGACGCAGCAACCCGACATCAGTCCGCCTTGGCCGCGCCGACCTGCTCCGCCCGATACTGCTGGTAGACCCTGACTCTCGACCAGACGAAATACGCACCGGCGAGCAGAATCGACACGGCAATGACCGCGTCGAACTTGTGCATGAATCGCTTGAGGGGCGAGTGCTCGTCGAGCAGACCCAGGCCCAGCTGCTGGCCGACATATCCGAGGCCAAAGCACCAAGGAAGCGAGCCTACGAACGTAAAGACATGAAACTTCATTCGATTCATGCGGGCGACGCCCGCGGGGAATGCGATGAACGTCCGCACCACCGGAAGAAGACGCGCGAAGAGGATGATGAACTCCCCGTTGCGATCGAACCAGCGATCCGCAAGCTCGATCTCGCGCTTGGAGATGAGAAGATAGCGGCCGTATTTCTGAATGGCGGGCCGTCCACCCTTCGCGCCCGCCCAGTACGCGACCTCGCTTCCGAGATTGCAGCCGAGGGCGCCTGCGACGGCGGCCAGCACGAGGCTGAAGACGGGGAGCCCCACGCCGAAGTGCCGACTGAGCTCGTCGCGCACCAGCGGGTGCGACAGGGCGCCTGCGTAGGGCATGATGAGCTCGCTCGGAAGCGGGATGCATGCGCTTTCGATGGCCATGAGCAGAACTATTCCGGCGTACGACAGCGTACCCATCACGTAGATGCAAAAGCCGCCGAGGACCGTAAAGATGGCGTTGACCATCGTGCCGGGCGCTTACCCGCTCGTCCCCGCCGGGTCAAGCGTCGTGACGGAGTCGTGGGCCACCGTATCGGCGGCAGCACCGGCTGCATCTTCGATTTTTATGAGAATTGCCGTGATGTTGTCCTCTCCGCCGCGTTCGTTCGCGCGGTGGATGAGCCGCCGGCACGCTTCCCGGACGTCGCTGGCTCCCACGATGATCTGGGTCATGTCGTCGTCGCCGACCATCCCGCTCAGCCCATCCGAGCAGAGCACATAGACGTCGCCAGGCGCGGGGTCGTCGTGCTGCAAGTCGACGACCACGTGATCTTGCATCCCCAACGCTCGTGTAATGACGTTTCTCGGAAGCTCGCTCTTCTGCTCGTCGGTGAGGTCAGGCATGGCGAGCAGGTAGTCGTTGATGAGCGAATGATCCCGAGTAAGGAGCTGAATCTGCCCACCGCGCACCCGGTAGCAACGCGAATCACCCACGTGCCCGATGTACATGCGTCCCTTGCGCGCGCTGAACATCGCGCCGACGACCGTCGTTCCCATCCCGTGGCACTCACGCGAGCGCGTGGACCGCTCGAAGATCTGTCGGTTTGCCACACGAATCCCGGTGAGAAGGCGATTTTCCTCTTCACTCAGGTTCGTGTCGAAGTGAAACGGCCACGTGATGTCCTCGTTGGCCGTGGTCCGAAAGAACTCCGAGATCGTCTCCGTGGCGATCCGCGACGCGACGTCACCCGCACGATGACCTCCCATTCCATCGGCCACGACGAACAGGTCGAACTCCTTCAAGACGACGAACGAGTCCTCGTTGTGCTCCCGCTGGAGCCCTACGTCGCTCAGCCCGGCCGCCACTGCACGCATCAAAGCGCCGAACCCTCCAACGGGAAAAGCCTTTCATCCGCTCCCGACAGTGTCAAGCGAGTTGCCGCACCGCGTCCGAAGCACGGCGCGCCGACGACCCGCTTCACACCTCGAGGATGTCCTTCTCTTTGTTCCCGATCACCGAGTCGACTTGCTTGACGGCCTCTTGAACGAGCTCCTCGACTTTCTTCGTCGCACGATCGACCTCGTCGGCGCTCGATTGACCCTCGCTCTCGAGGTGCGCGAGAAAGTCGAGCGCGTCGTGACGCGCCTTCCGAATGGAGACCTTGCATTCCTCTCCGTACTTGCGAGCGATCTTGACGAACTCCCGCCGACGCTCCTCGGTCAAGGGCGGCAGCGGAAGTCG
>DASPUY010000003.1:0-33496 GCA_035622655.1 Polyangiaceae bacterium
GTGTCCGTCGGAGCGGCTGGCGGCGGCTCGTCCGTCATGGCTCCGTGGTCTTCCGAAGGAGCGCGCGCCGACATGATGGCAACACGCGCCCTTCTTTGCGAATCTACCGGGCTGATGATCCTGGTCAAGATGAGAAACGCGCCCCTTCGCTCGATTATTAATGCCGGCGCCGTGCCACGACCCGAGCCTGTCTCTTCTCCGTGCACCTGTCCTTGCACTGCCGATGGTGCCGAGGCCTCCCCCAACTCCCAGGTCTGGCAGGTCTGGCAGGTCTGGCAGGTCTGCCACGTCTGGCGGGTCTGGCAGGTGTCCTGCCTCTCCCGCCCCTCCCACCTCTTTGCGCTGTCCCGGCACCCCCAGCCCTCTGACCGACGCGACTCGCCCTCGGCGAATCCATCGGCTTCGCCGATCACCGGCGCCGCCCGGGCCCATCGCCCTTCCCCGCCCGCTTGCGGCTTGGGGAGCAAGGCGTCCTCGCGGCGTGTCGGCGGCCTCTCGCGCGCTCGCCGCGCCCCCGGCATGTGGTTTCCCGTCTCCCGCTCCCGCGGGGCGGGCCCCCGAGCGTCTTTGTGTCGCCCACCCGCCCTGTGCTCCTCCCCACGAGGCGGCGAGCGAGAGGGGTGCCCGATGGGCTCGCGTCCGCGTAGCGCTTTGCGCCGCCGCCGGCCGCCCCGTCCTCCTTGGATAGGCGGAGGGGGTAGGCGGCCGGTCCCTGGCTGGAGTCCGAGGATGGTGCGCTTGCCCCGATGACGGCCGAGAACGAAATGAGAGCAGACGACTCGGCCGCTCCGCCGGGCGCGACAATGACCTGGACCGCGTCGCTGGCAGAGGGAGCGCGCGGCGCGGCGGTGGTGCTCTACAAGGACCTGCGGATCGAGCTTGCCACACGCGAAATTGTCACGACGACTGCCTTCTTTGCGGCTCTCGTCATCATTCTTACGAGTGTGGCGTTTTCGAGCGGGCCGGCCTCGACCACGAGGGTGGCTCCGGGCGCGCTGTGGATTGCCGTACTGTTTTCCTCGGTGCTCGCCCTCGGACGAAGCTGGCAGCGCGAGCGAGAGGAGTCGGCTCTGCTGGGCCTCCTCGTCTCGCCGATCCCGCGGGCCTCCATTTGGCTGGGCAAGGCAGCCGGTGTCTTCCTCTTTCTTGTCGCGGTCGAGGCCGTCGTTGTTCCGCTCGTGGCTCTTCTCTTCGACGTCGACTTGCCACGTGTAGCGGGCCCGCTCGCCCTCATCATGATGTTTGGAACGGTCGGGGTGGCTGCCATCGGCACCCTCTTCGGCGCCATGACCGTTCGGACCCGGGCCCGCGAGCTTCTGCTCGCGACGGTTCTGTTTCCGCTCCTCTCGCCCGCGCTCCTTTCCAGTGTGGCTGCGACTCGGGAGGTCTTCTACGCGTCCGCCAGTGGTCAGCCCGTGGATCTGGGCGAAGTCCGGGATTGGCTCCTGCTTCTCGCAGTGTTCGACGCCGTCGCCGTGGCGGGCGGGATGGCCCTCTTCGGAGCATTGGTCGAGGACTAGAGCGGGGCTTTGCCTAACGGGAGTGACTTGCCCAACAGAAGCGATGCCTGCCCAACGAAACGCTTCAAGCTTCGGCCAGGTCGAATTTTGGAACGCCATGCCGTTCGGCGATCCGGTCGATCTCTTCCCGACCCTCAATCACGACGACCCGCGCCTCCTGAGCCTCGCGCCGTTGCTCTCCAGTGAGTCGGCCTGTTGTCACGAACACGGCCGAATGTAAGCGTCGTGCGAAGCATCCGGCCAGGAACTTCAGCCATTCCTCGTTCGTCGGAGCATTGGTCGCCTTGTGAAACTTCACCTGCACCCCGATGCTCGCGTACTCGGTTCCCGCATCCCCGATCCGGTTGCCGATAAAGTCGATGCCACGCTCTCGCCGCTTGTCGCGGCCTTGATGGTACCAAGCGTAATGCGGGTACGTGGCGCGAAGCAGGCGAAGAACGTACAGCTCGAACGCGTCACCGAAGGCGGACGCGGTCGGCACGGTTGTTTCACTCCCCGTGTCAACGTCGATCGCTTGTTCATGCTCTTCGGACGCTTCGGCAAAGGCGCGGCCAGATGCCGTGATGTGCCAGCCGGGTCGTGATTGATCGTGCGCGTGCACGTACCCAGCTTCAACGGCCACCTTGTTGACGAAGTATCGGAGGGTTGACTTTCCCTGTTCGGACAGGGTGAATCCTTTGCCTTCGACCGCGCGTTCCAGCGGCCCGTAGAGAGCGCCCATCGGGGCCGACCCACCCAGTCGAACGATCTCTTTCAGGGCAATTCGAATCTGCTCGTTCGTCGATAGGCCGGCTTCGGTTCCAGTGACCGACTTAGGCATTTCTCGGTCCCATGCTACCGCACGCTCTGAGTCCACTCCGACAGCCGCCGAACGGAATTCGTCAGACGACTAAGACACTAGGACCTCTATCCCCCATGTAGGACCCGTTGCCTTGCTGGTTCGTACGAGCGGAGGTAAGGTGGCCTCCGCATGAGCGGCATGACGGAAGAGCGAGAGCGCACGGTCGCCCGGGTGCGGCAGCGAATCCTCGCGCTGCTGGGCGACCTGACGGCCTCCGAGCGCCGGTTGGTCGTGGCCACCCTGCGGCTCGACGTCGCGGGCATGGAAGACGACGCTCCGAGTGCCGGTCGGACGGTCAAGCCGTCCCCTGCGAAACAAGAGACGAAGGTCTACGCGGAGACCGCTGGGACACTCGTGCGCAAGGTGTTCCAGCAGGCCACGGCGTGGCTCACGACGTCGGAAGTGCTCGCTGAGGTCCGCAAGGTAGATCCGAACGTCGAGGCAAAGCGCGTGTATGCGACCATCAACAAGATGGCGAACAAGGGCACGCGAAAGCTGGCCCGGCACGGGGAGCCGCCCTCCGTGCGCTACGCAACGCTTGAGAACGCGGAGGCTTGGGGAGAGCCCAAGAGCGTCGCGTGGCGTCTACGCGTCAATGGGTCCGCCGAAAAGAGAGGCTCAGTGTAGATAAACGAAAGGCTGCCAGTGGCAGCCCTCGCTTCGGAATTGTCGGGCAGAGCAACGCCTACGAAACGAACCTCTGCTCGGCAACGCGCCGTACGGGCACCCTAGCACGGCTCCCACGTGGCGCGACGGGAAACGTGCGCCGTGCGAGAGAGGTGCGCCATGCGGTCACACGACCGAGCAATAATACGAAGATAAATAATCGGTTCTATTGAAAGAATCGTAAAAGTCCCGAAACGGCCCAGCTTCGCGAAAGCGTCGAGCTGGGCCGTCACTTTTCTGCCTTGCGCGGCCGATTCCAATACGGCGACTTGCACTTCGGGCAGACGCGCGGTTCCTCGTCCGGGTCGGGCGGTCTCTTTCCGCCCTCCGGCTGATCGAGGCCGCGCGGCACCCACTCGTGCCCGCAGCGCAGGCAGCGAAACCCCCACATCGTGACCTTGACCAACCCCACGGCGAGGAATCTACGTCGTCCGTAGCTCCTTGACAAGTATATACCTAATAAGTATCATACTAAATATGGATGCACGACAGGAGCGCGGACGCATTCTCGCCAGCGACAAGCGCATCAGGCGCATCGAGGGATCCATGTGGCTCGTGCCGAGTCAGACGACGGAGGGCAGCAAGTACGTTGTCGACACGGCGACCAGCAAGTGCACGTGCGCGGACTTCGAGCTGCGGCGCTGCAAGTGTAAGCATCAATTCGCCGTCGAGTTCGTCCAGGTCGTCGAGGTCAAGCCGGACGGGTCGGCGGCCGTGACCCAGACGGTGAACGTGGTGCGCAAGACGTACCCGCAGGCATGGCCGCAGTACAACGCAGCGCAGTGCGCCGAGAAAGCCACCGCGCAGGCTCTGCTGCGCGCGCTCTGCGAGGGCATCGTCACGCCGCCGCAGCGAGGGCGCGGCCAGCGCGCAATCCCGCTTTCGGACGCCGTGTTCGGGATGACGATGAAGGTCTTCTCGACGGTCTCCGGCCGACGTGCGACGTCGGACATCGAGGCGTGCGCCGCCGCGGGCCACATGGTGAAGGCACCACACTACAACTCGCTGTTCAACTACTTCGAGAAGCCCGAGCTGACGCCGCTGCTCACGACGCTGATTCAGGAGAGCGCGGCACCGCTCGCGTGCGTCGAGTCACGCTTCGCCGCGGACTCGACCGGCTTCGGGACCGCTACGTACCGCCGCTGGTACGACCACAAGTACGGTCGCGAGATGAAGGAGCACGGCTGGGTCAAGGCGCACGCGATGGTCGGCACGACGACCAACGTCATCACCGCGATCCGCGTCACCCACGCGGACGCGGCCGACTCCCCACAGCTCCCCGCGCTCCTTCAGGACACCGCGCGGCGGTTCACGATCGCCGAGGCGAGCGCCGATAAGGGCTACCTCTCACGCGAGAACGTCGAGGCGATCGAGGCCGTGGGCGCCGTGCCGTACGTGCCCTTCAAGTCGAACAGCAAGGGCGAGGGCCCGGCCGCGTGGCGCCGCATGTGGGGCCTCTTCATGTACCGGCAGCCGGAGTTTCTCGCGCACTACCACGCGCGGTCGAACGTCGAGAGCACGTTTAGCGCCATGAAGCGCAAGTTCGGCGGGTCGGTCCGCTCCAAGAACGAGACGGCGCAGGTCAACGAGGTACTCTGCAAGGCGCTCTGCTTCAACCTTTCGATGCTCGTTCACGCCATGTACGAGCTGGGCATCGAGCCGAGCTTCCCCGGCGTCGTCGGCGCCACCGTGAGCGCGTCGTGACCGTCCTGACCGACGACGAGCAGGAGAGCGTCCGCGCGGCGCTCCGGTACTTCAAGCGCCGGTCGGGGAGCTGGAAGACGATCGCCCCGGCGCTCGGCTTCGGCAAGATGACGGTCTCGCTGGTCGCGAGCGGCAACAAGCCCGTCAGCACGAAGATGGCGTACTGCGTGGCACGCTTCGCGGGCGTCGGCGTCGACGATGTGCTCCGGGGGAGGTTCCCGCCGCCCGTCACCTGCCCGCACTGCAACCGGCAGTTCGTGCCCTGAAACCCTGAGACGCCTGGGGTTGGCAGCGAGGGGCATGCAGTCAAATTTGACACGTGACGCGTGGAAAGTGACCAGGAATTACAGCGGCTTAGGAGCACATCGACACAGCCGGAGTGCGCCTCTAGCTACATCCCGCCCCCTGGCTCACCCTCGGTGAAAGGGAGCGATATTGCTCGACCGATCGCGACTGATTACGGTAAGCGAAGCTGCATGCCGACCACGCTGACGGTCGTAAACCACAGAGTAAAAGAGCAAGGGGTCACCGTCCTCGACGTGACAGGGACGGACGGAATCGAATACGAGGTCAAGCTCGCTCTCCTTATTCCACTGGTGTTCGACACGGGACAGCGAAACCCTATCGACGGTCTTCCAATTTTCAACGTCCAGGCAAACACCGCGGTTCAAGTAACGCGGAAGACGAACGCGTAAGAAATGAGCAACGAAATTATTTTTGCCTCAGGACTCTCGTCGCTCGTTCTGGCAACGAGCGGCCTCATCACCGCGCTCCCCGCTGGTGAGTCCCTCGTTCAGCCCATCCAAGCCGCCATCGTCACCCTACATCAATTCGATCGAACGAAACTCGCCGAACTGGCTCAGCTAGAGGACAACTGGGACCTTGAGGGCGCACCCTGCCCGAACAAGCATGCCATCGAGCGCGCCGATGCCGCGGTTACATGGGCCGAAACGCATGGGCTTGTGGTGGAAGACGTTGAAGCTGACGTCCTCGGCGGAGTCGGAGTTCGGCTCAGCGTCTCGCCCAAATTGCCGCGTCGTTCGGCTTGGATTGCCCTCATGAATAACGCGCATGACACCGTCGTGAAGACGGAGGGCGATAACGTGGCAGGACACTCCTCATGGGATGCCGGCCAAGGAACCAAGAATGACGTCGTCGCCTTTCTTCTGAACGTCCGTGCCTCGGCCGCCTGACCTCGCATTTGGAACGAACGAAAAGCTCTGGCGGCGGGTTGGCAAGAAGGATGTCAAACACCCGCACGTCAAGGGCAACTCGCTTCGACTTCAGGTCTCGGTCACAAGGGAGAAACATGGCAAGCGGGAGGCAGTCCCCAACGCGGACAAGCCCGGCGTGGCAGAAGCACTCGCGCAATCCGTCGTCGAAATCGAAAAGGACGCGATCGCCGTTGTCTGCGTGGATGACCCGACCGATGAGAATCCTGGCCACGCGCTCATCGCTATGGTGGTCGATCCGGGCGACGAGACTTCCCAGGAGTGCATCAATGCGGCTCGAGAGGCGCTTGCGCTCAAGTTTCAAGTAGTCGTCGACCCGCGCCAAGCCTAGCCCCAGTACATCTGCCCAACGAGTTGCGAAGTTGCCCAACGGAATGGACGAAAGAGGTCTCATTGGGCAAAGCCACTAGAGCGGCGTTCCGAGGGATGGCAGCGAGGTAACGGTGGGGAGCGCCGTTAGCCCGTACAGGCGCTGGCGAGAGATGCGGCCTGGGCCCACAGGGCTTCGGGCTCGAGTGGGGCTCCAACCGCTTCACCGATGGCGTAGATGCCTGGGCGGACCGCGCCGTGCGGCCCGGGTCGTACGACGTATCCGCGATCTTCATGCTCCACGTGGGCTCCGGCCTGGGCGCACAGCTCGTAGGAAGGGGCCAAGGGCGCGTCGATCAGGACCGCATCGCACGCAAACCGGCGCTCCCCGTCCGCTGTCTCGACCGCCACCTCAGCGGCACGGATGGCCCCCCGAACCCTCAGCGGACGGCCCTTCACGAAGATCGCGTCCGGGCACGCGCGTGCGTAAATCTCGCCGAACGGTGTACCGCCCTCCACCGAGACCAAGACGACGCGCTCGCCGGGGGCGACCCCCGCCTCGAGCAGACGGCATCCCGCGCGCGCACCGAGGACGCCAGGCACGTCATTGCCTTCGAATGCGACGACGCTCTCGTGCGCGCCGGGTGCGAGCACGAGTGTACGGGCGGTGACGACGGTGACACGGGGAGACATCGCAGGATCCTGCGAGACGACGAGCACGTCGTCTCCGTAAATCCCGACAGCGACCGTGCGCGGCGAGAGGCGCACGCCGGAACGGAGGGCTTCAGCAAAGCGACGAGCCAGCTCTTTCCATGCAGTCCAGTGGGGGCGGGAGCCCTCTTGGAGCAGCAACAGGGGGAGGCATCCGCCCCAGGTGAGGTCGTCTTCCACGACCTCCACGGCGTGGCCCCGATCGGACAGCGCGATGGCGGCCGCCATCCCGGCCGGACCGGCACCCACCACAAGCGTGTCGATGCTGCGACGAACCGCATCCGCGGCAGGACGCGCACTCGTCGGCAGCTTGCCCACCCCGGTCACCCTTCGGGCAATCGCCTTGGTGATTCGCTCGAGCCCGGGCACGCCGGCAGCCAGCTCGTGCGGGTTCATTCCGCCAGGAAAAAACCAGTCGGTCACGCGCAGCAGGTCGGTTTCGCGGGAGCCGACGACGTTCTGAGTCTCGATGGACATTCCGTCGGCGGCGGCGGTGCGGCACGTCATCACGTTGGGAACTCCGTCGACCCGAGCCAGGCACCCGTCACAACCGCCGCGGAGGCAGGCGGGCCCACGTGGACGGTGGAACTTGGGACTGCGCGCCAGCGCCCAGTAACCCTCGGCCACCAGGGCGATGGCGGCGGGCTCGCCTCGATCGGCGACCACGGCCCTTCCGTCGAGGGTGACCGTGACCGGATCCTGGAGTGGGCGCAAACGAGGCATCGTCCGGGCAGGGGACCCTAGCAGCTTGCGCCTGCGTCGACGTCACGTTCGAGAAGGAGTCCCGAGTCCGCTCGCGCCGCCGGCACGTCTGATAGCGTGCGCTCTGGCGTGTCCACTCCGCCCCTCGGAGTCCGGCTGTTTCGAACCAAACCCGTCGCCGCCCTGGTGGCGACGGCCAATCAGGGCGTGGCCCTCAAGAGAGTGCTCGGCCCGGTCGATCTCGTGACATTTGGAATTGGTGGGATCATCGGCACGGGGATTTTTGCGACGCTGGGGACGGCGTATTGCGGCGACAGCAGCCGTCCGGGCGCAGGGCCGGCCGTCACGCTGTCGTTCGCGCTGACGGCGATTGTCTGCGCGTTCACGGCCCTCTGTTACGCCGAGCTCGCATCGATGGTCCCGGTTGCGGGGAGCGCATACACCTACGCTTATGCGGCCCTCGGAGAGCTCTGCGCCTGGATCATCGGGTGGGACCTCCTGCTCGAATACGCGATCGGCAACACTGCCGTAGCCATCTCGTGGGCCGCCTACGCGGACGCTTTTCTCCGCGGGCTCGGCGTCGACTTGCCTCGCTGGCTCGTCACCGACTACCGCACCGCTGCGCACGAGCCGGCGATTCTGGCGGCGGCACCGCACGTGCTCGGCCTGCCGATCGTCTTCAACGCCTTGGCCGTCGGGGTCGTCGTCGGCATCACGGCCGTGCTGGTCTGGGGAGTTGCGGAGTCGGCCCGGTTCAATGCCTCGATGGTGGTCGTGAAGATGGCCGTGCTGATTTTCTTCGTCCTTGCTTGCGGCAAGTTCGTGCGTCCCGCGTACTGGCACCCCTTCGCTCCGAACGGGTGGAGCGGCGTAGGGTCGGCCGCGGCGGTCATCTTTTTTGCGTACATCGGCTTCGACGCGGTCTCGACGTGCGCCGAGGAATGCCGGAATCCCGGGCGCGACATGCCCATCGGCATCCTGGGGTCGCTCGCGATTTGCACGCTGATATACGTGGTCGTCGCCGCGGTCTTCGCCGGACTGGTGCCCTACCCGCAAATGGTCCTTCTCGATCCATCGCGGCGCGCCGAGGCGCTCGCCGTGGTGATGGAGCGCGTGCATACGCCTGGCTGGGCCGTGGGCGTGGTGGCGCTCGGGTCCGTGGTGGCCCAGACCGCGGTGCTGTTCGTCTTCCAGCTCGGTCAGCCGCGGATCCTCTTTGTCATGGCGCGCGATGGGTTGCTCCCGCCCTTCTTCGGCCGCGTGCATCCACAGTTCCGCACACCCCACGTCGCGACCATGGTGACCGGGGTCCTGGTCGGCGGCGTGAGCGCGTTCGCAAACATCGACGAGATGGTCGACCTCACCAACATCGGGACGCTCTTCGCGTTCATCCTCGTCTGTGCAGGGGTGGTCGTGCTCCGCTACCGGGAGCCGTCACGAGCGCGTCCCTTTCGCGTTCCGTGTGGCCGATGGCTCGTGCCGTCGGCGGGTATCGTGTCGTCACTCGTGCTCGTCGCGTATCTACCGCGGCCCTCGTGGTGGCGATTCGCGGCGTGGCTCGGGTGCGGCCTTCTCGTCTATGCGGCCTACGGGTTTCGTCGTTCGCGTTTGCGAAGTGCGTCCCGCCGCGTGGCCTAGAGCGCGCTTTAGATCCTTGGCCTAATTTAGAGGCGCTCTGCTCGGGCGCTCGGCGGCCGTAGCCCCGCCGCGTCGCAGCGGCCGCGCTAGGAACGCCCGCCGCGCTTCGTGTAAGGTCGGCCGCGTGCGAATCGCCGTTCCGCGGCTTGCGCCGCGCTCCGCCTTTTATGCGCTCGTGGCGCTCTTGGCCTCTGCGCCGGCGTGGATCGTCAAACACCCCCCGCTCGAAGACTTGCCGCTGCATCTCGCGACGATTCGCATCATCAAGAGTTTTCACGACCCCGCCTTCGGGTTCGATCGACACTTCGTCTTGACGCTCGGACGAACGCAGTACGTTCTTTACTACCTGCTCGGCGCGCTGCTCGCGATCGTGGTCGGAGTCGTGGCCGCGAACGTGGCCCTCGTCTCGGCGTATCTCGGCGGAACCGTCCTCGCGATTCGAGCGCTCCTGCGGGCGCTCGGTCGCGACGAGCGCCTGAGCCTCTTCGTTCTGCCGCTGCTCATCAACATGATGTTCGTGTATGGGCTCTTTCCTTTCCTGCTCGGAATTCCGATCATGTTCTGGGCGCTCGCGACGGCGATCGGGCATTTCGAAAGGCCGACCCTTCGGCGAGGCGTGCTGCTAGCGGCGCTGGCGCTCGCCCTTTTCTATTCGCACATTTTTCCGTTCGGGATCTTCTGCATCGGTTTCGCGGCGATGTTTCCATGGACGAAGCCCGGCCGATGGCTCGTCAGCGCCGCGCCCGTGCTGCCGTCGATCGGCGTGCTGGCGTGGTGGACGCTGCTGACGCAGGCAGGCCAGCTGGCGAGCGGAGCGGCGACCGACAACGAAACGGACCCTCATTGGCCCATCGACGTCGCGATCGGGGAAATCCCGAAATGGTTCACGAACGTCTTTCGCGATACGAGCGACGAGACGACGATAGTTGCGCTGGCGATCGTCGTCGTCGTCGCGCTCGGCCTTTCGCTGGGAGATGCAGACAGAGCCAAGCCCGTCGCGCGCACATACGTGGTGTTGCCGGCGGCGTGCATGGCTCTCTATTTCGTCTTGCCCCTGTCGCACGGCTACATCTGGCTCATCGCGCAGCGCTTCCCGATCCTCTTCGCGATGACGGCGATTCCGCTGCTGCGCATGCCTCGCGGGCTGCGGGGGCACGCGATCTCCGCGGCGGCGCTCGTGGTCGGTGCAGCAGGCATCGTCAATACCTGCCGGCACTTCATTCGCTTCGAGACCGAGGAGGTGGGCGACGTCGACGACGCGATCGCGTCGATGAAGCCGGATCGAAAGGTGTGTGCGCTCATTTACGACAAGGGATCGTCGATCATGGACATCCAGCCCTTTCTCCATTTCGGCTCGTACTACCAGGTCGAGAAAGGCGGGGTCGTGATGTTCACCTTTGCGGGCTACGCGCATTGGCCGGTCGATTTTCGGCCCGGCGAATATCCGCCACCTGGACGCCCTGCGCGCCAGCGCTGGGAATGGACCCCCGAGTCCGTGCCCATCGGCGAGATTTATCCCTATTACGACTACGTCCTCACGCGCGGCGCCGGTTTCCGACCGCCCGCGGGGACGTTCCGATCGATCTTTCACAACCGCCACTGGACGGTGTGGGAGCGAGACTGACGTCTTTTCAGATGCTGCTGTTGAGCGGGTCGTACTTGCTGCCGCCCGTCGTGAAGCCCGTCGACTTGGTCTTGGCCGGCGCGTGACGTGACGAAGCGCCCGCCGGCGCTGCGGCCCGCGCCTTGTGCCCCTTGGCTTTCGGCTTGTCGGTGTCGGCGGATCGCACCTTCGAATCGTCGCTCGATCGGTCCGTGAAATGCGGGCTCAGAGGCGAATCGCCCGCGGCGGTCGCCGCCGGTGCCGCTGCCGGTGGAACCGGTTCGGCTGTCGGGAGCGCGGGCGGCGGCGTGGGCAGAGCGGGCTGCGCAACGGGCAGCGTCGGCGGGGACGTCGCCGGCGTCGAGTCGAAGGCGGTGTGCAGCCCGATCCGGCTCAGAAGCGGTCGCGCCCAGCTGGGACGGCGGACCGATACGACACCCGCCGTGCCGAGAACCGACAGCGCCAGGAGGGCCGCCACCCACCGCTTTGCGGATCCCCGACGCAGCTTGAGCGGATCGTCGCCCAAGTCCTCGAAGTCCATACTGATCGGCCGAAGGCTGTTCGGCAGCGGGGAGCCCGGCACGACAGAAATGCCCGGGTGCGCGCCGAGGACGGGCGACGCTGCCTGCGCCCCGAACTCGATGGGCCGTATCTGGGGGTACGGTGTCCGATAGGGCGATGGGATCACGCCGGCGGGATGAGCGAGCGGTCCCGGCCCCGAAGCACGAACGGACGTCGGCGCCGTTGAACGAGCCGGCGCCGCGATGGACGGGGTCGGCAGTGCGGTGCTGCGCGATGGTACCGGTGCGGGCTGCGCGGGATACCCGTGGGTCAAAGTGCCGGCAGGCGCGGGAGTCGCAAGAGCAATGGCGGCAGGATCGCGACTGGCAACAGGACTCGGCGCGTCGACCTGGACCTCGGCTTCGTCGTCGTCGATGCCGGCCAACGCGCCGAGCTTGGTCCATTGAGTGGCGCCGGACGCGAGGACCATCGTGTTGCCGTCGATGTGCCCGGCCTGGAACGCCTCATCGAGTTGATCCAGCGTGACGCGATGCACGTCGCCGTCCGATAGCTTCACGTACCAGGAATCGCCGGTGATGCTCATGCGTTGTCCTCCAACCAAACGCCCGAGCCGTAAGGATGACAAGCCTCTTCCGTGATCGCACGCGAAGAAGGCAACCATGTGTGAATTACAACTTGACAGAATTATTTCCCCTGCACCGGATCGATCTGGCCTTCTGCGGCGCCTCCTCCGGCGCGCGTCGCGCCTTCCGAGTTCGCGGTCCGCGCCGGAGGATCCGGAGCTTCTCCGGGCGAGTCTCCCATCTCGCATCTCGCCTGCGCGAGATCGCGCGCAGGATCGGCTGCGATCCGCCGCAGCCTGGCTGCAGGTGCGCGTCGGGCTATAAGAGTCTCGTTTGCTACCCGATCGGAAGACACCCCGCGAAATCCTGAGCGCTGCCGGCAAGCTCGACAAGGACATCGTTGCGGTTCGCCACGCAGGTCGCGTCGTCGATCTGCACACGCCGATCGAAGCAGCGGCTTCCGATCTCGTGCCGATCCGAGCCACGGATCCCGAGGCCCTCGCGGTCATCCGTCATTCAACCGCGCACGTGATGGCCGACGCCGTGCAGCGCCTTTTCCCCGGGACCAAGGTCACGATCGGTCCCGCGATCGACGAAGGTTTCTACTACGACTTCGACAAGCCGGGCGGAGGGTTCAGCGAAGACGATCTGCGTCGCATCGAGCAGACGATGCTGGAGGTCATCCGCCGCGATTCGCCGTTCCGTCGCGTGGTCGTCACGCGCGACGAGGCCAAGCGCATGTTCTCGGCGATGGGTGAAACTTACAAGCTCGAGATCATCGATGCGATTCCCCCCGACGAGGAAGTCAGCCTTTACAAGCACGGCGTAGCACCGAACGAGTGGGTCGACGTCTGTGAGGGCCCACATGTACCTTCGACCTCCTTCCTCAAGGCGGTGAAGCTGACGCACGTTGCCGGCGCCTACTGGCGCGGAGACGAGCGCAATCCGATGCTGCAGCGCATTTATGGGACCGCGTTTCCGTCAGCGGAAGCCCTGGCCGAGCACCTCGCGCTCATCGAGCAAGCCAAGCAGCGAGATCACCGCAAGCTTGGAAAAGAGCTCGAGCTTTTCATGTTCGACGAGGTCGCGCCCGCGATGCCGTTCTTCTTGCCGCGAGGAGCCTTTGTCTACCAGCGGATGATCGATTTCATCCGCGGTCTCTACGAACGATACGGCTACGAGGAGGTCATCACCCCCCAGGCGTTCTCGCCGAAGCTGTTCGAGACGAGCGGGCACCTCGCGAATTACGCCGACAACATGTTCCGCCTTTGGACGGAAGACATGTTCGATCCCCCGAAGCCGACCCATCGGGGGAACGGGGCGGACCCGCGGGACGCACAGGAGGAGACATCGAAACGAGGGCCCGAGGACCGCGACGTCGTCGCGCGGCTGCACGCGTTGTCGTTCGCTCTCAAGCCGATGAACTGCCCGAGTCACTGCGTCATCTTCGGCAGCAAGCGCCGCTCTTACCGCGAGCTTCCGTGGCGCATGGCCGACTTCGGGCGTCTGCACCGGTACGAGCGCGGGGGTGTCGTACACGGGCTCGCGCGCGTTCGGACGATGTCTCAGGACGACGCTCACATCTTCTGTGCCGAGGAAAGCGCTCCGAGCGAAATCGAGAAGTTTATCGATCTGCTCGGGGTCGTCTATCGGGCGTTCCAGTTCGAGCGCATCGACGTCAAGCTGGCGACCCGCCCTCCCCCGGAGAAGCGACTCGGGACGGACGCGGATTGGGACCGAAGCGAGCGTGCGCTGGCCGAGGGCCTGGAGCGGGCGGGGCTGAAGTACGAGGTGGTTCCTGGGGAGGGCGCCTTTTACGGGCCCAAGATCGAGTTTCACGTGCATGATGCGCTCCGTCGGTCGTGGCAGCTCGGCACGATTCAGTATGATCGGAACCTCCCGGAGCGGTTCGAGCTCTCCTACGTGGCCGAGGACGGCAAAGAGCACCGTCCGCTGATGCTCCACCGGGCGATCTTCGGTTCCCTCGAGCGCTTCTTCAGCGTTTACCTCGAGCACTGCGGCGGAAATTTTCCGGTATGGCTTGCGCCCAAACAGGCGACGGTCCTCACGGTAAGCGACAAGAGCGACGCATACGCACGTCGCGTCGTCACGCGATTGCGCGCGAGAGGCCTCCGCATCGACGAGGACCTCTCCAGCGACAAGCTGGGAGCCAAGGTTCGCAATGCCCGGCTTCTCCGCACTCCCTACCTCCTGGTCGTCGGACCGAAAGAAATCGAGACCGACTCGGTCGGCGTCCGGTCACGCGATGCCGGAGAGCTTGGTGCGATGAAAGTCGACGAGTTCGCTGAGCGGCTTGCGTCCGAGGCGCAACCGCCACAATCGGTCGTACATTGACGTCCCGGCGATTCGCGCGACACACTTCACTCGAGGAGGGCGCCCGGGGTCGATCGCCGTCGGCCGCGGGTGCCTGTTTCATTCATTCAACCGAGAACACCACGGAGGTCACGTAAGCAGAATGGCATTGGGTCATCCCCGGTTCGACCCGCGTCAGCAGCAGCGCGGGTATCAAATCCGAGTCAATCACCGCATTCGTGTCCCGGAAGTGCGCGTCATCGACGCCGACGGGAGCATGCTCGGTGTGCTGCAAACCCACGAGGCGCTCCGCAAGGCGCAAGAGCAAGGGCTGGACCTCGTGGAGGTCAATCCGAAGGCCGAGCCTCCCGTCTGCAAGATTCTCGATTTCGGGAAGTACAAGTACGAGGAGAAAAAGAAACAGGCCCAGGCGCGACGCAATCAATCCGTCGTGGAGATCAAGGAGATCAAGCTCCGTCCGAAAACGGACGACCACGACATCGCGTTCAAGGTCAAAGCCGCTCGTCGCTTTCTCGAGGCGGGGCACAAGGTGAAGTTCACCGTGCGGTTCCGCGGGCGTGAGATCACCCACCCCGAAAAGGCGCACGAGCAGCTCGACATCGTGCTCAAAGCGCTCGACGACGTCGCCAACGTCGAGACACGCCCCTCCATGGAGGCTCGAGCGATGTCGCTCATCGTGGCGCCGAAGCCCGCGGTGATGCAGCGCGTGGCTCAACAGCGCGCGGCCCAGGAGAAGGCCCGTCAGCAGGCGGAGAAGGAGGGCAAGCCCCTGCCGCCGGACGCGTCGTCCGCCGAGCTGCCGGACGACGACGACGACGATGACGACGACGACGACTCGGTCTCGAAGGATGCCGGCGCAAACTGACCACGCGGAGGTCGGGCCACCCACTCCGCCGACCAGGGCGCTGCGCGTCCTGGTTGCAAAGCCGGGCCTGGACGGACACGATCGCGGCGCCAAGGTCGTTGCGCGCGCGCTCCGCGACGCGGGCTTCGAGGTCATTTACTCGGGCCTCCACCAGACGCCCGAGATGATCGCGAGCACGGCCGTCCAGGAAGACGTCGACGCGGTCGGATTGTCGATCATGAGCGGCGCCCACAACACGCTGTTCCCGGCAGTCATCGACGAGCTGAGGGCCCGCGGCGCGCACGACGTCGTCGTCTTCGGCGGGGGCATCATTCCGGAAGAGGACATCGAACGGCTCAAGAACGCGGGAGTGACCGGCGTCTTCACGCCCGGGGCGTCACTCCAGGCCATCGTCGAATGGGTCCGGGAGAATGTCCGCGCCCGACCGTGACGGTCTGACCTCGACTCACAGGCGCTCGCGGCGCGCGCTCGGGCGCGCTCCGCAGAGCGGGCCCGCGACGACCGGGACATCCCGTCCCAGGGCCCGAGAATGGACACGGACGGTGGGCTCTCACGCTCAGGGTCGGCCCAATAGAATCAGCGAGATAAGGCAATGGCACGACCGATGCGATGGCCTCCGTGCAGGCGAAGGTCGAGCAGGCGCGCATGCCGTCTCGATTCCCATCGCCGCAACCGGAGAAGGTCGCCATGCACCCGCTTAGTTTGCTGTCCCACGTCGTCGCTTCGTTCGTTCGTCGTTGCGCCCGTCCGGCGGTCGCCGCCGCGGCGCTGATTGGCAGCTTCGCGTTCGCCGAGCCCCGCGCCTCGGCGCAGGTCGTGTTCGAGGCCCCGCCGGTGCCGCGGGTGGAGGTCGTTCCGCGCGCGCCTTCGCCCGCCTTTGTCTGGGCGCCGGGATACTGGGGCTACAGGCCAGGTCGCGGGTATGCGTGGCAGGGTGGCCGATGGCAGGTCGGCCGCGCGGGATACGGTTGGGCAGCTCCGCGCTGGGCAGCGTATCGTGGGGGCTGGCACTTTGCGCCGGGTCGCTGGGTTCGGCGCTGAGTGCGCCGACGCGTCGGGCGAAGGGTCAACGTCCGTTGTGTTTCGGCGCCGCGTGGCTCGGAGCCGGCCCGTGCGCGGCGCCGTGAACCTCGGCAGCGCCCGCCCCCCGCCTCACCTCGGGACCATGGGCCTGGAGTGAGTCGTGCGGACGTTCGATCGGCCGTTCCCCAGGCCGTTCGGCTCCGCGACCCGCCGGGTGCTCGCCCGGGTGCTCGCCCGGATGTTCGCCGGGACGCTCGAAAGCACCGGCCCGCGCCGGGGGATGAGCGCCGTAGCGCACTGCGAGGGAGGGGTGAGCGAATTCGCGCGCATGGACGAGCCCCGGCTCGGCCCCGGTGAACCGGACGATGCGACCGGGCTCGACGCCGATGCGCGCGGGCGCCGGACCAAAGAAACGCCGGCCACCGCCCCAGGGGCGCTCCTCGAAAGGATGCATGTGGACCGCAATGCCGTCGAGCTGCGGCCCGCGGACGATCCGCTCGAACAGATGGGGATGGAAGACGTCCCCCATCCCGCAATAGACGAAGCGAGGCGGCACGGGGAAACCCACATTGACTGCGATCCCCCCGCGCCAGATGAACGACGGGGGCGCCGGCGCCCATCCCACGAATCCGCCGGGGTCTCCGATTCGCCAGTCGACCCAGGCCGGCGCATACTCGCGGCCAGGGATCCACGACCAACCCCGGGTGTCTGCGTAGACCCACCGACCGTAGTGAAACGGCGCCCAGCCCCAATCGTAATCGCTGATCCACGTGTAGTCGTCGCCGTAAGCCCAGTGGCCGCCCGCGGCATACGGAACGAAGTCAGGCCCGACCACATCGGCGTTGGGCACCCAGACGGTGCCGTACGTCGGGTCCTCGGCCCATGAGCCGTACGGGTCCAGCGTTGCGTGAAAGTCGACGAGCGCAGTCGGGTCGTTGTCTTCGTACACGTCCTCTTGCGCCGACGCGCTGCTCGACCCTGCGAGCACGCCCGTCGCAAGAATTGCGACTCGAGTCAGGCCAGCGATCTTCATGGGAATCGTTCATCGACGATAGCACCCGACTTCGCAGAACCCGAGGCGGCCGGTTGCCCTTGACTCTGCACGCACCTGCGAGACCATCGAGGCAGGAGAAAGATGCTTAGGGGGATCGCTTGAAGGGTGACCGCCGAAGGATGGGGCGAGAGGGGTCGGAAGTCCGTGCTCGCCCCGCGCCCGACGGGCGAGCGGCGGGGCAGCCGCGATGACGGCGAGGACTCTTCGGCTGCTCCTCGTGGAGGACAATCCGGAGGACGCCGACCTGCTCCTGCACGAGCTCCGCCAGGCAGGGTTCGACCCGCAAGCGCGGAGAGTCGAGACGCGGGCAGCGCTCGAACAGGCGCTCCAGAGCGCTTGGGACGTCATCTTGTGCGACTACAGCGTGCCGGCGCTCGATGCGCCGACGACGCTCGCCATCATTCGTGACCGCCAGGTCAACACGCCCTGCATCGTCGTCTCCGGCAGGGTCGGCGAGGAGCATGCGGTCACGTCGATGCGTCACGGCGCTCAAGACTTCATCTCCAAAGACAAGCTCAGCCGGCTTGTGCCTGCAATCGAGCGGGAGCTGCGGGATTCGGAGGTCAGGATCAAGCACGCTCGCGTGGTCAGCACGTTGCGCGCTGCCGAGGCGAGCTTGCGCGCGGCGTTCGAGCTCATTCCCGATGCGCTCTTGATCCATCGCGACGGGCGGATCGTCCACGCGAACATGGCTGCCGTCCAGTTGCTCGGCGCGAACGGGGTCGAGGACTTGATCGCAAAGTCGGTGCACTCTTTGATCTCGTCTGCGCCGCAAGAGATCTTCGACCTTCACCGTTCGGAGACCGACCTTCCTCATGAGCCCACGGCTGCCGTCGATCTGAGCATGGTCCGACTGGATGGACGCTCGGTCGACGTGGAAGCCACCGCGACCCCGGTCCTCTTCGACGGGGAGCCCGCGATGCTTGCGGTCATCCGCGACGTTTCGGCCCGACGCGAGCTCGTCGCCCGCACGATGCAGGTCGATCGAATGATCGCGATCGGCACGCTCGCGGCCGGAGTCGGTCACGAGATCAACAATCCTCTCGCATACATCATGGCCAATCTCGGCTACGCCTCCGATGAGCTCGGACGTGTGCAGCGATCTCTCGCCGTGGCGGCGGCCCGGGACCCCGCGCTCGAGCCGCTGGCGGCCACCATGCTCGAGGTCATTGCCGTTCTCGAAGAAGCCGAAGACGGCGCCCGCCGGATTCGCGACATCGCGCGCGATCTCAAGAACTACGCCCGCAACGACCAGGAAGACCATGGCCTGGTCGACGTTCGCGAAGCTGCGGATTCGGCCCTGCGGATGGCGGCCGCGGAGATCCGTCAGCGCGCACGCGTGGTCCGTGAGTTCGCGGAGGTCGCCCCGATCCGGGCCGGCCGTTCGAGGGTCGGGCAGGTGCTTCTGAATCTCATTCTCAACGCCGCCCACGCGATCGGCGAGGGCAAGCCGGACGCCAACGAGATTCTCGTCCGCATCCAGCCGGTGGGGGATAGCGTCGCGATCGAGATCCGCGATACGGGCTGCGGGATTCCTCCGGAGCACATCGACCGGTTGTTCACGCCTTTCTTCACGACCAAGCCGGCGGGCAAGGGAACGGGGCTGGGGCTGTCGATCTCCAGGCGCATCGTGCGGGCGTTGGGCGGAGACATCCACGTTCAAAGTGCACCCGGACGGGGGACCACGATGACGGTCGTGCTTCCTGCAGCAAGGCATACCTCGATCCCGGCCGCCGCGATGCGGACGACCGCGGAGCGGCGGGCGCGGATCCTCTTCGTCGACGACGAGCGAATCGTCGGCGTCGCGTTCCAGCGCGCGCTCTCACGGGAGCACGATGTCGTCGTCGTCGACGATGCTGGGGAGGCATTCGATCGGTTGAGGGCGGGCCAGGTCTACGACGTCATCTTCTGTGACCTGAACATGCCTACGATGACCGGCGTCGATCTGTTCGACGCCATCGAGCGCTCGTTCCCCAGCCTCGCGCGTCGCGTCGTGGTGATCACCGGGGATGCGACGGACGCGCGGGCCGGGGCGCTCGCAGAGACGCAAAGAGCGCCGGTGCTGGAAAAGCCCCTCGACATGACCGAGGTGCGAGCGCACGTCGCCAAAGTGCTGGCCGACTCGCGCTCACGACCGATGCGCTGAGCCAGGCCCTGAAGCGCGGCTCGCGCAAGCGCGCGACCCCCCTCCCTCAGGGGGCCCAATTCATCGCGGCCTCGGTCTCGTGAATGGCGCGGTCCGTGGACTCGATGGCCCGCTCTCTCCATCCTCCATGGTTGTGCTCGGCGTTCTCCAGATGACCCCTGGCCTCGCGCAGACGATCGAGCGCGAGGTGCATGCGGCGCCAGTCGCCTTCGACCGAGCCGGGCTTCGGGGTCGCGTAATTCGCCGAAGCGACCTCGTGGCCGAGGACGAGGACCAGCGCGGACGTCGACACGAGAGCGAGCGGTTTCCAAAAGGTCATGAGCCGGGTCTCCTTTGCACGGCGGCTTTCGCGCGCCTTGGACGAGGCTCCGAGTATCGGCCAGGCGACGAAGAGATGGAGTAACAAATTGATTGCGCCCGCCCTGCGCCGATCCTGCGCATCTGCCGTACACGGACGCCGGGGGAGGGAAGGACCCTCCGCGTTCGCCGTCCGCGCTCGCCCACCCCTCGCGTCACGCCTCGAGCCGCGGTGAGAGGTGAGCGACCATCACGAGCTCCCGGGCGCCGAGCCGCGAACGTGCAATCCGCACTCGCGCTTCGTGGTCTCTTCCCACCACCATCGGCCCGCCCGCTCGTGCTCCCCAGGCAGTATGGCCCGGGTGCACGGGTCGCATCCGATCGACACGAACCCTCGCTCGTGCAGCGGATTGAAGGGAATGTCATTTTCACGAATGTATTTCCATGTTTGCGCCGACGTCCACCGTGCCAGCGGATTGAGCTTCACGAGCCGACCGTGCGCACCCGAAAAGGTCGAGTCGCGCTCGATGGGAGACAGCGCCGCACGCGTGGCCGGGCTCTGATCCCGCCGCTGCCCCGTCACCCAAGCGCTCAGCGTTCGCAGCACGCGACGAAGCGGTTCGACCTTGCGAAGAGCGCAGCACTCTTCGTGGCCGTCCTCGTAAAAACTGAAGAGTCCCTTTTTCCTGACGAAGGACTCGAGCGCCGCCGAATCGGGCGACATCACCGAGATGGCAATGTCGTATCTCTTCCGCACGATCTCGATGAAACGGTACGTCTCGGGGTGCAGCCGCCCCGTGTCGAGACAGAACGTCGTGAAGGGGCGCCCGATTTCGCGTGCCATGTGCACGAGCACCACGTCCTCGGCGCCGCTGAATGCGATGCCGAGCGAGTCCTGCCACCGGTCCAGACCCCACCTCAAGATCTCGATGGGGTGGCGCTCGGCAAGATCCCGCGACGCGGCCTCGATCTCGTCGTCCCCGACATCCCGCTGCGCGTCGCCGGCCTCGCGCTTCGTCTCGATCACGGACCGGGGCTCGCCCCCGAGTCGCTCTTTGATGAGCTTGAGAACGCTGTCGTAGACGGTGGCCTTGCTCCCCGTGCCCTCCTCGTCGACCACGAAGAAAGGGGCGTGGTCGACGCCGAAGCGCGCTGCGAGCTGCATCCCCGGAGAAGAGGGGTCCGCCTCGTCCGCCCATACGATCTTGTCGACGCGGCCCCAGAGGCCTCGACTTTTGAGCAGCTCTTCGGCTTGAGCGCACTTGCGGCAGGTCTCGCCGTTCGCGAGGCGCTTTTTGACCATCGTCAGGGCCATGGCGCTAGAACATAGTCGGCGTCGTCGGACGGTCACGACCGACACGGGAGACCCTCCGACGACTTTTTTTGGCAAGGACCCCAGGGAGAAATGAAATCGGGCATCTGGAACATCGCGTTCGGCACGATCGCGATCGTCGCGGGCGCAACGGGCAAGTTCGCCTTGCCGGGAACCGAGACGTCGACGCCGCTCATGATCGTCGGGGGACTCGTCGCGGCGTTCGGCGTGAGTCAGCTTCTCCGCGCTCGGGGTCGGTGAGCGGGGCTCGCGCGCGTCGCGGCCGGTCTTGAGCGAGGCGGCGAGAGTCTTTGACCCCTCGCTCGCGGCGCCTGTACACTCGTAGTCAAAGCGGAAATCGTGGCCGAATTCGTTTGGGAAGCGCGAGCGCGCACGGGGGAAGTGCGCAAGGGATCGATGGAGGCCGAGTCGGAAGACGCGGTCAACCAGCGGCTTCGTGCCCAGCAGCTTCAGCCGACGAGGGTGAGGAAGAAACCGAGGACCTTCGAGATCAAGTTCGGCACGGGCGTCGGCGCCAAGGATCTGGTCACCTTCACGCGCCTCTTCGCGACCATGATCGACGCCGGCCTGCCAATCGTTCAATGCCTGGACATTTTGCAGGGGCAGACAGACAACAAGAACTTCGCCGTCATCCTGCGTGACGTGAAGGCAAGCGTCGAGCAGGGCGCGACCTTCAGCGATTCGCTGCGGCGACACCCGAAGGTGTTCGACCATCTGTATGTCAACCTCGTCCAGGCTGGGGAAGTGGGCGGCATTCTCGACACGATCCTCAGCCGTCTGGCCGTCTACATCGAGAAGGCCATGAAGCTCCGTCGCCAGGTCCGCGGGGCGATGGCATACCCGAGCATCGTCATCATCGTGTTCTTCGGCGTCTTGACCATTCTTCTCGTGTTCGTGATCCCCGGCTTTCAGACGATGTTCAAGGACTTCGGGGCAAAGGACGAGCTGCCGGGGCTCACGAAAATGGTCATGGCGGTCTCCGCAGCCTTCGTGGGCAATGCCCATTTCATCGTGCTCGGCCTGACCGCGCTGATCGTCGCCGTCACTTACGTGTACCGGACCCCGGCGGGAAAAAAGGCGATCCACAGGTGGCTGCTTCGTCTGCCCGTTCTCGGCGACGTGCTGCGCAAGATCGCGGTGGCTCGCTTCACGCGCACGCTCGGGACGTTGCTCTCCTCGGGCGTTCCCATCCTCGATGCCCTCGAAATCGTGGCCAAAACGGCAGGCAACGTGATCGTGGAGGAAGCGATCATGTATGCCCGAATCCGGATCGCCGAAGGCAAGAACATGGCGCAGCCGCTGATGGAGACCAACGTCTTTCCGCCGATGGTCGTCCAGATGGTGGGCGTCGGCGAGCAGACCGGCGCGCTCGACGCGATGCTCAACAAGATCGCCGATTTCTACGAAGAGGAGGTCGACGTCGCCGTCTCCGCCTTGACCAGCTTGATCGAACCCGTGCTCATGGTCGGTATCGGCGGCACCGTCGGCGTCGTGCTCATCGCCATGTACATGCCGATCTTCAGCATCGCCGGCAAAATCAAGGCCGAGTAGCTCCCCGTGGAGCTCGGAATTCGCAGGCCAGGCCACGCAGAATCTTCGGCCGCCTCGCTGTCGCCGCCCCTCGCCCCCGCGCGCGATGGGCTCTCGAGCTGGCGTCCGGTCGACCACAGCCTGGCCACGAGGCTCGCGTGGATCACGGGGCTGAGGCTCCTGTTTCTGGTCTTGCTCCTCGGAGCGACGGCGACGCTGTACCTGGGCGGCGAGCTCGCGCGGTACCCGTTCAGTCTGCGCGTCGTCTTCGTGACGATCGGTGCCGGCTTTGCCCTGGCGGCGGCGTATGCGGCGATGCTGCGCCGCTCGAAAGACGTGCGTGCTCTCGCATGGGCTCAAATCGGGCTGGACCAGCTGACGTGGACAGCGATCGTGTACGTCACGGGTGGTCCTTCGAGCGGGGCGACGTCGCTCTACGCGCTCACGTGTCTGGTGGGCGCAATTCTGGTCGGCGTTCGCGGTGCGGTGGCATCGGCCGGCGTGGGAATCGGCCTCTATGCGCTGCTTTGCGCGGCGTTTCACCTGGGATGGCTTCATGCGCCGCCGGATCAACCGGCCGCGAATTACGATGCCAAGACCGCCGAGCTGGTTTTTCCCGTCCTCATCAACGGTCTCGGCGTGACGGTGGTTGCGCTGCTCGCGGGGTATCTGGCGGAGCGCCTGCGCTTGACAGGGGGGGCGCTGCAGGTTGCGACGCGCCGGGCAAACGAGGCGGAGCGTCTCGCAGTCCTCGGGCGAATCGCCGCCGCGCTGGCGCACGAGATCCGCAATCCCCTCGGGTCGATCACCGGATCGATCGAAATGCTTCGCGACTCTGCCGCCTTGTCGGACGAAGATCGGCGTCTCTGCGACATCGTTCAACGAGAAGCTCGCCGACTGAACGATCTCGTCGGCGACATGGTCGACCTCTCGAAACCGAGACCGCCGAAGGCGGAAGCCACGGACGTCGCGTTGCTCGCGCGCGAGGTGGTCTCGCTGGCGACCCATGCGGCGCGCGGCGCCGACGTCAAGGTCGTCTACGAAGGTCCGAGCGGTGAGCTCTTGGCCCGATGCGACGGCGCGCAGATGCGTCAGGTCCTCTGGAATCTGCTGCGCAACGCCGTCCAGGCAACGTCGGCAGGCTCGGTGGTCCGAGTCTGGCTATCCGTGCGTGAACACGAAGTCATGCTCGGGGTCGACGACGAAGGCCCTGGAATTCCCGAGCACGCCGGCAACCGCATCTTCGACGAATCGTTCACGACGCGAACGCACGGCGCCGGCATTGGTCTGGCGGTCGTGCGGCGCATCATCGAGGATCACGCGTCGATGGGCGCGTCGCTGGCGGTCGAGCGCGCCCAGGGCGGTGGCGCGAGCTTCCGCGTATCGCTGAGCCGGGACGTGCGCGGCTTGAGGCGCAGCGTTCGCCCTCCGCCTCCGCCCGGGCGTGCGTCCGCCCGCAAGCTGTAGGCAATCCGCCTTGCGATGGGGCCGCGCTCCTTGCACCGAGGCTACGGTCGGCCGCCGGCGCGGAGTGGAATGCGCTTCGCCCCGCGATGGTCTATGGAGTGCGGGTCGTTCGATGTCGTCTGGACACCCCGTGAAATTGGCGCTCGTGGTCGCCCTCGCCCTGCTCGCGGTTCCCCGAGCGGCAAGCGCCGAGGACGCCCAGGCATTCGTCCAGCAGCAGCACCATCGCATCGAGCAGCTCCTGCGTCAGCCGGTGTCGTCCGCACGCGACACACAGATCCAGCAAGCGCTGAGCGAGTTCGTCGACTACGGCGAGCTGACGCGCCGTGCGTTCGGTGAGCCCTGCCCGCCCAGCGAGCCATCGTGCGAGGACCTCTGGGCCGGTTACGACGACGCGCAGCACGGCGAACTTCGGGATCTCCTCGAGCAGCTCGTGCGCAAGACCTACCAGCGCAACCTCGTCAAGACGCTCGACTACGACGTCACGTATCGGCCGTCGCAGCAAGCGGGCGGTGACACGCGCGTGCGCACCGAGGCGAAAAATCGGGACAAGCCCCACGACGCACCGGTGCAGGTCGACTACGTCGTCAAGGAGACCGCCGGGGGTCCCAAGGTCGTCGACATCATCACCGAGGGCTCGAGCCTGACGAAAAATTATTACAATCAATTTCGAAAGAAAATGCACGCCCCGAACGAGGGCTACCCGAACATCGTGCAGAAGCTTCGCGAGCAGATCAGCAAGCCCTGATGCGCGGGCGGCCGATCCTGGGCGCTACGGCGGGGGCTTCTCGGGCATCCAACGTTGGACAGGGTGCGTTTGCATGACAGTTGCCGTCGGACAAAGAGCTCCCGACTTCACCTTGACGTCGACGACCGGGGCCTCGGTGACGCTTTCCTCGTTTTTCGGCCAACGCACGGTCGTCGTGTTCTTCTATCCGCAGGACGACACTCCCGGCTGTACCGTGGAGGCGTGCTCGTTCCGGGACGTCTACCAGGAGTTCGTCGCCGCGGGTGCCGAAGTGATCGGCATAAGCTCCGACTCGAGCGCTTCGCACGCGCAGTTTGCGGGGAAGTACCGTCTTCCCATGACGCTCCTCAGCGACCCCGGCGGCGAGGTACGCGCGCTCTACGGAGTGCGGTCTACGCTCGGGCTCCTGCCTGGCCGAGCCACGTTCGTCATCGATCGCAGCGGAACGGTGCAGCACGTGTTCGTGTCGCAGTTCCGCGTCCGACAGCACTCCACCCAGGCGCTCGAGGTCGTCAGGCGTCTCGAAGGGCTCGCGACCGCGAAAGCGTGACTCTGGCGCAGCGGCCCGGCCAAAAGGCCCATGCACTTCCGAGCAGACCCGCGTACGATCGCTTATCGTGGCTCGGACTTTCGCAATCGGCGACATTCACGGCGACCTTCCGGCGCTCGAGCGAATCTTCGAGCGCTTGCCCTTGCCCGGCGAGGGGGACTCGGTCGTTTTCCTGGGTGACTACGTCGATCGGGGGCCGGGCTCGGCGCAGGTGATCCAGTTCATCCGTCGCCTCGCGCAGCGGGGGCCGGCGAAGGTCGTCGCCCTCCGCGGAAACCACGAGGATGCGTGGCTGCGGGTCATCGACCGCGGCTGGCCGGAGTACGTGCTGCCGACCGGCAACGGCTGCCTGGCCGCGATGCGATCTTTCACCGGGGGCCGCGCCGTCGTCGACGACGAGAAGCCCCGATCCGACGAGGTCCGCTCGCTGCTCAGCGGAGCGTTCTTCCCGAAAGACATCGTCCGATGGATGCGGGATCTGCCGTACTGGTACGAGGACGAGCACGCGATTTACGTGCACGCCGGCCTGCCCAAGGGGGAGAACGGCTTTCTTCATCCGTCCGCTGCGCCCTTGCCCGCCGCGCTTCTCTGGCTGCGCGACGACGATTTTTTTCGCAACTACCGTGGCAAGCTCGTTGTCTTCGGCCACACGGCGACGGCTTTCCTGCCGCCCGAGCTGAGCACGTATACGCCCGAAGATCCGCTCGACGTCTGGGCGGGCCCCTGCTGCGTCGGGCTCGACACCGGCGCGGGCAAGGGCGGCTTTCTGACGGCGCTCGAGCTGCCGGCGATGCACGTGTACGAGTCCCGTTGACCCGCGCGCGCGGGGCGCGCCGCGCCGTCGGCGGCTCAGCTCGTTGGAAATCGCCGCGGCCCGTCCGTGCTCCACGCCAGAAACTCGGCCACGGGGCCCGAATCGGCGGGATGGATGACGAGATGCGTGCGGGCGGCACGTCGGGGAGCCGGCCGGTCCTCGCGGCCCTCCGCTTCGTGCCAGGAGCCGACGTTCACGTACGTGACAGGCCCCTCGCCGACCGGGACGAACGCCGGCAGGTGGGTGTGTCCCATGACGACGAACGCCGCGGGGAACAGGCGCGCCAGGTGCGACGCGCGCTCGACGAGGATTTCTCCATTGTCGAGCCGCTCACCGAACCACGCGCGCCGTCGCGTGGCCAGGTACCGGTGGGCCAGGCTCCACACGATCAGGACGGCCGCAATCGCCGCCCACGTCCCCGCCTGTCGCCCTCCCCCGAAGGCGATCCCGCCGATGATCGCGATCGCCGCCGACGCGACCAGGAGGCGGTCGAGCAGCATGCTCGCGAGAATCTTCGCCGTCGATCGCGTGGCGGGGGGAACCTGCAGCGCAGCGAGCGCTCGCAGGCGGTCCATGCCGACGCGGGTCGCGGCGGCCAGTGCGGCCATGCGACGTTCGTGCTCTTCACGCGCCGCGTTTGCCGCTCGGGAAAGCGCCGCATTCCGAACGCGAAACAGCTCGACGACCGCGCCGACGAAACGACCGCCCAGACGCAGCAGATCGCGCACGCCGAGTCGAGCCGCGAGCGCGAGGTAATCGAGGATGCCCATGCGGTCGTGGCCGTACTCCGGAACGCCGCGCGTCGGTCGCACGACCCAGCGGAGCAGGATCTCGGAAAAGCTTCGGGTGATGCGCCCCGGATCAAGAGGTGACAGAGGCGCCATCACGTTCTCGGTCGAGCAGAGGGTGTCGTACTGATGCCCGTGCTCGACGTAGGCGACATCGCGTACGTAATAGAACCAGGGGGCGAAATCGATGCGGCTCTCGAACGCGCCCGCAGCGTTCTCTTGCGCACCGGCGCCGGTCGCACGCGGACCGCTCTGCACGGCGGCTGGACCCGGGGCTCCGTCGGGGTCCGACACGTGCGCCAGGGCGGCCAGGATCGCTCGCAGCTCGTGCTTGACCGCGTCCCAGTGAAACTCGACGTCGTGGTTGCCATGAATCACGGTCAGTGCGTTTCCGTCCGCCACGAACGCAGCAATGGCTTCGAAGACCGAGCGATGCCTTTCGGCGACGGCGCGAAGCTTCACGCGCCCGTGCTCGGCGCTGTTTCCAAGGCCGTGCGCTCGCTCTTCCTCACTCGGTTCGATCGACGCATCGGGGGGCCGAAGGGCCATGCCGATGAAGTCGATGAAGTCGCCGGCGATGATCAGGCGCCATCGCCTGCCCGCGCAGGGGGTCCGGCGGTAGTGAGCGAGAAGATCGACGAGATCGGCGTCGACCTGCGCCGATCGGCGTTCGCTGTCGGGCGCCAAGTCGTTCAGGTCGTTGCCGAGATGCACGTCCGACAGGATGAGGAGGCTCTCGTCGAAGCTCGCGTGCACGCTCATCACTCTGCGATCGGCAATGACGCGCAGCAAGTCGAGCCGCGCTCGAGCTCCGGCAGAGCTTCAGGGCGATCCACGCGCGTGCTCGAGGGCGCGACGCGCCTCGACGACGAAGGCGTAAGATTCGAGCGCCTCGCGCGCGGTCGGGGAGCGTGACCTGGAGCCTCTGACCATCGCGGCGAACGTGAGATAGCGCCTCCCTTCGAGGCCGAGCAAGGCCACCAGCACGGCCGGATCGCGCAGCCGGCCCTCGCCGCCCAGCAGAGTCGACGTGGAAGCCAGCACGCGCTCGAACAGCTCGCCGCACGTGGCGACGGCCGTGCCAGCGTTGCCGCTTGCCAGAGCCAGCTCGGCGCGGCGAACCACCTCGCGGTCGGCGGGCGGCCAGAGCTCCGCCAGCGAAAACGTCGACTGGTTGCCCGCGGGGGCCACGCGATCGATTGCGGGCGCAGGCCCAGCCCTCTCGCCCGCCGCCGCCGGGGCGGCGCCGCGGCCCGAGGCGGAGCTGTTCGACGGCAACGTCTCGTCCATCGCAGGGGACGGCTTCGCGATGGCGCCGGCGGCGTGCTCGTCGCTCGGCGACGAACGGGCGGGCTGAGAATCGGCCAGACCCTTGATGGCATCGGTGAGGCCGAGCTCCTCGGCGTCGAGAAAGAGCGGAAATCCCTCGGCGCGAGGACTCACCGGCAAGTCTGCGCGGTACGCGTCGACGACGAGCCTGGTGATTCGTTCCAACGTTTCGAAGACGCCCTCTCCGGTCGTGGCGATCGTCGGCACCGCCGGGGCGCCGAACAGATTGAGACGTCGATCGCTCTCTTCCAGCGACACGAGGGCCGGCAGATCGCGCTTGTTCCACTGGAACGCGTGCGGCACGGAGCTCAGCTTGCGGCCCTGCTCGGCCAGGTTCGCGATCAGGTCATCGAGCGACTCGTGATTCGAATCGAAGCGCGCTGCTTGAGTGTCGGCCACGAACACGATGCCGTCGGCGCCGCTCAGGACGAGCTTCCGCGTGGCCGCGTAATAGACCTGCCCCGGTACGGTGTAGAGCTGCAGCTTGACCCCCATGTTGCCGAACTTCAGCAGCTTCACCGGCAAGTAATCGAAGTACAGGGTGCGATCGGTGTCGGTCGCAAGGGACAGCAAGTTGCCGCGATGTTCCGGTTTCGTCGCGCCGTGGACGTGCTTGAGCGTCGTCGTCTTGCCCCCCAGCCCGGGGCCATAAAAGACGATCTTGAAAACGAGCTCCCGCTTTTGCCGATTGATCGAGGCCATGCTCAGGCGTGGCGGACGCTGCGGAAGACGCTCGCGGCGTCTCGAAGCTCGTCCTGCTCTTCGGTCGAGAGCGCCGTCCCCGCTTCGGCGAGGGCGTGATCGATGGCGTTCGCCAGCGCCGTCAAGTTGGCGGGCCACGACGCTCGGATGCTGGCGGCGAACTGCGCGCGCGCGATCGCGAAGGCCGGCTCGGAATGCCCGGACTCGGTGAGGCGGTCCAGCGCGCGGCGGACATTCGCAAGCGCCTTGTCGAGGGCTTTCGGATCGTTCATGTCCACCACAGGATACCCTGCAGCGGGTGAAACCGGGGATGCGCCGCCTACCGCGCGCTCGGTCGAAACCGCCTTATGCTCGGGGGTACGAGAGTGTCCGCCTGGTCGACCCGAACCGCGGCCGGCTGCGGGCCGCCTGGAACTCGCCTAGGACCGCGTCGCCGAATGTCGGCTACGCGCTGAAGATACGTTTGATCTCTTCGGCCATCTCGGCCTCGGTCTTTCTCTTGGCGAATGCGAGCTCCTTGAGCAGCAGGCTGCGCGCTTGATCCAGAAGGCGCCTTTCGCCGAACGACAGCTCCTTGTCGAATTTGAGACGGTTCATGTCGCGGAGTACTTTTGCGATTTCCACGGCGGATCCGCTCTTGATCATCTCCGTGTAGACGCGGAAGCGGCGGCTCCACGGCTGGACGTCGACGGCAACTTCGCGCGCGCGCATCGTCGAGAGGATCTCATTTGCTTCCGAGTCGCTCATGATGCTTCGGAGGCCCACCTGCGTCGCCGCCGTGGTGGGCACCATGACCTTCATGCCGTTGTCGAGAATGCGAAGCACGTAGAAGGTCGTTCGGGTGCCCCCGATCTCACGCTGCTCGACCGCGGTCACCTCGCCCACACCGTGCGACGGATGAACGGCCTTGTCCCCGGTCTTGAACGTAGGGGCAGGCCCCGTCGACAGGGGGGGAGCGACGTACATCCCCGGAATCGAGGGACGCGCCGACGGCCTGTGGGCGGGCGGGGCGACCGCCCCGGCGCCGCCCCTGACGGGGGGGGAGGAAGGCTCCGTGCGCGTGGGCCGCACGGTTGACGAGGCCGCTCGTCGAGCCGGCGGAGCCGGCCGTTTTGGCCGCCGCTGCGTGGTCTGACCGGGGAGGGATGCCTCACGGGCTGTCGTGGCGACGGCGCGATCGGCCGAACCGGAACGGGCGGAGCGATTCATCGAAGTGGAAAGCGAGACCGGGCGGGGTGCGCTACCATCAGGGACAACCGTTCGTCAATGCTCGGCCTTCAAAAGCCAGCATTCGTGCCGGGTTGGAGCACGGTCAGTCGGACGATCAAGTTCTCACCCGGATTCGGGCGAACCGGCGATTTTTCGACCCCACGCGCACCAGGTGATCGCTTCCCGAGCGGAGCACGAGCTTGGGGTCTGTGACCCGCTCGCCATCGACTTCCACGCCGCCCTGCTCGACGAGACGCCGGGCCTCGCTCGTCGAAGGCGCAAGCCGGGCTTGCTTGAGGGCCCACGCGAGCTCGGCGATGCCGCCTTCGGGTGCGAGCTCGATCGATGGGACCTCGTCCGGAGGCGAGTTCTTCGCATAGACTCGGTCGAACTCGCGCGCGGCGAGGGCGGCGGCGGCGGCCCCGTGGAACCTCTCGACGACCTCGGACGCGAAGATGGCCTTGATCTCGAGCGGGCTGCGGCCCGCCGCCATGTCGTGCCGGAGCGAAGCGATCTCGGCGGAGCCTTTTCGAGAGAGCAGGTCAAAGAACCTGAAGATGACGCCATCGTCGATTTGCATGAGCTTGCGAAACATCGAAGTCGGGTCTTCCTGCAGGCCGACGTAGTTTCCCGAGCTCTTGCTCATCTTCTTGCCGACGATCACGCCGTTTTCGACGCGGGCGTCCGTGCCCTCGAGCAGCGGGGTCGTCATGACGATCTGCGGCCGCTTGCCGTACTTGACCATCAGATCGCGCCCCATCAGCAGGTTGAACAGCTGATCCGTTCCCCCGAGCTCGACGTCGCAGTCGAGGATGACCGAGTCGAACCCCTGGAGCAGCGGATAGAGAAACTCGTGCTGGTGGATGGGCCTTTCTTCGTCGAATCGCCGCCGGAAGTCGCTGCGTTCGAGCATGCGCGCGACCGTCGCCTTCGCCGTCAGCTCGATCGCTTCCGAGAGCTTCATCGGTTCGAGCCACTCGCTATTTCTGCGGAGCTCGAGGCGCTGCTTGTCGAGCACGCACAGCGCCTGCTCCAAGTACGTCGTCGCCGCGCGTTCCACCTGGTCGCGGGAAAGCCGCGGGCGGCTTTCGCTCTCGCCGGTCGGATCGCCGATCATGGCCGTGAAATCTCCGATGAGGAACACGGCGATGTGCCCGAGATCTTGGAACTGCCGAATCTTCTGCAGGAGCACGCCGTGCCCGAGATGAAGATCGGGACGCGTGGGGTCGAACCCGGCCTTGACGCGCAGGGGTTTGCCACGCAGCCGACTTTCCTCGAGACGTTCTTCGAGGTCGCTGCGGACGTGCAAGTCGACCGCTCCGCGAGTGAGGATCGCGACTTGCTGCTCGACAGACGCGAATGCCGTCATGCTGTCACGCGCACGTCGCGCGGCTACCGATCGTCGTCCTTGCCACCCGTAATGGGCAGATGGCGGCTTTCGTTGACGATTTCTTTGAGCTCCTTGCCCACCTTGAAAAAGGGCAGGCGCTTCGCCGGAACGTCGACGGGCTCGCCGGTGCGCGGATTGCGGCCCGAGTAAGGCTTGTAGGGACGTACCGTGAAACTGCCGAAGCCGCGGATCTCGATGCCTTCGCCCCGCTGCAGTGCGTCCGTCATGGCGTCGAAGACGCAGTTGACGACGAGCTCGGCTCGCGCTTTCGTGAGGTCCGTCCGGCGCGTGGCCAACGCGTCGATAAGTTCGCTCTTCGTCATGTTTGCTCCGGAAGCTCGAGCGCGAGGGCGCCGCAAGGGCGGCTCGGGCTCAAAGCAACCGGTATCACTTACTTTTCAGCGACGTCAACGTCCGGCGGAACCCCCCCCCCAAGTTCCCCCCGCCGGGCTCCGCTCGGTCGGGGGCCGGCGGCTCGACCGGCCCGCACCTCAGCGAGGGTGGAGAGCGGTTCGGTCGAGGGTCACGGTGCCCCCTTTCGCCTCGAGCACGAGCCAGGTCCGCAGGCGGTCGCCCCCCAGGTCGACGGACTGTGCGGGCAGATCCAGGCACGAAGGGGCATGCGTCGCGTCGGACCAGGACCATCGCGCCAAGGGCGCCCCTCCGAGCGCATCGACGAGGCTGAGTGTCGCGGTCGCCGTGGTGCCGTTCTGAACGACGCGCGGCGTGACCAGCCACGTGCGACGGGGCGGCGGCGTGGCCGAGCGAGGGATCGGCAGCTCGATGGTGACCGTCGCGCCGCTGCGCGCGGAGGGCGTCAGGGCGAGGGCACGGCCTCCGGATGCGCACGGGGGCATTGCTGTCGCGATCGAGGAGGCGCCCCCGGAGCCGGCCGACGGCGGCCATTCGCTCTCGGCTTCGAAGGTCCAGGCATCGCCGCTGCCCGGTGGCGACCAGGGGACCACGATCGAGCGCCCCCCCGACGCGACGTACCGGTGGCTCGGCGGACGGCCGAGCAGCTCGTACAGCAGCCGGTCGTGATCGTCGCCGCGCATCCGCGCCGCCTGGATGCCTCGGCTTGCGGGAAGCCCGGGATCCAGAGCGAGCTCGTAGCCAGCGTCGTCATCGAAGTAAAGCAGTCCCGATGTCACGTTCGCTTCTCGCGGCGCGTCCGGCTCGAACCGCGGACGGCCGATTTCGCTCAGCGCCAGCCATCGATGCGAGTACGAGGCATGGATCGCGAAGCCGCCCAGCGACAGTCCAAACATCGCGATCGCCGCCCGTCCGATGTCGCGGGGGAATAGCCGGGCCAGCGCCAGGGCCATGAGGGCGTGATCCAGCGGAAGGACCTCGGCCAGCACCGAGCACCCCCCGGCCGGAGAAACGTAGTCGTTCGCGAAAGGGGCGTAGGCGACGAGCTGGCTGACGATGACCGTCGCCGCCCACCAGACTGCAGGCTTCGCGCGCCGGGGGCCGAAGAGCACGACGAGCGGCAAGAGCGCGAGCGGCTCGAAATTGGCGACATCCAACATGTGCGCCCTGACCCGGTGCAGGGATCGCGCGACGGCGGAGACCACGCCGGATCCGGCGGCCGGAGATGGTCCGACGAGCGCGGTGTATGCGGCGACGGGGGACGCGGCCAAGTGCCCCGTCGCGGCGCGATTCGCGACGGCGAGCAAGACCAGCCCCGGAACCGCCGCCAGCAACCAGGCGAGCGCGCGCGTGCGATTCCCGCTGCGCCACGCGAGGATGGCGACGATCGTCCCGACCGCAAGCAGGGACCAGGGCTGGACGGCGGCAAGAACGCCGAGCGCGCCCCCCGCAGCGGCAAAGAACCGAAGGTCGCCCGTTCTACGCCCTCGCAGCGCCGCGGCGAACGCGACGGCGACGGCGACCGCCGCGGCTC
>DASPUY010000004.1:0-3711 GCA_035622655.1 Polyangiaceae bacterium
CCAACAGCATCCTGCTCATCCATTTCGCGAACGAGTCGCGCATCGAGGATGAGGCGATCGACCCGGTCACCGCCGCCATTCACGCCGGGCGGACACGATTTCGCCCCGTGCTCATGACCGCCCTGGCCATGATCTTGGGCATGCTCCCGATGGCGCTCGGCGTGGGGGAGGGTGGAGAGCAAAATGCTCCGTTGGGCCGCGCCGTCATCGGCGGTCTGTCGGTCTCGACGCTCGCGACGCTCGTGGCCATCCCGTGCGCATACGCGCTGCTACGGCGCAAGACGCCCGCCATCGGGCGGCACGACAGGGCGGTCGCAGAGGCGGATCGAGCGCACAGCAAGGCCGACCAGGCCGGACCGCGGACCAGCGCGGGACCTCGCCGCAACTCCGGCGGGGAGGGCTCGTGACGGCGGCTCCGCAAGCGGGCCGCGGGATCGTCGCCGGCGGCATGGCGCTCGTCGTGGCTGCCGCTGGCTTCGTCGTGCTGCTGCACCTGCGGCGCGTCGCCCTGGAAGCCTCGCAGCGGGCCGCGCTCGAAAAGCAGCAGGCACGTGGCGTGCGCATGTCGGTCCGAACGGTCCAGACGACGCCCATGGATCGGACGATTTCGCTGCCCGGCGACGTCTTCGGCTACTCGCAGGCGACGATCTACGCAAAGCTGAGTGGATACATTCGAGAAATGCGGGTCCAGCGCGGGCAGCGCGTCCGTCGCGGTGAGGTCCTCGCCACGATCGAGTCTCCGGAAAATGAGAAGGACGTCGTCACCGCGGCACACGACTTCAGCATCGCGCAGATCAACGCGGAACGAGCCCTTCGTCTTGCGCCGAGCGGTGTGGTGACGGAGCAGGATCGCGACAATGCAGTCGCCCAGCAGCGCGTCGCCCGTTCGATTCTGGCTCGGGCGCGCGACGTCCTCGCCTATACGGTCGTTCGAGCCCCCTTCGACGGCACGGTTGTCGCGCGATACGTCGATCCGGGCGCACTCGTTCCGGCCGCCACGGGAAGCACGACGAGCGCGCTGCCGATCGTCGACTTGGCCAGCGTCGACGCGCTGCGAATCATCGTGTACGTCGGTCAGGACGCGGCGGCGTTCATCCACCCCGGCGACCGTGCGACCGTCTGGCAAGACGAGCTACCGGAGCGTCGGATCGAAGCGAGCGTGTCCTATTCCGCAGCTGGCCTCGACTCGCGGACCCGCACGATGCAGGTGGAAGTCGACCTCGACAATCGAACCTACGGCATGCTCCCTGGGACCTTCGCTCACGTCGACCTGCATCTCGAGCAACCCCCGTCGCCGCAGATTCCGGACGAGAGCATCGTGTTCCGCGAGCGCAAGACCCAGGTCTGCCTCGTCTCCGACGGCAAGGCGCACTACGTCACGGTCGACCTCGGTTACAATAGCGGCGCCAATGTTCGGGTCCTTCGAGGGCTGAACGGCGGCGAAACGATAGGAATCAACGTTCCGGTCGAGGTCCAGGAAGGCGACCCCGTCCAGGCTGTGCCGGTCTCGGATGCCGCGCATTGAGCATGATCCGGGGTCGGCAATCCCTCGACAGCCGCACGTCGGACTCGGGCGGTCACCGACCCACACGACCATCGGGTTTTCAACGGAATTCGTCCGGGGCTGCGGCGCTCCCCCCACCAGGAGCAGTCGGTGTGGGGAGGGAGCGGCCCCGCTTCCCCCCACCAAGAGCACTCAGCGGCTGCGCTGCCCCCCACCCGAGGGCGATCGCGCCAGCGATAGCGCGGAGTGGGAGAAAAGCCCGAAACGCGCTCGAAACGCCGGGCCATTTATGTGCTCCGTCATACTTGAGGTGGTACGCTCGTAGCCGATGCGTGCGGGAAGAAGGCGCGCCGCTTGTCCGTAGGAGCTTCTGAACGCGGACTGCAGAAGCAGGGAGGCAAGCCCTTCATGAACATTGCGATAACGTTTCGGCACATGGTTGCCACGGACGCGGTCAAGGACTATTCGATGGAGAAGGTCGGGAAAATGCAGCGGTTCCTGCGGGCGCCGCTGAAGGCGCAGGTCACGCTGAGCTGCCAGCACGATCGTCTTCATCGCGTGGAGGTCGACATCCACGCAGGCCCCGACCATTTCCATGCGCACGAGACGAGCGAGGACATGTATGCGTCGATTGACAAGGTCATCGATAAAATCGAGCGCCAAATCGCGTCGGCAAAGGGCTCGGTGACGGCAAAGAAGAAGGGCGCGGAACGCGCGTCGCAGCGGCTGCCGGTGGGTCGGCGGGCTGACGACTGACCCGGGTTCGTCCTGGCGGCCTCCACGAGGGGCCGAGACGTTGGCAAAATCGAAGCAGGCACGCCGGGAGGTGTTGCAATTGCGAGTGTCGAGGACCGATCTCGATCTAGAGTCTTGTGAGACTCCCCATGCGACTCACGGATCTCCTGACCCCCGACCGTGTGGCCGTTCGTCATAACGGCGCGGCTCATCCGATGGACAAAGCGGCCGCGCTGAGCGCGCTGGCTGAAATGCTCACCGTGGGAACCCAAGTGGACGCGAGCCGCGCCGAACGCGTGCTCGTCGAGAGAGAGCAGCTGCAGTCGACCGGGATTGGCGAAGGAGTCGCCATCCCGCACGGCGCGCTCCCTCACCTCGAGACGCAGCACGCCGCGCTTCTCATCGTGCCCGAGGGCATCGAATTCTCTGCAATCGACGGTCTCGCAGTGAACATCCTGTTCGCGGTCATCGGGCCCAAGCGAGCGACGGGCGAGCACCTCAAGACGCTCGCTCGAGTGTCGCGTCTGCTCCGCAACAAGGAGTTCCGGGACACTCTTCTGCACGTGCCGGACGCTCGCGCGGCCTTCGACCTGATCGAGGCAAGCGAGGTCAGCGAGCGGCCATGAATCACGTTCGGGCGAGAGCGGCTCCTCGGGGCGGGGCGGCGCCGTCATCCGGGGGCGGGGCATGACTGAGCAAGCACCGCGATTGGCAGAGGGCGCGATGCAGCTGACCGTGGGTCAGCTGGTCTCCGATCCGAACCTGGAGATCGAGCTTCGGCGCCTCGCAGGGGAGGCGGGGCTCGAGCGGCCGCTCCGGCATCCTCGCGTGCAGAAGAACGGCCTCGCTCTCGCGGGACACTATCAAGGCGTCGTCCCGACTCGGGTGCAGCTTCTGGGCGAGACCGAGCTCTCGTACATCGATGCGCTGAGCCCGGAAGCACGCAGCGTTGCCGCGCGCGGCTTCTTTTCGCTCGGGCTTTCGTGCGTGATCGTTACCGGCGGTCGGGAGCCGCCGCGGACCTTCATATCGGCCGCGGACGCGACGAGCACTCCGCTGTTCGTATCCAATGCTCGATCCAGCCGCACGATCAACGCTTTGCATGCGCTTCTCGACGATCGACTCGCGCCTCAGCTCCAGCTTCACGGCGTGCTCGTCGACGTCTACGGCGTCGGCGTTCTCTTGCTGGGCAAGAGCGGGATTGGCAAGAGCGAGTGCGCGCTCGAGCTGGTGATACGCGGGCACCGCCTCGTGGCGGACGACGTCGTGCGCTGCGACTGGAGGCCGCCGGGCCTCGTGTTCGGGCGCCCTGCGGAGCTTCTGCGCCACCACGTCGAGATCCGTGGCCTGGGCATTCTCGACATCCGCGAGCTCTTCGGCGTCACCGCGATCTGCGATCGGAAGCAGATCGACCTCGTCGTGCGTCTTTGTGAATGGGACGAGGAGATCGAGTTCGACCGATTGGGTGTCGA
>DASPUY010000005.1:0-3425 GCA_035622655.1 Polyangiaceae bacterium
GAGCTCAAGCGCTTCACGGTCGACGTCACGACTCAGCTCGTTTTTGGCCACGATCTCAACACGCTCGAGAAGGGCGACGAGGACGTCATCCAGCAACACCTCGAGCTCATCTTCCCAGCCTTCGACCGGCGCCTGAGCGCAGTCTTCCCTTACTGGCGCTACTTCCGCCTGCCGGTCGACCGGCGCGTCGACCGCGCGGTGCAGGCCGTATACAAGTGGCTCACGTCCATCGTCACACAGGCTCGCGCGACCCTTGCGGCGAGCCCTGCCCGAGCCGAGAGTCCATCGAACTTTCTCGAGGCTATGCTGGCCGCGCGCGACGCGGAGGGCAGGCCGTTCTCCGACGAAGTGATTTTCGGCAACGCGCTGACGATGCTCCTCGCGGGCGAGGACACGACCGCATACACGCTCGCCTGGGCGATGCATCACCTCTGCGACGCACCCGAGTCCGTTACCACGCTCCGCCGCGAGGCCGACGCGGTGCTGGCGAACGAGCCCGTCCCCACAGATATCGAACAGGCCGATCGCCTCGCGTACGCTGGGGCAGTGGGAAACGAGTCGATGCGGCTGCGCCCGGTTGCGCCGGTTCGCCTCTTCGAGCCGCTCGTCGACGTCGTGGTCGGCGACGTCGCGATCCCGAAGGGTACGACCATCGTCACGCTGCTGCGTCCAGCCACGCGAGACGCCGCCCGCTTCGATGCTCCCGGCGACTTCGCGCCGCAGCGTTGGCTCGATGTCGACGCGAACGGCAAGGCGCACGACGCGTCGGTGCACCTGCCGTTCGGATCCGGCCCCCGGATCTGCCCGGGGCGCTCGCTCGCGTTGCTGGAGATCTGCGTCACCCTCGCGGCGGTCTACAAGATGTTCGACGTTCAGCGCATCGGCACCCGTGCGGACGTCGGCGAGCACCTCGCGTTCACCATGTCCCCTGCCGGCCTACGCGTTCGCGTGCGGCGAAGGGAGGCAGATGCCTGAGTCCGCGAAGCCGCGGTGCCGGCCCTTGCAAGCCGGGCCCTGAAGACAAAGGCGATGGCCGATTCGATCGCGACTCGAAGAGCCGCTCTTCGTCTCGTGAAGGGCGGAAAAGCCGCGCCGAAGGCCGAATCGCACCGCGTCCCTCGGCAAACCGTAACGGCTAATGTCGGAAACGGATGCGTGGGGAGCTTCGCGAGGTACACGACGTCGGCCACGGGGCGACGGAGGTCTAGAATCGGGTTGCGCGGGGACCCGCGAGCGACAGGGCGAATCCCCGCTCCAGCCTCGCTCCTCTCCCATCGAGTCGTCGAGTCGTAGACACGAACGCGCTCGAATACCGCGAACGCCGCGGCAAGATTCGCCACACTCGCTTGATGAATAGCGCGGATCTCGCGCTCCGAAGCATCATGCCCGCCGCTTTGAGCCCGCTGGAGCACGCGCGCGACATTTTCGGCGATCGAATCGGTGGCCACGAACCGCATCTCCGTCGCGAAACCGCGTCTGCGTGCAAGGTCCGCTTGCTCAATGGATGCCTTGGTGCGAAGAGTCGTCTCGACCGCGAACGACTTCCCGTGCTCGACATGATCGAGCACGAATTGCTCGCACTCCTTGGCGACAGCGCGGCGTATCTCGCGGGGTATCGCGCGGTAACTCCCGAGGATCTGCGCGCATCGGTCGTCGATATTGAATGCGTCGACACCGAATGCCGTCGCGGGGAAGTACCTCGTCTTGCCGCTGCCCGGGGGACCCGCGACGACGATCATGCGCGGGCGCGCCATTGGAGGTCAGCCGGTCTCGAGTGTCGTGTCCGAGTCGGGGAGCATGTCGGGGGGCAGAGCTGGGGACACGAGATTGCCTTTCGAGTCGATAACCCCGAGCCGTTCGAGCCGCACGCGCTCCGCAGCGATCCTCGTCGCAGCGAGGGCCATCACGCGCCGCTCCCACTCTTCCTCGTCTTCGGTCCGGTCGAGATCGAGGTCGTCGAAGGGGGCGCTCGGAATCGGAGAGACGTCGATTGCGGTCGCTGCCATGCTCCAATCATGCCCCGGCTGTGGATCTTTGGCCAACCATGGGAGCTCGGCCCCATGCTCGTCAGGCGGCTCCTTCGGCTTCTGCCAAATGCCCCGCGCGCACGGTCGGCGGCGAGCAACCGGGGGGGAGGCACTTGACCTCGGCGGACCGCTGGCGTCGGATCCGCGGCATGTCGAGGCCCGTCTCGCAGGGGCACGCGAGCCGACGTCACTCCGCGGCTCAGGGCGAACTCGTGTGGCTCGGGGGCTGCTTTCAACTGCCGGGTTACGTCACGGAGGCAGAGCCCTACCGCCCGGACCTCGTGCTGTGGCTGGAGCTTCCGAGCGGACTGGTCGTCGGCGGCCACGTCGCCCCCCGGGAGGCCGTGTGGCCACTCGCAACGGCCCTTCGCATGGCGCTGGAGCGACCCGCGCGGGGCGCCGCGCGAAAACCCCCCCGGCTTCGGGTAACCCTGGAAAATGGCATCGGACCACGAAGTTCTGCGGATGGACATCCCGGCGCTCGGCGTCGAGGGACGCGTGCGTATCCATCATCGGCGCTCTCGATGAAAGCCTCGGCGTCATCATCTTTCCGTCTCTCGTCGGATACGAGCGCTTCGGCGCGGCAGCCGAACGCGCGGCAGCGAGGCAGCCGCTGGACCTCGGCGGTCGCGTGCTGTCGCTCGACTTCTGGCGAGCTCCTGATCTTCCGCCCAGGATGCGCCGGGAGGTTATCCAACCGCGAAGAGCGGCCTATGCCATCAGGGCCGCCTGGGCGCGCACGACGCCGTGTCCCATGTCGGCGAGCATGTCGCCCTTGCCGAGGAGTCGCTCAGCGCCCCCCTGATCGAGAATGATGCGGGAGTTGGTCTGGGAGGACACCTGAAGGGCGACCTTGCCGCCGAGGTTCGCTTTGACGATGGGGGGCACGGTCGCCCGGTCGGGACGCTGGGTCGCGAGGAGCATATGGACGCCCGCCGCTCGCGCCTTCGCACCAAGACGCTTCACGCCGGCGAAGAAGCGCTGCGCCACTTCGCGTTCACCGACGAGGTCCTGGAACTCGTCCACCACGAGGACGCGTCGCTCGAAACGGGACGCGCGCGGCACCTGGGCGTTGTAGTCGTCGACGCTGCTCACCTGGGCCTTCTCGAACGCGCGGTAGCGCTCCTCCATGATCTCGACGAGCTGCTCGATGACCGGCAGCGTCTCCTCGGCTTCGTAGCGGATCGGGCCGTCGAGGTGAGCTGCGACGGCGGCCTTGAAGGCGGGCCCAATGAACGTCACTCGCTTCGGGTCGATGAGCGTGAAGCGGATGCTTTCGGGTCCATGGTACTGGACGAGGCTCGCCACGATCGACTGCAGAAGCACGGACTTTCCGCTTCCCGACTGGCCGGCAACCAGCAAGTGGGGAGTGCTCGAGTCGGAGAAATCGCCGATCAA
>DASPUY010000006.1:0-30390 GCA_035622655.1 Polyangiaceae bacterium
AGATCCTCGGCGAAATTGCCGTCGACGTGCGCGATGACGCCACCGACGACGACATCGCGCGGCTGGGGGCGGCGTTCGGCGTGGCCATGCGGCCCAACAGCGCGTGGAGCATGACGCACGACAAGCTGGAGATCGTCGATGTCGACCCGTCGCGCGAGCAGTCGCTCATCGACGCGCTCGGGCACGATTCCCGGGTCGAGCACGCCGAGCCGATGGCCGTCTATCGCGAGACGTTCGTGCCGGACGATCCGCTCTACGCGACCAAGCAATGGCACCTCGAGCGCGTGGGAGCCGAACGAGCGTGGAACTACGCTTGCGGTCGAGGTGTCACCGTAGCCGTCGTGGATACCGGCGTCGCGTGCTTCGACCGGGGACCCTTCTCGCGCGGCACGGACCTCGCGGGGACACGTTGCAGCGGCGGCTGGAACTTCGTCGACGACTCGCGCGAGGCGGCCGACGACCAGGGCCACGGCACACACGTCGCGGGAACCATCGCGCAGACCACGAACAACGGAGTGGGTGCGGCGGGGCTCGCGTACTGCGCGACGTTGATGCCCGTCAAGGTGCTCAACAAGCACGGCTTCGGCACCGTGGCGAACGTTGCGGAGGGCATTCGCTTCGCGGCGGATGGCGGAGCTCAGATCATCAACCTGTCGCTCGGCGGTCCCATCAAGAGTCGGATCTTGCAGGACGCAATTCAGCACGCACTGGACGCGGGCGTCGTCGTCGTGGCCGCGGCGGGCAACAGCGGTCGCAGTGTCGGATGGCCGGCCGCGTATCCGGGGGTGATTGCCGTGAGCGCGACCGACGACCGTGACACGATCGCCCGTTTCTCGTCGCGTGGTCCCGAGCTTTCGATTGCCGCTCCGGGCGTCGCCGTGACGCAGCAGACCGTATGCAACGGCGGACGCGACCGCTGCGAGATCTTCGGCACGTTCAACGGGACCAGCATGGCTTCCCCGCACGTGGCAGGCGTTGCGGCGATGGTCGAATCGCTCGGCGTGACGCGCGCGGCGGCGGTGCGTGAAGCGCTCGTGTCGAGCGCGCGGCCGAAGGACGACGCGAACCTGTACGGCGCCGGGATTCTCGATGCGGGACGGGCCGTGTCGGCGATCTACTGGGGGCATTTCGCGAAGCGGGTCTTGTGCCTGACGGCGATCGGATGGCTGGTCGTGCGACGCATCCGCAGGCGGGGAGGAAAGGTTGCTCTCGGTGCCGGGGCGGTCGTCGGTGCGCTCGCGGGAGCTGTCGGGCTGCTCCCCATCGCACCACTTTTCGCGCTTGCGCCGGACGGGGGCCCCGGGGCGACTTTCACACAGCTCGCAATGCGACCGCTGGGCGAGTGGGACATCGTCGTCTTCGGGCTATCGGCGCATCGATGGCTGCTACTCGCAAGCGCCGCTCCGGTTCTGGCGCTCGCAGCGCTGGGCTTCTCGAATCGCCTCTTGCGCCCGATGATCGGCGGACTTGCGCTCGGAGCCTCCGCGTTTCTGGTGCAGACAGCCTGGTCGGGGGACGTGGCGTTCGTTGGAGGGGTCCTCGCGGCGTGCGGCTGGACGCTGGCGAACGTGCTCGTGTGCCTATGGATCGCGCGCGTGGGCCTGGAGCGCTAGACTCCGATTTGATGTCACTGAAGATCGACCAGGACCATTCTCGCTTTCGGGCGATTGTCCGCGGCAAGATCCGGCAGAACCTGCGCAAATACATCTCCCAGGGAGAGCTCATCGGGCGAAAGGGAAAGGACCTGGTCTCCATCCCGATTCCGCAGATCGACATCCCCCGCTTCTCGTTCGGGGATCGACAGCGAGGCGGCGCCGGTCAAGGTGACGGAAATCCAGGCGATCCGATCGGCCCAGGCCAGGACGGCGACGACGCGCGCGACGGGAAGAAGGCGGGTTCCGCGCCGGGCGATCACGTTCTCGAGGTGGACGTGACGCTGGAGGAGCTCGCGTCGATCCTGGGCGAGGAGCTCGAGCTTCCGGACATCCGGGACAAGGGCAAGAGCAAGATCATCAATGCAAAGGACCGCTACACGAGCATACGCCGGGTCGGTCCCGAGTCGCTGCGCAACTTCAAGCGCACGTACCGAGAGTCGCTCAAACGCCAGATCGCCACGGGGACGTACGCGCCAGGCAATCCGGTCGTCGTGCCGATCCCCGCCGACAAGCGGTACCGGAGCTGGAAGACCGAGGCCGAGCCGGTTGCGAACGCGGTCATCGTCTACATGATGGATGTCTCCGGATCGATGGGCGACGAGCAAAAGGAGATCGTCCGGATCGAGAGCTTCTGGATCGATGCGTGGTTGCAGAAGCAGTATCGGGGGCTCGAGAGCCGGTACATCATCCACGACGCGGTAGCCAGAGAGGTCGATCGGGAGACCTTCTTTCACACCCGCGAGAGCGGCGGGACGATGATTTCGAGCGCTTACAAGCTGTGCTCGCAGCTCATCGACGATCACTATCCGCCGGCGGAATGGAACATTTATCCGTTCCATTTCTCCGACGGTGACAACTGGTCGATGGACGACACGCTGCTTTGCGTCGAGTTGCTCAAGACGAAGCTCTTGCCCCGGGTGAACATGTTCGCCTACGGGCAGGTGGAGAGCCCGTACGGCTCGGGCCAGTTCATCAAAGATCTGCGCGAGCACTTCGGCAAGGACAGCCGCGTCGTCACGAGCGAGATACGCGACAAGGACGCCATCGTGTCGTCGATCAAAGAGTTCTTGGGCAAGGGCAACTGATCCATGAGCGAGTTCGCCCTGAAAACCGCGCTCCCGGCCTACCTGCGTCAGGAGCAAAACCGCATCGAGAAGCTCGCGACCGAGGCAGGTCTCGACTTCTTTCCGACCATCTTCGAGATCCTGACGTACGACCAGATGAACGAAATCGCCGCCTACGGCGGCTTTCCGAACCGCTATCCGCACTGGCGGTTCGGGATGGAGTACGAGCGGCTCGCGAAGAGTTACGAATACGGGCTGTCGAAGATCTACGAGATGGTGATCAACAACAACCCCGCGTACGCATATCTCCTCGAAGGCAATTCGCTCGTCGATCAGAAGCTCGTCATGTCGCACGTGTACGCGCACGTCGACTTTTTCAAGAACAACTACTGTTTCCGTCAGACCGATCTGGACACCGGCGGGCGCACCGTGGATCCGGTCAAGCGGCCGAGCGGTTACGATCCCAACCGCCGCTGGATCGACAAGATGGCGAATCACGGCTCCCGGCTACGCCGTGTCGTGGGGCGCCAGGGCATCAACAAGATCGAGGAGTTCATCGACCACTGCTTGAGCCTGGAAAATCTGATCGATCTGCACGCGCCGTACACCGGTCGTCGCGCCAAGCGCGTCGCCGAGGACGAGGAGCTGAAGGTCACGGAGATCCCTCGCTTGCGAGCGAAGGAATACATGGATCCGTTCATCAATCCCGAGGAGTACCTCGAGCGGCAGAAGAAGAAGATCGAGGTCGAGCGGGAGAAATCGAACAAGTTCCCCGAGCATCCGGAGCGCGACGTCCTCCTCTTTCTCCTGGAGCATGCACCGCTCGAACGGTGGGAGCACGATGTCCTCGAGATCGTTCGCGAGGAGGCCTACTACTTCGCTCCTCAATGGCAGACGAAGATCATGAACGAGGGCTGGGCCACGTACTGGCACTCGAAGCTGATGACCGAGCGGGTCCTCGATGCGAGCGAGATCATCGACTACGCCGATCACGCGGCCGGCGTCCTGGCGACGTCGGGCGGACGGTTGAACCCGTACAAGTTGGGCGTCGAGCTGTTCCGACACATCGAGGAGCGCTGGGACCGCGGTCAATTCGGAAAGGAATGGGAGGACTGCGACGACCTCGAAGCGAAAAAGAGCTGGAATTTGCGCCTGGGTCTGGGCAAGCGAAAGATTCTGGAGGTTCGCTCGCTCTACAACGACGTGACGTTCATCGACGAGTTTCTGACGCCGGATTTCGTTCGGGACAACAAGCTGTTCAGCTTTGCTTGGTCCAACCGCAACGAGCGGTACGAGATCGAGTCACGCGAGTTCAAGTCCGTCAAAGAGAAGCTTCTGTTCCAGCTCACCAACGGAGGCAATCCGTTCATCTACGTGGAGGACGCAAACTTCGACAATCGGGGCGAGCTGCTGCTCAGGCACGACCATCAGGGCCTCGACCTCCGCCAGGATTACGCGAGAGAGGTGATGCGCAGCCTGCTGCGAATGTGGAAGCGTCCGGTCAACGTCACGACCGTGTCCGAGGGCAAGCCGATGATGCTGCGCTACGACGGCAAGGAGCACACGACGCGTCACCTTCGTCCGTAGGCTCGGCATGGGTGCATTCACGCGAGATTCGGCTCACTGGCTCTACAGGCTGTCCCCGGACGAATGGATTCGCGCGGCGTTGGGGGAGCTGGCGCGCGCAGAGAAGGCGCTCGAGCACGGCGACGCGCGCGCGGGCGTCGTCGGTCTCAAGCGGGCGGCAGGAATGGCTCTCAACGCTGCGCTGATCGTCGAGCCGGAGCGCTCCCTCGGCCGGACGTACGTCGAGCATCTCACTGCGGTGAGCGACGACCCCGCCGTGCCGAACGCCGTCCGCGACGCATGCCAGCGGGTGCTTTCCGCGAGTACCCCGTCCGGGGGCATCGTGAGCCTCCGGACGCCGCGGACGCACGCCGCGGCCGTCGAGGCGGCACGGGACGTCATCGCGCACGCATGGGCGGTGGTGAAGAGACATGAGACGGCGTGATTGGGCCCTCGTCATCGCCGCGGCGGCGTGCGGCGGTCCAGTCAGGGACCGAGCTGGCCCGAACGCGGCTCCTGCGGCGTCTCCCGCAGCAGCGGCCTCCGTCTCGAGCCCGGTCGCAGTGTCGTCTCCACCGTCGGCCGCGTCTTCGACCGCGCTGCAGGAAGCCGCCGCGGACTCGGCGATTCCCGCCCCCTTCATGGCGACGGCTCCTCCAGCGCCGCCGGCTCGATCGCCGCTCCGATCGACCATTCCGCTCGCCGGGCGCGGCGGACCCGACGACGCCGAGCTCGCGGCGGGCGACGATGCCTTCGAGCGCGGAGACCTGGCCGAAGCGGAGCAGCATTACACGTCGGCCCGCCTGGCGGCGCCACGGGCGCCCGGCGCGAATGTCGGCTTGGCGCGGCTTCGCATCGCGCGCCTCGATTTTCCACTCGACTACGGATCGGCAAAGGGCAACCCGGTGGTCGCCGCGGCGGCGGCAGACCTTGCCCGGGCGGCCGCGGCGGACCCGTCGTTCGGACCGGCGTTCGTCGAGCTCGGGCGCGCCCGATTGCTCCTCGCCGACGGCGTGGGCGCCCTCGACGCCCTCCGCAAGGGTACGAGCTTGCTCCCCGACGCCCCGGAGGCCCACTCGCAGCTGGGCGTCGCCCTCCTCGCAACGGGTCATCCCGGCGAGGCCGTGCGTGAGCTGGCGCGCGCGGTCGAGCTGGATCCGCAGAGCGGAGCACGCCACGGCAACCTCGGAACCGCTCTGCTCATGGCTGGACGCACCCGAGAGGCGGTGGCCGAGTACGAGGCCCGTGTGCGCATCGACGACTCCGACGCTCGTGCACACTCGGATCTCGGGACTGCCCTCCTGGGAACGCAAGACTTGGAGCGGGCGCTCGCGGAGCTGCGGCGGGCCGTGGACCTCGATCCGTCGCGTCCATCGCTTCATTCGAACCTCGGTTTCGCACTCCAGCAGTCGGGACAGATGGACCGCGCAGTCGGCGAGTACCGTGAAGCACTGCGCCTCGATCCCAATCTCGTCAGCGCCTGGATCAACCTGGGGATTGCGCTGTCACACGGCTCGCGCAGTCGTCCAGAGGCGCGCGCGGCGCTGGAGCGGGCCCGATCACTTTCGCCCGACGACCCCCGGGTGAAGGCGAACCTCGAGGAGCTCGACGCGCTCGAACGTCGCGACGACCGGAAGCGACGCCCGTCGCCCCCGTAGCGCGCGCGCCCGCGCGCTAAACCCCAACGCCGCGCCTGTCAACGGCCATCTGCGCTTGCAAGCACGGACGCCGAGACTGCATCGGATACGCGCTTGACCTCGGCGAACGCAATCTCCTAGCGTACGGCGCTGCCAAGGCGCGCAGCACCGGCGCCGGCGGTTGCGGAGGGATTCCGATGGCATTGGGACGCGTCAAGTGGTTCAACGACGAGAAAGGGTGGGGCTTCATCAAGCAGGACACGGGCCCCGACGTTTTCGTTCACTACTCGCAGATCCAGGGAGAGGGCCGGCGGCGGCTGTACGAGGACGAGCTCGTCGAGTTCGAGATCAAAGAAGGTCCCAAGGGGCTGCAGGCCATCAATGTGATCCGCCAGAACGGCGCCAGCGTACTGCTCGCGTGAGGGACGCTGCCGACGGAAAGGCTCGTCGCGATGCCCTACGAGTGAATGGGGACGGCACCGAGGGCGAACGTACCAGTTCGCGGATCGAACACCCGCGCATGCACGCGGGTGACTCCGTCCTCGTCCATCTCGTAGACGTTGTAGCCTGCCATTCGATCCGCCGAATCGTGATGCAGCGACGCGCTTGTGGCGCCGACGTGCAGCAAGGTGCCCGATGAAGTGGTGATCGTGCGTTGCGTCCGCCTGTGCAAGTGACCGTGAAGCACGAGACCGCGGGATACGCGCCGGAGCACCGAAAGCAGAGCCGCCGAGTCACGAAGGCCCTCGGCATGGTGCTTCATTCGGGACCAGGACACGACGGCTGGATGATGCAACGCCACGATCACGGTTCTCCGCGAGACCTCCGGATGCGCGAGGACGCGATCGAGGGCGTCGAGCTGGGCGACTCCGAGCTCGCCTGCGGCGATGAACGGCGGCCTGGGGACGGCGCTGGACAATGAGACGATGGCCGCGCAGCCTCGGAGGCGCACGACGGGGAAGCGCGCTCCGGAGACGTCCACCCCGATCTCGGGGAGATCGCTGGAAAGCCAGCGACCGAAGTAGCGTTCGAAGCGCCGCGAATTGAGCGCCCCGCGCGTGTAGAGATCGTGATTGCCGGGCACGAGGCTGACGCTCGACGGATCGAGCCCCAGGTCTCTCTCGAGAACTTCGCGAACCAGCTCGAACTCCGACTCGAGAGCGAGGTTCGTGAGGTCGCCCGTGATGACGACGTGATCGAACTCGTGGGCGGCAACGTCGCGAGCGATGGCTCGAACGGTGGAAGAACGATGCACCGCCCCCCGTTTCAGGCGGAGGTTCGCCCATCCGGTCAGTCGCTTGTTCAAAAAGCGCGCCCACTGCACCCCGTCGAGGGCGAGCAGGTGCAAGTCGGAGAAGTGGGCAATCTTCATCGAACGTCCGCCGCGCACCGAAATCCGATCCAGGCCGGTCGCAGCGCCGCCGTGGCGGTCCGCGCCGCCGCACGCAGCCACATCGGTGCGTCCTCGAACGAGCCGCCCCGAACGACGTGAAATCCTCCGCCGGAGGAGTTCGGCTTGGGGTCGACGACGGGATCGCCCGAATAGCCGACGGGTCGCCCACCCAGATCCAGCTCGAGCACGTCGGCTACCCATTCGGCGGCGTTACCGGCCATGTCCAGCACTCCGAGTGGAGTCGCGCCGTCGGGGAATGAACCTACCGGGGCGAGGCCGACGAAGCCGTCCGTCGCGTCGGTGTCGTCTTGAGCCCAAGCGCCGTGGTTGGCCAGTTGCGGATTGTACAGATTGCCCCAGGGAAATTCCCGATCCTCGACCCCGCGGGCAGCGTACTCCCACTCCGCTTCGGTCGGCAGGCGTCCCTGAGCCCATCGACAGAACGCCGCAGCATCCTCCCACCGCACGTGAGTGACGGGAAGCTCGGGTCGATCGAACCGCCTGTCACCCGGCATCAGGTCGGGGGGAGAGCACGGACCTGCGGAGACGCAGCGCCCATAGTCGGCGACGGTGACCTCGGTGCGATCGAGATCGAAGGTCGAGATCGTGACCGCGTGCGGCAGCCCTTCGGCGTGGACGAATGCCTGAATTTCAGGGTCCCCGCACTGAATGCCGAAGATCTCCTTTTCGCACAGCGCAGTCGCCCGACTCACGGCCGCATCGGTCGATCCCATCGTGAACGTGCCGCCGGGAATCCGCACGCGTCCGCGAGCCGGCTCCCGCAACGCGCGGACTCCCCTTGCATCCGCAACTTTGGCGGCCGCGTCCAGCCCGGCCCACCATGCGTCCGCCTTCATCGGTCGATGAGCCACCGCATCGTGCGTCGAGACGGCGACCGCCCACCCTGCGAGACACGCCGCCGCGCGGCCGGCTTTCCGGCAACTGGCCATCGTCACCCGGTGAGCACGCGAAGGGGGTGCTCGACCAGCCGGCGCAGCTCCGCGAGGAACGCGGCACCCACGGCTCCGTCGACGACACGATGATCGCAGGAGAGGGTCATTGTCATTCGACGGCCGACGACGACGGCGCCCCCGGAAACCGCGGGCACTTCCCGCACCTGTCCCACCGCCAGGATGGCTCCCTCCGGCGGATTGATGACGGCTGCAAACTCGTCGATTCCGAACATGCCGAGGTTGGAAATGGAGAACGTACCGTCCGCCATTTCCTCGGGCTTGAGCTTGCGCGCCCGCGCGCGCGCCGCCAGATCGCGCACCTCGCCCGCGATGGCGACGACGCTCTTTTGATCGGCGTGCCTGACCACGGGCGTCACCAGACCGTCGGGAATGGCGACGGCGACCGAGATGTCGACTCTCTTGTGGAGCAGGATTGCTTCGGACGAAAAACTGGCATTGCACTCGGGCACCCGGACCAGCGCAACGGCGCATGCCTTGATGAGCAGATCGTTGAAGGACACCTTGAGCGTCTGCCCTTCGCCGTTGACCGCGGGCGCCTGAGCCGCGAGCTCGGCGTTGATCTGCTCGCGCAGCTTCACGAGCTCGGTGGCATCGACGTCGATCGACAGATAAAAATGGGGAACGGTCGTCTTCGATTCCGTGAGCCTCCGCGCGATCGCCTTGCGCATTGGGCTGAGGCGCCGCACTTCCACGGTCCCGTCGACGGCCTCCGGCACCGTCACGGGAGCTTGCGCAGCGCGGACGATCGCAGCCGAGGCTCGGGCCCGCATGCCTTCGAGATCGGACGGAACGATGCGTCCGCCGGGGCCGGTTCCATGGGCGCCCTGCAGGTCGATCCCCATCTCACGAGCCGTCTTGCGCACGTAGGGCGACGCGAGCACGCGTCGGCCCCCGGATCGTTCGCCGTCCTGCGATGACACTTCGGCGGGCGCGGCCAAGTACGACGTACGCTCGAGAACGTTTCCGACCGGGGGCTTCCGTTGAGCGGGAGGCGCGACGGTCTCGGGCGGCGGTTGCGTTGGCGTCGGCTGCGCGGCGGGCGGCGGTGGTGCAGCGGCGACGGATGGCTGCCGTTCCGGCGGGGCGGCGGCGGTGCTTGCCGAGCCGGCTTGACGCGCAAGGGCCGTAACGTCTTCCCCCGCGTTGCCGACGATGGCGACCGGCTGGCCCAGTTTCACCTGGGCCCCGGCGGCCACCAGGATCTTGAGGAGCGTCCCCTTGTCGAAGGACCGAAACTCCATCGTCGCCTTGTCGGTTTCGACCTCCGCCAGCAGATCGTCGACGGCGACGGCTTCGCCCTCTTTCTTGTGCCAGGCCGACAGGACGCCCTCTTCCATCGTGGGCGACAGCTTGGGCATCTCCAGAATCTTGGCCATCACGATCTCCGTCAAGCGCGCCCGCGCGAGAGCAGTCTTTTCACAGTCGCAACGACGCGATCCGGTTGCGGCATGCATGCAAGCTCGAGCCGCGCGCTGTAGGGCATCGGCGCGTCCAGCGTCGTGACTCGCAGCACGGGCGCATCGAGCGCGTCGAAAGCAAGCCGTTGGATGCGGTCAGCAACCTCAGCGCCGACGCCGCCGTATGGCCATCCCTCGTGGACCACAACGGCGCGGTGCGTGCGCTCGACGCTCGCGATGACGGTGTCCTCGTCGAGCGGCCTCAGGCTGCGCAGGTCGATGACCTCCGCCGAGATCGAATCCTTTTCGAGCGCCGTGGCGGCCTCGAGGGCCACGTGCGTCATGCGCGAGTACGCGATCAGAGTGACGTCCGTACCGGGACGCGCCACCTGGGCCTTGCCGAGTGCAACCAGATGCTCGCCGTCCGGAACATCGCCGCGCACGGCATAGAGCGTTTCCGATTCCATCACGAGCACGGGGTCGTCGTCTCGAATGGCGGACTTGAGAAGCCCCTTGGCGTCCGCCGGGAATGCCGGGGCGATGACCTTCAGCCCAGGCACGTGCGCATAGAAGTGCTCCATGGCGTGGCTGTGCTGACTACCGACCTGCCGAGCGCTTGCATTGGGGCCGCGAAATACGATCGGGCACTCGAATTGCCCCCCCGACATCTGCCGGAGCTTTGCCGCATTGTTCAAGATTTGATCGAAGGCGACCGTGCTGAAGTTCCACGTCATAAACTCGACGATCGGCCTGAGGCCGACCATCGCAGCACCGATCCCGACCCCCGCGAAGCCCCCCTCCGCGATCGGTGTATCGATGACCCGGTTCGGCCCGAACTTGTCGAGCATCCCCTCGCTCACCTTGTAGGCGCCCTGATAATGACCAACCTCTTCTCCTATGAGAAAGACGCGCTCGTCGCGCTCCATTTCCTCGATCATGGCCTCACGGAGGGCTTCGCGGAATCTCGCTGTATGCGGCATCGGTGCTTATGCTGTGGGTTGCTGATCGAGTCGAGGGGTTGGAGGGTGCTTGCGCCAGCCTGGATGTCGGGGCCGACAGTCGGCGGCATCGAGCGGACGATTCATCAAGCGAGATTCAGTACGCAAACGGACCGCTGTAGGTCGTCGATTCCAGGAGGTCGAGACCGGGCTCGGGGCTGTCGCTGGCGAACTTCAGGGCATCGGCCACTTCCGCCTCGACGGACTTCTCGAGAGCATCGAGGCGTGAATCTCCGTAGCCCTGCTCGAGAAGGGAGTCGCGGGCGCGCAGCAGCGAGTCGCGCTTCTTGTGCTCGTCGAGCTCGGCCTGCGTCCGGTACTTCGCCGGATCGCTCATCGAGTGGCCTCGGAAGCGGTAGGTTCGCACTTCGACCAGGGTGGGAGAACCCTGCTGCCGGGCGCGCTGGACCGCTGCGCCGATGCGCTCTTCGACTTCGAGAACGTCGTCGCCGAAGAATCGATCCCGATCCATCCCGTAGGCGAGCGCCTTGAGCGATACGTCCTCGACGGACATCGAGCGCAAGAGCGGAGTGCCCATCGAGTATTCGTTGTTCTCGCAGATGAAAACGATGGGCAGCTTCCAGAGCGCCGCCAAGCTCAGTCCTTCGTGAAAGCCCCCGATGCTCACGGCGCCATCGCCGAAGAAGCAGAGCGTGACTCGCCCGTCGTTACGGTACTTGCTCGCGAACGCCACGCCTGTCGCGAGGGGTATATGGCCCCCGACGATGCCGTAGCCGCCGAGCATGTGATGCTCGCGGTCGAACATGTGCATTGATCCGCCAAGTCCCTTGGAGCATCCGGTCACTTTGCCGTACAGCTCGGCGAGCAGAGCGCGCGCGCTCATGCCTTTGGCCAGGGCGACGCCGTGATCTCGGTACGTCGTGACGACGTAGTCGTCGGGTCGGAGCGCAGCAATCGCGCCCACGCCCACGGCCTCCTGTCCGATGTAAAGATGCAGAAATCCGCCGATTTTTCCCTCGGCGTAGCCGCGAGCGCTTTCTTCCTCGACGCGGCGAATGAGCAACATCTCACGGTACAGTTTTGCCAGGTGCTCTAGATCCGCCTTGGGGCGGGATTGGAGCGGCGGGGAGCGGGTCTCGGTCATCAGGGGCAAGGGGTTGTCGGCCTGCATCGGCGGAGCTCCGAGTCTAGTGCGCCCCGCCCCGGTGTCGCCAGCAAGAAACCTGCGCCACGGCCAACGGTCATGGGCGGTCGCGGTTCCCCGCGGAGCCGCGATCCGCGGCACCCGAAGAGCCACGATCATTCGCTTCGGAGGGGCCGTGGTCTCCGGCGGCGGATGGTCGCGACGACGGTCCGCCTGCTTCTTCGCGCGTGGACGTCTTGGGAGGGCCGGGGAAAGGGAGTGGAGCGCCGCTCGAGGATGCCGACCAAGCCGTCGCACGACGACCGGCCGGCGCGACGTCGGTCACGGCGAGCGCCTGGGCAAATGCGGTGGCGACGCTCCTGAGCGACACTCCTCCGCTTCGTGGCTGTCGCCCCAACAGCACGAGCGCAAAAATCACTCCCACGGCGACGATCGCGGCGACATTCTGCCAGCGCCGGGCCGTCTTCGGAACCATCGACGATTGCGAAGTCGGAGTGAGAACCGGCCCCTGGGCCGCTTCGAGGGAAGCGACCAACGCCGCCACGAAGACGTCGCACGAAGCGAAGCGCGCTTGCGGATCTCTCGCCAGGGCGCGCTCGAAAATAGCGTCGAGACGCGGACAGGAGCGTAGATCGGGGGCGACCCCGGTCGCGGGGACCGGTTGGTTCGCTTTGACGACCACTGCGGCGGTGCTGGCGTCCTGCCCGCCAAGCGGCGCCATGCCGGTGAGCGCCTCGAAGAGAATCGCCGCCAGCGAGAATTGGTCGCTTTCCGGGCGACTGGGGTGGCCCGAGAGAACTTCGGGCGCCTCGGTTCCGGCCACCGACGCCGGATGCGTGAGGGCGGCATGGTTCGCCCCAGCGAAATCGGACAGTTTCGGTCCCCACGGCGAGACGAGGATATTTTCGGGCTTGAGGTTCCCATGGATCACGCCGCTGTCGTGCGCGTGCGAAAGGGCGGAACCGAGAGACCGAGCGAGTTGGGTGACCTCGCTGCGGGAAAGGCGCCCCTGTGCGAGCCGCTCGCGAAGCGAGCCCCCGGGCATCAGCTCGAGCACCACGAACGCCCCCACGCGTTCGTCGTCTCCCGTATCGTGCACGACGACGATGCCGGGGTGGCGGAGCGACGCCTGGGTCCGCGCGCCTTCTTTCAGCAGCCGGGCGGAGTCGGCGACCGCCGCCGCATCGAGCGACAGATCGTCGTGGAGCGCCTTGATGGCGACCTGACGCCCGAGCGACGGATCGCGCGCCAAGAAAACGCGTCCGGTCCTGCCTTGACCCAGCTGCAACGCGACCTCGTACCGTCCGACGCGCTCGGGCACGCCGCCGACCCGGTCCGTCATGGGACGGGGTTGAAGCAGGCCACCTTGTGCCCACTTCCTCGTGGCAGCTCGTCGAACGCGGGGGTGGCCACGTTGCACGTTCCCGGGACGAAGCGCGTGCAGCGAGGATGGAATGGACACCCCGGCGGCGGATCGACGGGGGAGGGCACTTCCCCTTTCAACACCAGGCGCACGCGCTTGTGCTGGGGATCCGGTTGGGGGGCCGAGGAGAGGAGGGCTCGCGTATAGGGATGCAAGGGGCGCTCGTAAAGCGACGCCGCGGGGGCTTGTTCGACGATCTTGCCGAGGTACATCACCGCGACTCGATGGCTCACGTGCTCGACGAGCTTCAAATCGTGGGAGACGAAGAGATACGCGATGCCCAGGGACTCCTGCAGCTCGACGAGGAGATTGACGATCTGCGCCTGGATCGAGACGTCGAGCGCGCTCACCGGCTCGTCGCAAACGATGAACTCCGGCTCCACCGCCAGCGCGCGCGCGATGCCGACGCGCTGTCGCTGGCCACCGGAAAATTCGTGGGGATAGCGATCCATCGCGTCAGCGCGCAGGCCGACGCGATCGAGCAGCTCGGCGATCCTGGCCTGTTCGTCCGCGCGGGTCTTCGCGAGCTTGTGGATCCGAATCGCCTCGCCGACGATCTCGCGCACCGTCATTCGTGGGTTCAAGCTCGAATACGGGTCCTGGAAGATGATCTGCATGCGTCGGCGCAGCGGGCGAAGGTCGCGCTGCGACCTCGAAGTGATGTCCTGTCCGTCGAACACCACTCGGCCGAACGTCGGCTCGACCAGGCGCAGCACGAGCCGCCCGAGCGTGCTCTTGCCGCATCCGCTCTCGCCGACCAGCCCCATCGTCTCGCCCTGACGAACACGGATGGACACGCCGTCGACGGCTCGCACGAAGCGTTCGCCTTTGCCGAACCAGCCAGAACGAAGCGGAAAGTACTTGGAAACACCCTGTGTCGCGACGATCGTGCGCCCGCGGGGCGTGGGCTCGACCTCGATCGTTTCCCCGGAGGCGCCGGCGGAGACGCTCGTCATGGCGAGACCTCGGTCGCGCGCCAGCAGCGCGACGTTCGGTTTGGGGCGACGGGCGCTAGCGCCGGCTCCTCGGCCGAGCATTTCTCGACTCGCATCGGGCATCGATCGGTGAACCGGCACCCACCCGGCAAGCTTCGCAGGTCGGGAACGATCCCCTCGATGGCCCGCAACCGCCGGGCCGGGCCGGGCCCGGGAATGCTTTCGAGCAGGCCTCGGGTGTAGGGGTGGGCGGGGGCAGCGAAGATCTCCGTCACCGGCGCGCTCTCGACGACGCGCCCCGCATACATCACGACGACGTGTCGAGCCGTCTGGGCGACGACCGCCAGGTCGTGGGTGATGAGCACGATGCTCATCGAGAGACGCGCCTGCAGATCGGTCAGCAAGTCGAGGATCTGCGCCTGAACCGTGACGTCGAGCGCGGTGGTCGGCTCGTCGGCGATGAGGACCTTCGGCTCGCACGCGAGCGCCATTGCGATCATGGCGCGCTGCCGCTGCCCGCCGGAGAGCTGATGCGGAAATAGATCGATGGTCGTGTCCGGTTCGGGTAGCCCGACCAGCCGCAGCAGCTCGAGAGAGCGATCGCGTGCTGCGCGACGCGACACTCTCCTGTGGAGGCGGACGGCTTCGATGATTTGCCAGCCGATGGTGTAGACGGGGTTCAGGCTGGTCATCGGCTCCTGGAAGATCATCGAGACGAGGTTTCCTCGAACCTCGCGCATCGCGCGCTCGGAGAGCTGGAGCAGGTCGCGTCCCGCAAGCTCGATGACGCCCGACTCGATGCGCCCGGGCGGCGAGACGAGCCGAAGGATCGAAAGAGCAGTGACGCTCTTGCCGCAACCGCTCTCACCGACCACCGCCACTGTGGCAGCCGGCGGAACATCGAACGACACGTCGTCCACCGCGCGAAGCGGACCGCGGTCCGTGCGGAAGGTGGTGACCAGCCCGCGGACGCGAAGAAGCGCGTCGTCCATCCAGGCCAAGAGATAGCACCGATGATATGGTGCGCGCGATGGCGCGAGATGCGCTGCGGGAGGTTCGACGGCGCGCGGTCGCCGTTCCTCGAGACCCCCGTCGGCTGGCGATCGGCACGTTCGCAGCGACGTCAATCGTTGCCGTGTCGCTGGGGTCCGCGTCGTGCGTGCGGCCGCCGCAGATGTGTACGGCCGACGCGGACTGCCGCACGCTGTCGTGCGTGGCCGGGCGGTGCGTCGGCCGAGGCGCCACCCCCTCGATCGCGAACGCCCATCGGATCCTCTATCCCGCCGTGGACATCGCCTACCTTCGCCGGGGCGACACGGCCGACGAGGACGTCGCAATCGCGACGCTCGGGTCAAACGACAGCGCGCTCCTGCTCTTGCGGTTCGCCGTCCAGCTGCCGCCGGAAACGGCGGTGCTCGAGGCGTATCTGCTGCTCGAGCGGGCGACCGAGGTCGATGACGATCCGACGCCGCTGGCTCTGCACGCCGCTCGGATCGTGGAGCCCTGGGATTCCGGCTCGGTTTCGTGGGGGCGGCAACCGCGGTTCGAAGACTCGGGCGCGCCGGTCACTCGTGTGCACGCCGGCTCAGGACCCCTGGTCCGTATGGACGTGCGGACCATCGTTCAGCGATGGCGGCGCCGCGCCGCCGCAGAGTTCGGCCTTGCGGTCGTCGCAGACGGAAGAAGCGAGACCGGAATCTCCATTGCGCTGGCGCCCACGTTCGATTCCACACGCGCCAGGGAACGGCTCGATCCGCCGCTGGCCGACGTGGACGGTTCGCCCCCGATGCCCACGGAAGGATCCGGCTCGGCGGGCCGCTCGCGCTGGCGTGAGCCTCGGTCGCGTGGCACTGCTCTTGCCGGTCCCCAGCTCGAGCTCTACGTGCAGTGAAGCAACGGGCACAATGGCTCGAGCGGCCGTGCCCCGGTGGAAGCGAACATGATCGAAATGACGACGAGGACGCTTCGCAGCCCATCCGTTGACAGCGCCAGGATGCTTCGCTGGAGAGGGGTCGTCCTGCTGTCCGGAGCTCTCGCTTTTGGCCTCGCCGGGTGCGACAGGGGCGAGGCGAGGGCGGGTGTCGCCGGGAACGATCACCGGCCGACCAGCGCCGCTGCGACGGGGTGTGCCGGCCATGCAGTGTGCGCCGAAGGTTTCTCCATCGACGCGGTGCCTCCGCAAGGCTGCACGGCGGGCGCTCAGTGCGCGATCACGCTTCAGCTCGTCGCGAGGGGCGACTTCCACATCAACGACGAGTACCCGTACCGGTACAGCGCGGACGAAGAACCGGGTGTTCGATTCGACGGGACCGATAGAGCGGGGCGCAACGTCTTTTCCAAGCCGGCGGGCGACTGGCAGAAGTCGAGCGCAAAAAGCGGAGAGATGAAGGTCCGTTTCACGCCGACGGAAAAAGGTTCGAAAGCGATCACGGGCACGTTCAAGCTCAGCGTTTGCTCGGCGGAAACCTGTCTTTTGGAGCAACGCCAGGTATCGGCGTCCTTCGTCGCCAACTAGGGCGCCCCTTCTTGCCGCCGATCCGTCTTGCCGCGGATCCGTCCCATGGTCCGCGGTGCTAGCATTCATGGGTCATGAGCGAGGCGCGCAACGCGACGTCGCAGGTCGAGACCATCGCCAGGCACGTCGAAGAGCGTTTTCGCGCCGGCCGAAGGGTTCTCGCGTTCTCCGAGTTCCTCGACCTTTTCGACACCGACCCCGTCCGGTATTCGCGCGACGCCAGCCGGTATCTGCGAGATGTCTTCGACCACTACGGCAAGAGCACCGTCCGGCATCCCTGGGGTGAATTCACCCGCTTCAAGGTGTTCGATCTGGCGTGGGAATCGACCCTCTCGGGAGAACCGAGGGCGCTTCCGCGAGGCGCTCTCATCGGTCAGGAGCACGTGCAAGAGGAGATCTACCGCGCGCTCTCGAATTTCGTTCGCGAAGGTCGCCCCAATCGCCTGATGCTGCTCCACGGTCCGAACGGATCCGCAAAATCGACGATAGCGGCCTGCATCATGGCTGGACTCGAGCACTATTCGACGCTCGACGAGGGAGCGCTCTACTGCTTTCACTGGGTGTTCCCCTCGCAAAAGCACATTCGAGGTTCCCTCGGTTTCGGGCAGGCGAAGGGAAGCGGCTCGGAGTCCTACGCCCACCTCACGGATGGCGACCTCGACGCCAAGCTGCTCGTCGACGTCCGCGACCACCCCCTCTTTCTCATACCGGTACCGGAGCGGCGTCTGCTCCTGGAGACCGCCCATCGGCGAGTCGGCGCCTCCGAGCCCCCGAACGACTGGATTCTGCGGGGACAGCTGTCTCACAAGAGCCAGCAGGTGTTCGAGGCGCTTTTGGCCTCGTACGGCGGGTCGTACGCCGAGGTCCTCAAGCACGTTCAGGTGGAGCGCTACTTCATCTCGCGGCGCTACCGCGTCGGTGCGGTCACGGTGGGTCCTCAGCTGAGCGTCGATGCCGCCGAGCGACAGATCACGATGGATCGATCCCTCCAGTCGCTACCGGCGTCCCTGCAGGCGGTCACGCTGTTCGAGACCCGGGGCGAGCTGGTGGACGCGGCCGGCGGCGTGCTCGAGTTCAGCGATTTGCTCAAGAGGCCACTCGACGCGTTCAAGTATCTGCAGCTCTCCGTGGAGACGGGAGAGGTCGCGCTCACGTCACAGAACGTCCAGCTCAACTGCGTGATGATGGGAAGCGCCAACGAGCTTCACCTCGACGCATTCCGCGAGCACCCCGAGTTCGCGTCCTTCCGAGGTCGTCTCGAGCTGACGCGCGTCCCGTACCTCAAGAGCTACGAGCAGGAGAAGCTCATTTACGACACTCACGTGGCTCCCCAGGTGCGTCGCCACGTGGCGCCCCATGCAACCGAGACCGCCGGGCTGTTCGCAGTCTTGACGCGCATGCGCAAGCCCAATCCCGACCGCTATCCGCGTGCCGTGGGAGCCATCGTGTCGACGCTGTCGGCGGTCGAGAAGGCCGACCTTTACGCGTTGGGCAAGGCGCCCGAGCGGCTGGACGCAGACAGTCAGAAGCTTCTCCGGGGGGCTGTCAAAGATATCTGGTCCGAGAGCGATACCTATCCGATCTACGAAGGACGCGTCGGGGCGAGTCCGCGGGAGATGCGAATCGCGCTGCTCGATGCGGCTCAATCACCCGTCTTCCAGTGCCTCAATCCGGTGGCCGTGATCGAGGAAATCGACGCGCTCTGCCAGCGAAAGAACGAGTTCGATTGGTTGCAGCAAGACCCGATCAGCGGCGGCTACCACGACGTGAAAGTGTTTCGTGACACGCTCAACTCGCGTCTCCTTGCCGTGTGGGAGTACGAGCTGTACGTCGCGAGCGGCCTGGTTCAAGAGGAGCAGTACGCAGGGCTTTTCGAGAGATACGTCCAGCACGTGAGCGTCTGGGTGAAAAAGGAGCGGCTCTTCAACCGGGTGACTCAGAAGTACGAGGACCCCGACGAGAAGATGATGAGCGAGGTCGAGCGGTTGCTCGATTTCAAGGGCGAGTCGCAGGACTGGCGACGCCAGCTGATCAGTGCGATCGCCGCGTGGGCTCTGGATCACCCGGGACAGAAAGTCGACGCCGCGAGCGTTTTCCCGCAGCACATCCGACGCATGCGCGAAGCGATCTTCGCCGACAAGCGCCAGGCGGTGGCTCGTCTTGCACGCGACCTGGTCGTTCTGGTGCGCGACGACGGGGTGGGGCTCGACGACCAGCGCCGCCACGAAGCGGAGGCGACGATGGCCAGAGTCTGCGCGCGCTTTGGCTATTGCCGGTTCTGCGCCTCGGACGCCGCGAGCATGCTGGTGCGCAAGCGCTTTCACGACCTCGTCGTCTGACGGCGTGACGCGCGAATCGCCCCGCTAACCCGCCATCTTCGCGCGCGCCGTCTTGACTCCGAAGAGCGCATTCGCGTCGGGGTCGAGGATCGGACCGAGCAGCAAGCTCGCGAGGATCGCCGCGAGCCGCAGCGCGAGCGTGTCGGCAGGGCCCTGGCGTTCGACGAGCCAAATGCCGCCGCAGCGGCGGGCCAGACGCGCGAGCCCGCTCGTGCCCGAACGAGCCTCGGCGGCGTCGGCTTGCGCGAGGTCGGCGGCGATCCTTGCCCGCCGACGCGCCGACCGAATGCCTGCAGGCGCGCCTTGTGGGGCGATCACCAGCCTGGCGCACAGCGTCAACCGATCGACCTCGGCCGACGGACACGACGCCGCTGGGAAGTTCTCGTCCAGTGGCGTTGTGTGGGTCTGAGGCCCATCGGCCAGGCCAAGCCCGGTCGCGAAAAAGCGCACCGCGTGCGCATTCCAGGCGTCGATGTCGATGGGCGCGTCGGCGGACTGAGCGAAGACGCGAAGCTCGGACACTGCCCGAGCGTTAGCAGCACCGAGACCCCCGGGCTACGCTTCCATCGTAGTCCGCCATGCTCCCGCTCGTCGATGCGCATTGCCACCTCGACGAGCATCACTTCAGCGAGGGTGCCGATGCGGTCATCGTGCGCGCGCGCGCCGCGGGGGTCATCGGCTTCGTCGTGGTCGGCCTTGCGTCGCCGGACGAGAGCGACCCGCTGAAGACCGCCCGGTTCGCGGTGGAGCTCGCCCGACGGTATCCAGATTGCGTGGCGGCATGCGTCGGTTTGCATCCGCACGACGCGCGCGGCTGGAGCGGAGTCCTTCATGAAGGTCTTCGCGCGCTCGCGCAGCAGCCGGAAGTGGTCGCGGTCGGAGAGATCGGCCTCGATTATCATTACGACCATTCGCCGCGCGAAGAGCAGCAAGCCGTCTTCGCGAGGTTGATCGGGTTGGCGCGAGAGGTGCACAAACCCATTGTCGTCCACACGCGGGCCGCCGCCGCGGATACCATCGCCGTGCTGGCAGAGCACGGAGCGCGGCACGTCGGGGGCATCATTCATTGCTTCAGCGAAGACGTCGCGTTCGCCAAGCGCGCGCTGGACCTCGATTTCGACCTCTCGTTCTCGGGCGTCGTGACGTTCAAGAACGCCGCTGCGGTCCAGCAAGTGGCGTCGTGGGCGCCGGAGGAGCGAATTCTCGTCGAGACGGACAGCCCCTATCTCGCCCCGGTGCCGCTGCGAGGCAAGCGATGCGAGCCGGCTTTCGTCGTGCACACGCTCCGCTGCGTTGCAGCGCTGCGCGGTGTGTCTCCGGAAGTGCTCGCGCGTGTCGCCGTCGAGAACACGCAGCGCCGCTTCGGCAAGACCTTCGTACCTGCTCCCGCGTGATGGCGTCCCCGTCGACCGCGCTCCCCTATCGTCTGACGTTGCTCGCATCGCTCGCCGTCCATCTGCTCGCGGCGGCTGCCCTCTCGGGCGCAGGGAGCCGCTCGAGCGCGAGGACCCGCTCCGATCTTTACACCGACCGGTCGAGCGCCGGCGCCGCGGGACGCGATACGCCGGCGACGGTGGACGGTGTCGCGGTCGAAGAAACGTCGATCGACTCGTTCACCGCAGTCCCTCAACGTGCCTCCGGCGATGTGGTCGCACATCTCGACGATGGTATGGCAGGGCGCGGAGGAGACCCGAGCGCACGTGTGCCGGCGCTGAACCTGGCCGATGCGGACGAGCGGATGCGCGAGTCTCCGGATCTGCTCAATCGACTCGACCGCGACCAAATCCAGCGGCTGCGCGCCTCGCGCGCCCGGGCGTCCTGGGACGACCGTCGCGCGACGACTCACCCGGCCGAGCTTGCCTTGGTCGCGGCGGGTCCGGGGCCCATTCACGAACGCTCTCCGTCCTCACCGGCCGCGCCCGATCTCGGAGCGAAGGATCCCGTACGAGCCCGACGAGAGGGCTCCGCGTCCGCGGGTTTCGCGTTTGCGCACGCGGAGGACATCGAGGGCGACCCTGGCGGCGCCGAGGGCGATCGGATTGGTTCGCGGATGAACCGGGAGGGCGCCGGGCTACGTCATGCACCGGCGGGCATGGATCAGTGGGCGGGGGCTCCGGTCGGCGACGCCCGTCCCTCGGTCGTCCAAGCGCGCGTCGCGGTGCCCGCCAGCGAACGCGCCCGCACGAGCGACGACGTGGACAGCGACCAGGAGGTGGCGACGATCGTCCGCTCGCTCGTTCACGCAAGCACGGTGGGCGGTACGCCCGGGGACAAGGAAGGCGGCACCGGCGGCGGAGCAGCCGCCGCCGCGGGAGGGATTCGCGGCGCAGGTTCGCGGGCTCGTTCCCTGGGCGAGGACGGCGTCGTCGACTACTGGACCGAAGACGCCACGCTACTCCCGTACTTCAGGCAGATCCATCGGCGCGTCGATCCGCTGTGGGCAAACGCGTTTCCGAAGAGCGCCCTCTTCGAATTGAGGCAGGGAATCGTGATCCTCGAATTCACGATCGACGCCGGTGGTCGAGTTGTCGTCGAGTGGCCTCCGGAGCGCTCCAGCGGCATCGACGAGTTCGACCGAAACTGTGCCGAGGCCATCCGGCGTGCGGCGCCATTCCCCCCCATTCCGCGCGAGCTCGGGGTGCAAACGCTCCGGATCCGAGCGCCGTTCGTTGCCAGCAATCCGATCGTCAAATAGGCGCCCACGCCGTGAGCCGCAGAAATCGTTTCCCACCCGGGCGCTTGCGGAGAGCCCGCTGCTGGGAGAATTCGTGCCGGAGGAGGGAATCGAACCCCCGACCTAGCGCGTATGAAACGCCCGCTCTAACCATCTGAGCTACTCCGGCATGCCGCGGCTGCCAGGAGGGCAAGCGGCGGCGGAAAGGGGGGCGGAGTATGAGCGGCCGCGCTGGTCGTGTAAAGCCGCCCTTCACGCGCGACCGCGAAGGCGGTCGAATTTGGGGGGCGCGAGACCGGCGCCGATCAGTACTCGCCGAAGAGGTCTTGAATCCGTGACTCGAGCGCGATTGCGATCTTGTACAAGGACGAGATGGATGCGCTCGACTCCGCACGCTCGATCTGCGAGAGGAGCGACACGCTCAGGCCCGTGCGACGCGACATCTGCTTGAGCGTGAGATCCTTCTCCTTGCGAAGGTTGCGGATCGTGTCGCCGATGACCTTGTGCAGCTGCTCCTCGGGCGTCCGGGCCAGGCCCTTCTTGCGCATGACGCGCGAGATGACCTCCCGAAACTCGTCGACGTTGAAAGGCTTCTTGATGTAATCGACCGCGTCGAGCTTCATCGAAGCGACCGCACTCTCCAGGTTGGGATAGCCGGTGAATATGACGACGGCGATGTCCGTGTCGAGCTTGCGCACGCGACGCAAGACCTCGATGCCGTCGAGCTTCGGCATCATCAGATCCAGGATGATGAGGTGGTAGCCGCCGTGACGGACTTCTTCTTCTACGCCGGTGGGGTCACTCAGCGCTTTGACCTGGAAGCCATCGCGCTCGAGTAGCGTCTGCATGTACTCGCAGATCGCCTTGTCGTCGTCGACGATGAGGATCTTTACCGCCGGAAGCTCTGGTGGGATGCTTCGCGGCCCGTCGTCGAGGTTCGGCTGGCTGGTTGCGGCGTCGGCATTATCCATTGTTTCTCATCGGCCCCTGAGCCCCGCGGGAGAGAACATCCTCTCCGGAATCCGGGCCGCCCCTGTTACAGTAATGCTTAACACGCGAGACAGCCTCGGCCAAGGTTGTCTGACCGTTTCCATTGTAATTAGAGCTACATAGAATGATTTCAGCTTCACTGTTCGACTGCCCGATCGACTCTTGCTGAAAACGCGTTGACGACGTGGCAAGCGCCCGCCATAAGGGCGACCCGCCGTGTGTGCTGGCCGTTCGCGACCGTGCCGCTGCGGGTTCCGGGGCGTAGCGCAGCCTGGTAGCGCACTCGGTTCGGGACCGAGGAGTCGGAGGTTCAAATCCTCTCGCCCCGACTGAAATATATGTAATAGATGCGGATATTTGCGACTGCTCCTTCAGGTGATCCCAAAAGATTTTGTCTAGCGCCGGTGACTCCCGCGCGCGGCTCATCCGACGACGATATTTCGTGCACTCTGGGGATCGAGGGTGGACGAGAATCGCCCGGTCGCACGGCCTCAAGAGGATCCAATTCTTCGGTTCCGGCGACCGGATGGTTTTCAGTGATGGCGGTCGATCGGTACGTGCGGTGTAATGGGCTCCGCAGCATGCCTACATTGCCTCTCAAGTTCGATGGCGCGGGGCTCGTCCCCGCCATCCTGCAGGACTACGTCACCGGCGAGATTCGCATGTTCGCCTTCGCAAGCGATGCCGCGGTACGAAGCACGCTCGAAAGCGGTCGCGCAACGTTTTGGAGTCGATCGCGCGGCGAGCTTTGGCAGAAGGGGCGAGCGAGCGGCTACGAAACACCGATCGTCCGCGTACTCGCCGATTGCGATGGCGACTGCGTGGTCTACTCGAGCGATCCGCTCGGGCCGTCGTGCTTTTCCGGAGCGCGTAGCTGTTTCTTTCAGGCATTCGAGGATGGCCAGCTCCGCTACGCGAGCGAACAGCCCCAGACGGTCCTCGCGTCGCTCGAAGCCTCCGTCGCTGCCGAGGCCACGAACCGCCCCGAGCGCGCGAGCGTGCCGCCCGGCTCCAATCCCGAGGCTCCGGTCGCCGCCGCGCGGATGGTGGAGAAAGTCGGCACCCTGGCGAAGGCGCTCGAGACCGAAAGCAACGACCGTGTCGTCTCCGAGGCGGCCGATCTCATCTACCGCGTTGTCGCGGCGCTGCGCTCTCGATCGATCACGCTGCGGCAAGTTCTCGCCGAGGTCGCGCGCAAGCGAGGTTTCGGAGTCGCGCGGCCGCCGACGTGATTTTTTGCGGCGAGCTCGATGGGGAGCCTCTACGGGCTCTCGGCGTCCGGGGCGCCGACGTATGCGACGCGCCAGATCGATCCGTTGCCATCCTCGGTCACCAGAAGGGCCCCGTCGTGGGCGATTGCCACGCCGACCGGGCGCGCCCAGACGTTCGTGTCGTCCACGACGAAGCCCGTCATGAAGTCCTCGACTTCGCCCGTCGGTGCGCCGTGCCGGAAATGGACGCGCACCACCTTTGGACCTCGACGCGCCGAACGGTTCCAGGATCCGTGGAAGGCCGCGAAAAGGTCGCCCCGGAACTCGGCGGGATAGGCCCTCGCATCGTAGAACGCGATTCCGAGTGAAGCCGAGTGTGCAGGGAACAAGACGTCGGGCACGGTCGCCCGAGTGGCCAGGTCGGGCCGTTCGCCCGCATGTCGGGGATCTTCGTTGGCGCCCAGGTAGTACCAGGGCCAGCCGTAGAATGCGCCTTCGCGCACGTGCGTGACGTAATCGGGTACGAGATCGTCTCCGAGCTCGTCGCGCTCGTTGGTCGCGCACCACAGCTCGCTCGTGCGTGGACGTATCGTCATGCCCACGCAGTTGCGGATTCCCGTCGCGTACGTGCGGCGCCCACCCCCGTCGGGATCGAAGACGAGAACGTCGGCTCGGTCGGTCTCGCTCCCCCAGCTCGCGCCGAGACCATGAACCTTTTCCCAGGCCGCTGCTTCGGCGACGGAGCGGACCGGCATGGTCTGCGCCACGTTCGATCCCGAGCCGACGGATACGAACATACGCGCCCCGTCGGGGGAAAAGACGACGTCACGTGTCCAGTGGCCACCTTCCGTGTCGATCAACCTGTCGATCACGGTCGATGGAGCCCCACGAGCGTGCAAATCGCCGACGCGGTACGGAAACCGTACGACCGAGTTCGTGTTGGCGACGTACAGCCACTGAGGGTCGAGCCCGGGCGGATAGAACGCCAGGCCGAACGGGCGACTGAGGCCGGTGGCGAATGTTTCCACGAGATCGGGCGTGGGGGCTCCGTCGGCTGCTCGCAGCAGTCGTACGCGACCCGCCGAGCTCTCCGCGACGAATATGTCGCCGTTCGGCGCGATGCGAATCTGCCTTGGCTGCTCGAGATCGCCCGCGAAGCGATCGATGACGAAGCCGACCGGAACCCGCGGCTGCGCCCCCTCCGGGCGCGGCACCACCGTCGGACCGTTGTGGGCGGACGGACTGTCGAAGGGCGCAGGTAGCTGACGCAGCAGAACGCGGCGGCGAACCCCCGGCGCATCCGAACGATAATCGTCGCCCCCTGCGGAGGTGCCCTTCGAGCTGTTCGCCGTGGGGCCGGTTGCCGTCAGTGTCGCGAGATAGGCGATGAGCTCTTGCCGCTCCGACCCGGCGGGCACCGCGATGGGCATCGTCGTGCCAGGAACGAGCGCCGGCGGCGAAGTCAGAAAGCGATCCAGCGTCTGCGTGTCCCACACGATGCCGGACGACCGCAGCGCCCGCGAGTAGCCGAACCCGCGTCCCGTGCCGGCGATCCGGCCGACGACGCCCCTCAGTGACGGGCCCTGCCCGCCGGCGGCGGAGATCGAGTGGCAAACTGCACACCGCTGCGCGAAAAGGCCGGCGCCCGCCGTCGCGTCCGAATCAGGATGGCGGGTCGTGCACGCCGCCGACGACGCGAGCATCAGGACGAGTCCGATCACTGGGGAAAGGGCGTGGCTCATGAGCTCGGAACGGATCTACCAGAGGCTTGGCGTCGTTGGCCTGTCTCAGACGAGGCATGCCTCGAGCGCTGACAGAAGTATGGCGACGTCCGTGTCGTCGATCGCGAGCGAAGGCATGAGGTACAGGACGTCGGCGTGAGCGAGACGCAGGGGCCTCACGAATGCACCGTGGCGTGCAAAATCGACGGAGGCAGGGGCCGTTCCGGGCGCCATCTCCACGACCCCGATTGCGCCGCGGATTCGGACGTCGCGCACGTGCCGACGCGACCGCAGCGGCCAGAGACCCGCACGCAACGTTGCCTCGAGGCGACGAACGCGCATCGGGATGTCGGGCGCTGCGAACAGATCGAGGCTCGCGTGAGCGGCGGCGCATGCGAGCGCGTTGCCCATGAACGTCGGGCCGTGCTGCAGCGCTCTTTCCGGGGTTTCTCCGGAGAAAGCGTCGAAGACTTCTTCCGAGGCGATTGCAGCCGCGAGCGGAAGCGTGCCTCCGGTCAATGCCTTTCCAACGACCACGATGTCGGGCGCTACCCCGGCCTCGTCCAAGGCGAAGCGGGCGCCGGTGCGGTAAAAGCCGGTCGCGATCTCGTCGAAGACGAGCAGCACGCCACACCGACTGCATGCCTGTCGAATTCGCTGCAGCACGGCGGCGTCGTGAAAGCGCATCCCACCGGCGCACTGCACGAGCGGCTCGATGACGACGCACGCCGTCTCTGCAGCGACGCTCGCCAGCGCGTGCTCGAAGCTGTCCCCCTCGACCGGAATCGGCCAGTGCAAGACGTCGAGCCCCAAGCCGGTGAACGCTCGGTGCATGCCGGTCACCGGATCGCCGAGCGCCATCGTTGCGAACGTGTCGCCGTGGTACGCGCCATCGAACGCCACCACGCGGCGCCGTCGCCCCGCACCGCGATTGTGGAACGACTGCAGCGCCATCTTGACGGCCACTTCGACTGCGACCGAGCCACTTTCGACGAAGAAGACGCGTCGAAGCGTCGGGGGAAAAAGAGAGCTCAGGCGCTCGGCGAGCGTGTAGGCCGCCTCGTGAGCGAGCCCGCCGAACGCCACGTGGGGCAAACGGTGAAGTTGCTCCTCGACGCGCGCAATGATGTGCGGATGCCGATAACCGTGCGCGGCGGTCCACCACGAAGCGGTCCCGTCGACGAGCTCGCGCCCGTCGGCGAGCACCAGGCGCGTGCCGTGGCACGTTGCGACCGGAAACGGAGGAGGAGCGGTGCCGTGCTGACAGTACGGGCGCCAGACGTGCGCCGCGCCCCGCGTCAGCCAGCTCGGGGGCTCCCAGGTCGCCCGACTCGGGGAGGAGGAGAAGCGCGACGTCGCCATCGGTCAGTGCAAGTTGGCGGATCCCAACGAGCGCGCAACGCGAACCAGAAATGGCGGTGCCCACCAGTTGAGCCGTCCCAAGAGGCGCATCGTGGCCGGCACGACGAGCACCCGTACTATCGTGGCGTCGAGGGCCACCGCGAGCGCCATTCCGAAGCCGACCGCCTGCATGACGACGATCTGGGCGAGCGAAAACGCCGCGAAGACCGCGACCATGATCGACGCTGCGCTGGTGATGAGCGCCGCGCTCTTCTCCAGACCCGTGGCGACGGCGATTCGGTTGTCCTTGGTCCGGTCGAAAACCTCCTTCATTCGCGTCAGCATCAGGACCTCGTAGTCCATCGACAGACCGAAGAGGGCGCAGAACAGGAGAACGGGGAGCGACGGTTCCACGGGCCGCGGCGTGTGCACGAAACCGTGACCTTCCTGGAAGATCCATACGAGAGCGCCGAATGATCCTGCGATCGAAATGAAATTCATGACCACGGCCTTGAAAGGCAAAAGGACCGATCCGAGCAGCAGGAAGAGCACGACGTACGTGACCACGACCACGAAGGCGATGACGAGAGGCGATCGCGACCGGATGTATTCCGTCGTGTCGACGTCCGCGGCCGTCTGACCCCCGACGATTGCCGTGGCATCGGCCACGTGACGCGCACTGCGAATCGCCAGGACGATGTCCCTGGCTTCGCGACTTTCAGGCGGTTCGTCCGTCGTCACGTCCACGAGGACCGCCGTTCTGCCGACCGTGAGCTGCTTGGCCTGTTCCACCAGCGGGGCCAGGGCAGCCGGAGGAGACAGAAGCAGATCGGGCCACGCCTCCCTGGCGATTCCCCGACTCGGATCGACGATGCTCCTTACCGAGCCCACGTGCGGTAGGGCGGCCACGTAGCGTGCGAAATCGTAGAGCGCCTCGATTCGCTCGGCGCTGAGGGCCGGCGCGCTCGGAAAGTCGACGACGGCCAGAATATGGTTCGCGGCAACGTCGGGAAAGTCGGCGCGCAAGAGCTCGTAGCCGCGTCGCGCCTCGGTATGGCCGGGCAGGATGCGTACGTCGGACGCGGCCATTCGCAGCCGAAGGAAGGGCGAACCCATGAAGAGCAACAGGCAGAGCGCGGGCGCCAGAACCGCCAGGGGGCGGCGCATGACCCAGAGCGCCATCCGATGCCAGAGCTGCGCATCCGTGCGCATCAGCGTCAGGGGCAGTCGGCCCGCGTGGATGTGGGGACCGAGGAGCGTCACGAGCGCCGGCAGAAACGTCAACGCGAAAACGATCGCGAAGGCCACGACGATCGCTCCCCCGATGCCCAGACCCATCAGGTACGAGTGCGAGAAGAAGAGCAGTCCGGTGAGTCCCACGATGACCGCGAAGCCGGAAAAAAGCACGACCCGACCGGCCTGCACCATCGCGTGTCTCAGCGCGTCTTCGTAGCCCTGACCCGCATCGAGCTCCTCGCGATAACGAGTGACGACGAAGAGCGAGTAGTCGATGGCCACCCCCAGCCCGATGAGCGAGCAGATGTTCACCGTGTACTCGGCCAGATCGACGACACGCGACAGCACGATGACCGCGGCGATGCCGCTGACGACCGCGAGGGCGCCGACGCACACGGGCAAGGCGGCCGCGACCACGCCTCCGAAGACGGCGCAGAGGAGAAGGAGACAAATCGGCAGCGAGATCAGCTCGGCGCGCAGCAGGTCGTGCTCCAGGGTGTCGTCGAGGTCTCGCGTGAACGGCAGCCGCCCCGTGCAAGCGATCGACAAGACGTCGGACTCGAGCTTGCGACGAAGCGACGGATATGCGTGGCCCGCCTGGCTGAAATCACCTGCGAGGGAGACGAGAACGTACGCTGCGTGCGCGTCGCTGTTCATCATCGAGCTCGCACGGAGGGAGCCGGCATCGTAGGGCGTCACGATCGAAGTGACGCGCGGGTCGCCCCGCAGCGGATCGAGGGCGCGCTGCACCGCATCCCGGAACTTCGCCTCGCCCGGGTCGAGCGAAGGCGAGGTGAAGATTGCGGTGAAGGTGGTGTCGGGGGCGCGACCAAGAATGTCGTCGATGAGCTCTCCCGCGCGGTCCGCTTCCAGACCGCCGATCGCCCCGGTCGAGAGCCGCCCGATGCCCGACGAGAGCAAGAAGACCGAAAGCGCGAACCATAACCCCGCCACAACCAGAATGGATCTTGGATGCCGCAACGCGAGGCGGCCGAGGCGGTCCAGCATGCGAGTTGTCGTCGTCGGCCGTCGCGGGCGGCGCGTAGTGTACATGGCTCGGCCGTGCCGGATGCGGTCGTCGTTGCAGCTTCGCGCCAGTGAGTGCGACCCCTCGGCACCGAGGGGTCACCGCCCGGACAAATTGCAGTGGTGCTGCGCGAAGATGGGGGCGACGGCGCCTCAGTGCCGCTCGAGGGCGTCCCGACCGTCGATCGGCCGTAGTCCGCTCGGGGCGCCACCGTCCCCATCATCGGCTTCTCCCTCGATGGCTCCATCTCCGGGGCTCTCGCGGTCCGACAGCTGCGGACCCTCGAACGGCCTCGATCGCTCAAGAACGAGCGTCGAGACTGCTTTTCTCGCGGCGACTCCCAGGGCGCTGCCGGCGGTGTCGAGCAGGGCCCGCAAGCGGGCAGCGGCTGCGCGCCGGCCGGGCGCGTCGACGCGCATCAGATCGCGGCCCGCGCGCAGCCCCGAGCTCGCGACCACGCGCAGGTATTCGATGACGAACGTGCCGGCGCGCTCATCGTCGCCGCAGAGCACGTCAATCGACGTGCCCCGAGCGCGCTCGGACGCCTGCCAGTATGCGAACATTCCTTCGCGGAGCGCCGCGGGGCCGGGAGACGCACCCCGGAGGACGTCGTAAAGAGCATGAGTGAAAGCTTCGCGCGAGCGCACGAAACGATAGCGCGCACGCTGATACGCTTCGAGCGCCTGACGGCCCATCCCGTGGCGGCCGATGCTGGTAGCAAGGGTCGTGACGTCGTGGAGTCCCGTGGTCATTCCGGTGGCCGTGATGGGATGCGAGCACCCTCCCGCGTCGCCCACGAGGGCGGCACCGGGGCAAGCGCATGCCCCGGTCGTGATGGCGTGGTTGGCGGCGCCTGCCAAGGGGTTGCGTTCGAGCGCTTCGAGCATCGCCCTTCGCAACTCGCTCGGCAACAGGGGAGCATACCGCTCGCGCAGCAGGGCGCGCAGCTTCCGGTCGCCCTTGGCTGCGCCGAGGGGAACGTCGATGCACATGCGCACACGTTCGTGTCCGCACGGATAGGCGAGCGTCGGTCCAGGTCCGTCGACGAAAACGTGGCCGTGGGACGCCCGGACCAAGGCCGCGACGCCGTGGTCGAGACCGAGAGCGACGGAATACGACAGGAGCTCCGTCTCGCACGGGATGCCGAGCAGTTTGCGAATGCGTGAATGCCTTCCGTCCGCCCCAACGA
>DASPUY010000007.1:0-3354 GCA_035622655.1 Polyangiaceae bacterium
CAACGGGGCCATCGACTGGTCTCGCGCGGCGATCGACGGCTCCAGCATTGCCGCAAAAAAGGGGTTCGGATGGAGTCGGTCCGAATCCTACCGACCGCGGAAAACCGGGCTCCAAGCATCACATTCTGGTTGATCGCCAAGGCATTCCGCTCGCCGTCGAGGTCAGTGGCGCCAATGTGCCCGATGCCCATCTGCTTGAGCCGCTGCTCGACAGCATCCCGCCCATCCAACAGCCGCGTGGAGGTCCGCGCTTCCGACCGGATAAGATGCATGCTGACAAGGCGTACGATTCGCGCGCGTCCAGGGCGTCTTGCCGTAAGCGAGGCTGTCGGTTTGCAGCCTCATGGGGCCACTTTTTGGAAAGTTTTGCAGGGTCATGGGGCCAGCCCTTTTGCAGCATGATGGGGCCACCCGCAGGGGAGACGTGATCCGACTTTTGCAGGGTCATGGGGCCAGCTCAGAGGCGGTTTTTACAGCCTCATGGGGCCAGTCCGGACAGAGCGACCTGAAGTGAGCCAGGGTCTCTCCCGATGACGGCGCGGGTCGCCGTCGGGAGGACTCGATGCCCTACAGGGAGCTAACCATGATCGACGTGAAAGAAGTGCTTCGCCGCTGGGCGGCGGGGCAAGGGGATCGACGCATCGGGCGCGAGACCGGCACCGATCGCAAGATCGTTGCACGCTACACACGTGTGGCCGCGCGGCTCGGTCTCGAGCGCGGCGTGGAACCGAGCGATGAAGTCATCCACGACGTTGCCCAGTGCGTTCAGTCGCGGCCGACGGCGCCGCCAACCGAGGAGTGGGACGAGGTAGCGCAGCATCGCCAGCGCATCGAGCGCTGGCTCGCCGGCGACAGCGACACGCGGCCCCTGCGCTTGACCAAGATCCACACGCTGCTGGTACGCGACCACGGCTTGCGTGCGAGCTATCACACGCTCTGGCGTTTCGCCGCGCAGCAGCTCGGATGGCACAAGAAGACCGAGACGGTTCGCGTCGACGATCCGCCGCCGGGCCAGGAGGCCCAGGTCGATTTCGGCGAGATGGGCCGCCTGCTCGACACCGAGACGGGCAAGCTGCGCAAACTCTGGGCGCTCATCGTGACGTTGTGCTTCAGCCGCCATCAATTCGTCTGGCCGACATTCCGCCAGACGACCGAAGCGGTGTGCGAGGGGCTCGATCGCGCGTGGTGGTTTTTCGGCGCGATGGCGATCTCGATCATCCCCGACAACATGAAGGCGATCATCAAGGACCCCGACGCGCTCAATCCGACGCTCGTCGCGCCGTTCCTTGACTACGTGCAGGCGCGCGGCCTGTACGTCGACCCGGCGCGCGTCCGATCTCCCAAGGACAAGCCTCGCGTCGAGAATCAGGTGCCCTACGTTCGAGAGAGCTGGTTCGACGGCGAGACGTTCCTCGACATCGACGATGCGCGCCGCAGCGCCGAGCACTGGTGCCGCGACGTCGCCGGCGCGCGCGTGCACGGAACGACCCGGCGCGTGCCGCGCGAGATGTTCGAGTCGATCGAGAAGGCCGCGATGCGCCCCGCTCCCGATTCGCCGTTCGACGTGCCCATGTGGATCGACAAGGCGAAGGTCCATCCCGATCACCACATCCAGGTCGCCCACGCGCTGTACTCGGTGCCCAACCGCTACCTGCGCAAGCACGTACGCGTGCGTGCCGACAAGACGCAGGTGAAGATCTATTTCGGCACCGAGCTCATTAAGATCCATCCACGCAGGGGCCCGGGCGGCCGATCGACGGACCCAAGCGACTACCCGGCCGACAAGGCCGTCTACGCGCTCCGCGATGTCGATGCCCTCATCACCAAGAGCAAGGAGCGGGGCATGCACATCGGCGTCTACGCTGAGCGCCTTCTCGGCGGTCCGTTGCCGTGGACCAAGATGCGTCAGGCATACGCGCTGCTCGGCCTTTGCCAGAAGTACGGCGACGGGCGCGTCGAGGCGATCTGCCAGAGCGCTCTGGCATTCGACGTCGTGAGCGTTCCGCGCATCGCCGCGATGCTCAGGTCGGCCGCCAAGCCCATCTCGCCGGGCGAGTCGCAAGGCAAGGTCGTGCAGCTGGCGCTCCCTCGCTTCGCACGGCCCACGGCCCACTTCGAGACGCGCGCACCCTCGACGAAGAAGGAGGGACGCTGATGGCTCCCTCGACGCCGCAGCTCAACCCCGAGCTGGTCGACGCGCTCAAGCGTCTTCGCCTCGGACGCATCGCGTTCTCGCTGCCGGAGCGACTCGTTCTCGCCGACAAGCAGGAGATGACGTTCGAGGATCTTCTGTTGATGATCCTCACCGACGAGATCGCGCGCCGAGACAACACCGCCGCGGACAATCGCGCCGCCGAGGCTGGACTCGATCCGTCGATGCGCCTGGAGCTCTGGGATAAGACCGCGAAGGTCACCTTCGACAAGCGACTGCTCGCCGAGCTGGTCAGCTTGCGGTTTCTCGAAGCTCATCGCCACGCGATCATTTTGGGCCCTGTCGGCGTGGGAAAGACCTTCATCGCGCAGGCTCTCGGCCACATCGCCTGCCGTCACGGCTATCATGTGCACTTTACACGCGCCGACGAGATGCTGCGCACGCTCAAGCAGAGTCGCTTCGACAATTCGCGTGATGCGCAGATGATCGCACTCGCCACCGTCGACCTTCTCATCCTCGACGACTTCGCGCTCGAGCCGATGAGCAAAGAGGAGAGCAAGGACGTCTATCAGCTCTTCTTGGAACGCACCGGCCGCGCCTCGATGATCCTCTCGAGCAACCGCGACACCTCCGAGTGGCTCGCGATGTTCGACGACGTGCTGCTCGCGCAAAGCGCCGTCGACCGCTTCAAGAACGCCGCCTACGACTTCATCATCGACGGCGAGTCGTATCGGCCCAGGCAGAAGCCGACGCTCGACGCCACCGACCCTCCGCCAGCGACACCCGCCGTCAAGCAACGTCTGCATCCCCGATCCAAGGCTCGTCGCCGACGTTGATCTCCCCGGCCGTCACCTCGAGCCGGTTCCGCGTCGCGGCGTGACCGGCCCCAGGGTGGCCCCATGACCCTGCAAAAAATCTCAAACCCGGGGTTGTTCGAAACGACCATTTCGGTCCATCGACACCGGAGCCGATTTCCGGCACTCTCGGTCCCGGTTGCTCGACCCGTTCCCCTGGCCCCATGACCCTGCAAAAGGGTGGCCCCATGGGCCTGCAAACTGGCACGAGGCATCATCCCTCGCATCGCCCGGCGCGGCATCGAATCCTCCGAACGCCTGGGACGCCACAGATGGGTGGTGGAACGGTCTTTTGCCTGGATTCATCGCTTTCGAAGACTCGTCATCCGCTACGAGCGCCGCGCCGAT
>DASPUY010000008.1:0-21458 GCA_035622655.1 Polyangiaceae bacterium
CCGCTACGTCGGAGTGCGACGAAACTTGTTCGACCTACGACGTGCCGCCGCCATCCAAAACCTCGAGAGCATCCATCGCTTCGCCTGCGCCGCGTAACCACAGGCAATCACAGCGAAGTCATCATGTTCGGCGCTCTAGCCCAGCAAGAGCACGGGGGCGAGCGGCGTCGATCTCGGGCGCACGGGCGCCTCCGCCACTCGAAACGCGCTCCGACTGATCCGGCAATCCTCCGCGGGTCCGCGGGATCGTCTGACACACGCTCCTGGCACGATGTGCGTCGTCCGCTCGTCAGGTCACCCTTGGGGGACGCGGACAAAGGTTCGCCGAGCAGTTCGCGCAAATCATTGCACGCAAACGTTGTTCGTGCACGTCAGCGAGCAACAATCGGTGGCGTAGTAACAAGTCGACCCGTGCGCCAAGCACCTCGGCTGCACGTTGGTGACGCCCGGGGGCGGGGGATAGTGATAGGAGTAGGTGGTCGAGCATGCCGCCGCCGCGATTGCGACGAAGAGCGGGACCAAGACCCGGGAGGCCCTGCGGAGTGTTTTCATGATCACGCGCCATCGCAAGGCAGGTGCCAGAACGATGTGCGCATCGTTACGGATACGTCGCCGATCTTCCCGGCGCGCCAGCTCGAGGAGCTGCTCGTAGAGCTCGAGCCCGAGGAGCTGAAGTCGTGCTTACGCTCGGGACGCGCCCCAGCTCGGCCTGGGAACAAAGCTGGGGTTCGGTTCGTTTCCCCGACGGCCGTTGCTCGGGATCCATGGTGCGGCAGGTGTGTGCGACCGACTTTCCCGAGTCGGGCGGCGACTATTGACCTCGCACGGGTGGACCCGGCCGGCATGCGCATGGGTTGCCGCAGTCGCGACGTCGATGAGTCCCGGCATGGCCCACGCCGCCCTGCGGGTAAAGTGGGACTGTTACCTCCCGAGCGGCGGTATCGACTGCTCATCGCTGGAAAGCAGCCTCACGAGCAAGATCCCGTTCGTGAGCATCGTCGCCGAACCGAAGAACGCCGACGTCACATTGACGCTGACCAGCGTGCCCGCCGAGAACGGCACGCGCTACAAGTGCGACCTGGTCGGAAAACGGATCGACGGGTACGCCACCGAGGTCCACGCCGCCGACAAGATCCCATCGAGCATCGACACGACGACCGCCATGGTGCGCATCATGACCAAGCTCGAACGAGGCCTCGCAGACTTCATGGACCAGAAGGTCGCGGCCGAAGTCGAGCACGGCACGCTGACCATCCGCCTCATCGATCCGGTGCAGCCGCCGTTCAGCGGGCGACCCGAGCAAAGCGGGGTGAGATGGTACGTGATGCCGGCCGTCGGAACGTACTTGAGCGAGGTCGAGGGCGTGGGAGTCAACGCGAACGGCAACGCTTCGCTGTCCTTCAACGATTCCGAGCCGAGCTGGCGTGTCCAGCAATGGATCGGCGCGAGCTACAGCGAGCAAAGTCAGCCCGTCCCCGGCACCAACGAGACCGCCAGCATCAGCTTTGCGGGGGGCAACGCCGACACCGTTCTTTCATGGTCGGTCACGCGGGATGACCGATGGAACGCGGGTCTCCTTTTGTCCGCGGAGAAAAACCCGCAAGCCAATTACAAGCTCCGCGCGAATGGGTCCGCGGGGCTCGAGTTCGACCTCGTCCCGAGGCAGACCGTCAACCAACAAAACCTCGGCTTCCGCTGCGCCGTCGGTGCCGAGTTTCAGCACTACGACGAGACGAACGTCGAAGGGATTACCGAGCAAGCGGTCGGCCGCCAGTTCTGCGATACGTTTCTGAGCTGGCATTTCGTTCCGGTCGATCTCTGGGCAAGCATCGGAGAAACCACGGTCCTCAAGAACCTGGATTTCCGTGGCTTCTCGTCGAACCTTTCTGCGGCGTGGCGATTGACCGACAATCTCACGATCTCACCCTGGATCAGCCTTCAGCAGATCAACCGCGCGATCAACGAAGCGGAGCCGAGCACCGTCGTTTACACCGATCCTCGACAGGAAATCGAAGCGAGCATGCTTGCGGCGGTGCAGCAGGGATACACCGCTCCTTTCGGAGTGCAGTCCGGGCTCTCCATCCGCTACATGTTCGGCAACGGGTCGCTCAGCTCGGAGGACCAGCGCTGGAAGAACGCGTCGAACCTGCGCTGAGCGGCGCGCCGTCCAAAAGCCTACTCCGCTCCCACGCGCGTCCGCTATGGTGACGGTCGTCCATGCTGGAACGATGGCCCGCCATGCTTCGCGTCCCCTTGCTCCTTCCAGGTCTGACGGCGTGCATCGGAGTGAGCGAGCGGCCGGCTCCGTCCGCTCCGCAGCGCGAGACTCCCGGCGCCGCGGCAACGGGCGCCCGCTTTTCGTGGCCGAACGGAGCCCTCGCCGCGGTATCGCTGACCTACGACGACGCCATCCCGACCGATCTCGACGTCGCGCGTCCCGCGCTGGATCGACACGGACTGCGGGCCACGTTCTTCTTGACCGGAAGCTCCCCCGAGGTCGCGAAGCGCGCCGACGAATGGAAGGCGCTCGGCCGCCAGGGCCACGAGCTTGCATCGCACACGATGTTCCACCCTTGCGATCGCTCCTTTGCGTGGGTCAAAAGGGGCTTTGCCCTCCAGGACTACGATCTGGATCGGATGGACCGCGAGCTTCAAGACAGTCTGGCGCTGCTCAGAACATTGGGGGCCGAGCGCGGACCCTATACGTTCGCCTATCCCTGCGGCTCGACCTGGATAGGCGAGGGGCGCACGAGCTACGTAGGTCTGACCGAAAAATATTTCCTCGCGTCGCGAGGCCTGGGCGGCACCGTCGCCGACCCGCGCACGGACCCACTGGCGAGCATTCCGGCGGTCTCCGGCGACGGCAAGAGCGGAGCGGAGCTCATTGCCATGGTGCGCGCTGCGGTCGAACGGTCCGGCTGGCTCGTTCTCGTCTTCCACGGGGTGGGAGGGGATTACTTGACCGTCGATGCTGGGGCGCACGACGCGCTTCTCGCGTACCTCGATGCGAATCGGAGCACCGTGTGGACCGACACGTTCGGCGCGGTGGCCGCTCGGATCGCGGCGCAGCGAGGCCAGCTCTAGCGTTGAACTACCGGTAGCTGCACATTCCGACGTCGATGGTGTCGCCCGCGCCACCCGGAAAGGCGGCGATCGTCCCCCCGACGTCCGCACCAGCGGCACACGCGTTCGTGCTGGTCGTCTTGAGAACACGGGCCGTCGTCGCGCAGTTTACGCCCGCTTGGAACATGTTGCCCTGGGCATCGAGCTCCGCGGCCGAGCCTCCGGGCAGTTTCAGGCAGATGCCGGCGCCTCCATTCGGGTTGGAGCCGGAGACCGCCTGCAGGACGTTGGCGCCGGCCGAGGTTCTCGAACCGAGGTCGATGTCGGCCACGGACGCGGCCGTTGCCCCAGTGACGTCCTCGATGTCGATGCCGTTTCCGCGCGAGTTGCCGAGCACCCAGCACCCGCGAACCTTCACGTTGGACCCGGGGATGATCCGGATGCCGTTGCCTTCCGTGCTGCCCGTCGACACCGTTCCCGTGATGGTGCTTTGAGTACGAGCGCTCGTCTGCACCCAGATGCCCGCCCCGCCGTTGCCGCTGGCGACGATCGTGGAGGAGCTCGGGGGTTCTGCGCCCACGCTTCCCGTCAGAGTGATCACGCCGGTCCCGGTGACACGGACCCCGTGGGCGCCGTTTGCATTGAACTGAATGGGAACGCCGCTGGTCGCCGTGATCGTCGCCGTCGACGATCCGGTCACGAGAAGGCCGTCGGTGACATTGCCGTTCGACTGGACGCCCGGCCCGATCGCCAGCGTGCTTGCGACGTCGCCCAGATCCGAAACTTCGATCCCGTCGTCGGCGAAGTTCTGGATCGTGACGAAGGAAAGCGACGCTCCCGGCGACTGGACAGTCACTCCGACCCCTGCCGTCTGCGTCTGCCCGTCGATGGTGAGCGCCGCTCCCGTGCCGCCGACGATGGCCGACGGATTGCCCTCGAGCACCAACCCCGTCGTGGCGCCACCCGGGAGATTCGGCGGCACCTCGATCGTCACAGGGCCCGTCGAGGTCGTCAGCGTGACATTCGATCCGATGGTCAGTGGAAAGAGCTCCTGCCCCGCGGACGGCGTACCCGTGGCAACGCCCCGGATGGTGACGACCTCGGTCTCCGTCGTCCCGCCGACGACATCGATCGTGGTGTGGGGCCTGGGCGAGCTGCCGACGATCTCGAGCGCGCGCGTGATCGTCTGCAGAGCGCATTGCGGAGACGTGGAGTTGTTCCCGGTGCCGGTCGAATCGCTGCCGTGAATCGGATCGACGAAATAGGCGGGGTTCTGGCCGCTGACCCCAGGGCAGGCGGTGGAGCCGTCGCCGCCGTCGGGCCCCACGCTGCTCCCCGTGTCGGCGCCGCCATCGGGCCCCACGCCGCTCCCCGTGTCGGCGCCGCCGTCGGGCCCGCCGTCCGTGCCCGAATCGGCGCTCGCGTCGAACGCGGCGCCGTCACTCCTGCTGGCCTCCGAGCCCCCATCGGACACGGCGGCATCCCCTCCACCCGGGGCTTCTTCGCCGAAATCGTCGATGAGCGGCGCCGTCGCAGCACCGCATCCGACCGTCGAAAGTGCCGCACCGCACGTGACGAGAGTCGCGAGACGCCACCATTGGAGCGAGCAGCCGTAGATATTCATCGACCTTCCCTGATAGGAGACGCCGTTCTTCCTTCTGTTGTCTCCGGCGCGATTCTGGAGTTGGGCCGCGCTCTCCCAACATGGCATTGTGAATGCGACCTCGAGCAATGGCCAGGCGGCGCTGTGGACGCCGGAGTCGCGGTGCGCTGCAGGGCCCGAATGGGAGCCTCTGTGCGCATATATCTCGAGCCTCGTCGGGAGCATCTGCACGCACACGTCCCCCAGCGGCGCAGGGGTCGGAGAGATCGGCGCTCGAGCGCGGTGCGCGTCAGCCCGGCTTCAGGCCGGTCGAAACCGCCTTCAGCGGGGCTCCCACACGCAGACGCCCGACCAGGGCCTTCCCGGCGTCCCGTAAGGCTTCTCCGGCAGGTGCGCGAAGAGCGACATCGGAAACGGCAGACGTTTGAGCCGCCCCGCTGTTTTGAAGATGGACACGGCGCTGACGGTTTTCCAGCCGAGCGGCTCGAAGACGAGAGGTCCCTCGTCGGGCCCGAATTGCATCCTTGCCGTTCCCTGAAGGGCATTCTTCGTCTGTCTCGCCACGAACCTCAGCACAGCGGAGTTGGGCAAGTCCGCGATCCAGCGGAATACATTGGGCATGGCGCGAATGTCCTCCGCGAGGGTCATCGCGTCCTGCGGCGCGAGATAGGGCATGAGGCCCTCGGTCATGACCAGCACCCTTCGAAACCGGCCGCCCAGCCTGGTCAGGAGCGCACGTCGGGCGTCCCCGTCGGACAGATCCAGCCCGACTCGCTCGAGACGGCACCCAGGGGTGGATTCACGCAGGGACGCCTCCTTGTCCGCGAGAAGCTCGGCATGGTCCACCTCGATCCACGCGAGCGACTCCGGCAGCGTCGTGCGATAGGGCCGCGTGTCGAAACCGGCGGCCAGGTTCAGCACTGCATCTACGCCGTCGCGCACGGCATCGGCCACGAGACGGTCGATGAGGACCGTGCGCGCGACGATCGGCCATGCGCCGTTGCGGCCGCTGAGCCGCAGGAAGAGGTCCTCGCCCAGCGGGCCCCCGAGCTTCCGCGCGAAGGGGTCCTTGAAGAGCGCATCGGCGCGCTCGGACTCGCACGCCCGGGCGACCGCCACCCAGCGGGCCGTGTCTTGCACGCGGTGGACGGCGGTTTCGCTTGTCGTCATCGTGGCCCGCGAGGCTACCATATACGACCGATCAGATGCTCATGAGCGATGCGCGCCTGTCCTCATCGGTGGACGAAGGGCCCCCACGCTGAGCGGCGCACGACGCCGCAGCCGCATCGTCGATCCGGGGCGGGGCGCCCTGGCGTTCCCCCGAACGTGCCGCGAACGTGCCGCGAACGAGCCACTGGCTCGGAGCTTGCTCGATTTCATCTCGACATGAGGCTGTCGCGGCCGGGCGCATGCAATTTCGCACGCGCCATGGCGGGTGGTGCGAGCGCGATCACATATCTCACACTCGGCGGGTGCGCGTCCGCGCCGCAGATTGTTCCGCTTGCGATGGAGGGTGGGGCACCGTCCCCCTATGCCGCCGGGATCTGGGCCCCTCTCGAGATCGTGACGCGGAGCACGGCGATTGCGGACCCGCTACCGCTGCGGGGATCGGAGGTCAGCTATACGCAGCTCGAAAAAGCCGTCGGCTCGTCTCTGGTTTCCGCCACGACGGCCTGGGCGACGCAGCATGCGGCCGACGAGACGGCACGACGAGGCGGATGGACGCTGCTCGTCGAGGTCACAGGCGCGGACGCAGAGCTCAGTACGGGAGGTCGTGTGGTCATTGCGATTGATGTGCGCGCCACGTTGCGCACGCGCAGTGGCAACGCGTACCTCGGACAGACACAGACGGGATGCCGGGAGGGGGGCATCGTGCCCGTCGATCAGGGCTCACAGGTCGTCGCCCGGTGCCTGTCGCAAGTAGGACGCGATCTTGCAGGCTGGCTCGCGGGCGGCGTAAGCCTCGATCCGCCCCTCGCGGAGCCCTGAGCGCACGCCATGGTTCCCGACGCGGTCGAGACACGTGCACGACGGCTTGCCACATTACGCCCGCACGCGACCAGGAGCCTGAACGGAGGATTCGATGACACGCACGATGAGTCTTCTCGGTGCACTCGGAATCGCGATCGTCGCGCCGGCGTGCGCCACCGCCACCATCGAGCCCGGCCACCGCGGCCTCTACTTTGCGCCGAACAGCGGGGGCCTTAGTCGCGAGGTGCTGCAGCCGGGCAGGTATCCGCTCGGCTGGTGCTTCATCCTGTGCGCGCCGAACCGCATCGACGATTTCGACGTCACCTACTCCACCCATACGGAGCACATCCACACCAAGAGCCTCGAAGGCCTCGATCTGGACCTCACACTCAGTGTGATCTACCGGCCAATCGTCTCCGAGCTCTACCAGCTCGACACCGAGATCGGCTCCAACTATTACGACGAGGTCATCGGGCCCGAGTTCCGCAGCGCGGCCCGGGGCGTGTTCGCGCGTCACCCTTACACCGAGCTTCAGAAGAAGGACGAGGCGATCGAGGACGAGGTGGAGAACGAGGTGCGGCGGCGCACCAGCGGCCGGCACGTCGAGATCTCGAGCATCACCCTCGAAGCGGTCGAATATGCGCCCGAGATCGCGGAGAAGATCCGGCAAAAGCTCGCCGGCGAGCAGGAGGCGGCCCGACAGCAGGCGTCGATCGCGTGGGAGGCCGAGCGCCAGCGCGTCCAGGTCCAGAACGAAGCCGAGACGGCGCGCCTCAAGGCCGAGCAGCAGCTGGCCGCGCTGGAAACGGAAAAGAAGGTGACGCGCGCCGAAGCGGAAATGGCGAAGCTGCGCGCGGAGACGGAGGCCGCGAAGAAGATCGTCGAAGCCAAGGCCGAGGCGGAAGCCACGATGCTACTCGCTCGCGCGCACGCCGAAGAGCAGCGCGCCGAGACCGCAGGGATCACTCCGATGGAAGTGATGATCCACGGCTACGACGCGCTCGCGAAGCTGGGAGGTTCGGGCACCACGGTGCTCCTCGGGGACTGGGCTCACGCGCCGAACTTCCTCTTCCCACACGTGCCTTCGATGCAGCCCGCCTACTCGCTCCCGTTCCCCTTCTCGCCCGCGGTCACGACCCCACAAAAGGGCCCCTGACCCGGGGAAAGCGAAGCTCAGCGTCCTTGCAAGGCATCGAGGATGCCGAAATACATCGGCTTCGGCCGATAGTCCGGGTCCAGCGGCAACGGAAGATGCGGCGGCCTGCCGCGCAGTCGCCCCCACTTCGGATCGGAGAGCCAGGAATACTCGTCGTTCAACCCCCAGAACGTCACCCCCGAGCATTTCTCGACCGCGAAGCACGCGGCTACGATGTCGTGCGTGATCTCCCGCTGTCTCTGGAGCTTCTCGGCCGGCGTGCCCGCGATCTCGCCGACCGGCACGTCCATCTCCGTAATCTCCACGGCCAGGCCGAGCGCGGCGTAGCGCTCCATGTTGTGCTGGATCTCCGACGCGCTCGGCCAGTGGCGTGGGTCCACGTGCATCTGAAAGCCGACGCCGTCGACGGGCACGCCGGCCTGTTTGAGGCGCTCGAGCAGGTGGAATGCTGCTTCGGACTTCGGGGACCCGGCCGCCTCGATGTCGTAGTCGTTGTAGAAGAGCATCGCGTGCGGGTCGGCCTCGCGCGCGGCCCGGAACGCGTCGTCGATGTACGTCGGCCCCAGCCCCGAGAAGGGCGAATCGCCGCGCAGCTCACCGCTGGGGCCCTCGGCGATGGCCTCGTTGACCACGTCCCACTGCGCGATCTTGCCCTTGAAGTGCCCGGCCACCCCCTGGACGTGCCGGATCATCGCAGCGTGCAGCCCATCCCCCGAGAGCCCGGAGGCCCACGTCGGAAGCTGCTGGTGCCAGACGAGCGTGTGGCCGCGGACTCGCATCCCGTTCTCGACCGCGAAAGCGACGAGGGAGTCCCCTGCAGTGAAGTCGAATGAGCCCGGGCGTGGCTCGGTCGAGTCCCACTTCATCTCGTTTTCGGGAGTCAGCGAGTCGAAGGTACGCCCGGCGACCTGCGCGTAGCGGCCTTCGCCGAAATGCCAGGTGGCGAGCGCGACACCGACGTGACGCTTGGCGCGGGAGGCTGCCTCGCGCAGCGGAGGTGGTGTGGTCTCCGCAGCGCTGGCCTGGGGATCGACGGACTCCTTTTTGATGCAGCCAAGCATCGCAAGTGGCAGGGCGATTGCCAACCCCATCGCTCCCATCGAGATTCGACGACCCATCGCGACCCTTGCTCTCCGCGCGGCGACGACGTGTACTGCCACCGGCGGGTCGAATGCAACTCCCCCGTGCCCTCTTCGCAACCGGGTGCGCCCGCAACCGGCTCGTCAACGCGGCGCTCTGGTCGCCGCCGGAGGAGACGCGCCGCGTTAGCGAAAGCGCGGGAACCGGCGCGGCCGACCCGGTGTCCTAGCTTCGAGTCGCTCGCCCATGTCTCCGGCGCAGTGATTTCACGCGGCCCCCGAGAGCCGCGCGACGGATCTGGAGGCCTGGGGCGAGGTCCATGATCACTTCGAGCAAGCCAGCGGTCACACTTACGCTTGCCGTGGTTCGCAGCGATCGGACCGTCCGACGTCACACGACGGCGCGGGACATCGTCAAGATCGGCAGGGACGCGCGCAGCCACTTGCGCATCGACGACGAGCTTGCGGCTCGCATGCACGCGGTCCTCGAAGTCGCCTCGCCCTCGGACATCACGCTGATCGATCTCGGGGCCGCGGCCGGAACCCTGGTCAACGGGGAGCGCGTGCACAAGAGCCCCGTGCGCCCGGGAGATCGGATCCAGATCGGGTCGACGGTCATCGTGGTGGAGCGCGCCGACCCGACCATGCCGACCCTCACCGACGCGCCGGTCGAATCACCGACGGAGGACGAAGGGGAAAGATTTACGTACGCGATGGTCAAGAGCGGACCCGATGTGAGCCCCGACGAGGTCGAGATCGCGCGCTTGCCCGCGATCGAGGTGACGGTTCTCTGGGACAGGAACGTCCTGCACGTCTCGCATCTCTCGCCCCCCCGAGCGTTCTACGTCGGCGAGGAGCGCGCGGGCAAAGCCTCGTGTGACTACTTCATTCCGAGCAACGCGCTCGGAGACGTCCGCGCGCCCATCGTGCTCACGCGGGGGCCCTGCGTCGTGCTCATCATCCTTCCTCGGTCGAGCGGCTACGTCGACGTTCCCGGGCACGGCAGGGTGAGCCTCGCCGACCTGGTTTCGACCGGCCGCGCGACGCCCTCGACCGAAGCGAGGGGCGGTCACGAATACGACCTTCCGCGGGGCGGCAGGGCACGCATGAAGCTCGACGGCAGCGCGCTCGCGTTCGAGATCGGCCTTGTCAACGCAGGCAGGCCCTTGCCCGGTGGGTTTTTGGCCACGATGGAGCCCGAATCGTTCCGGTACGCCGCGCTGTCCTTGCTGGCGCACGTGGGGCTCTTGGCGACCTTCGCCTTCTTTCTGCCGAACCTGCGAGGCGACGACGCCGAGGACGTCGATCGGGATCGGATTTTGATCGTGCATAAGCTCCTCGACGCCGCGGCATCGCGCGAAATCGAGGAGCGCTCCAGCCAGCCGGCCCTCGAGACGCCCGACCACCGGGAGGGGGGAACCGGAACCCGCCCCGGGGGTGAAGAGGGGTCGATGGGCGATCCGAGCACGCGCGACACGGCGCACAGAGCCGGTGTCCAGGGTCCGAGGGACAGTCCCGACCCCCATCTCGCCCGGCAGGCAGCTCTGCAGGAGGCCGCGCAGTTCGGAATGATCGGGCTCATGCGGGCGATCGCCGGCGGCGATCCAAACGCGCCGACGATCCCCTGGGGACACGAAGAATCGGCAGGCCGCGACGACAAGAGTGCTCGGGGCACGCTGTTCGGCGACACGATCGGAGACGTGTTGGGCGGCGGTGGCCTCGGCCTGTCCGGAGTCGGCGAGAGCGGCGGGGGCCCGGGAGACGGGATCGGCATGAGCTCGCTCGGGGGCATGGGGCAGGGTCGCGGGAACGGCCCCGGCCAGGGGATCGGGACCGGAGGGGGGCGGCTTCCGCAGGTGCACGAGGTCCGGGCTCCTCGCATCCGCGAAGGCAATCCTCAGGTTGCCGGCCATCTGCCCGCGGCGGTCATTCAGCGGATCGTGCGCCAGAACTTCGGCCGTTTCCGCTTCTGCTACGAAAACGGCGTCCGCGCCAACTCGGACCTGCAAGGTCGCGTCACGGTCAGGTTCGTGATCGATCGCAGCGGCGCGGTGGCCATGACGGCCGACGGCGGCAGCGACCTGCCCGATCGCAGCGTCGTGCAATGTGTCGTCCGCGCGTTCGGCAATCTCTCGTTCCCAGAGCCCGAAGGCGGCCTGGTCACCGTCGTCTATCCGATCGTTTTACACCCGGGAGATTGAGGCGCCGGAATCGCGGTGCCTCGTCGCGAGTGGGAAGCGAACACAAAATGAGCCGCTCGAGAGATCAGGAGGACATGCGGCCCGTGGCGCGCAGAGTCATCGCCCGCGCGCGCAGGGCGGCCGCCGCTTCGCGCGCGCCGCGCGCCTCCTCGACGGAAGACTGGGCTTCGAGGAGGCGGACCGCGAGCTCGGTCTTGGCGCCGAGCAACGCGCAGACGGTGTCGTCGTCGAGCCGCAAGACGTCGGTGCGGCGCAGACCGAGACCGGACCAGGCACGATCGAGATCGCGCTCGGCTTCTTCGAAGCGACCAGCCGAGGCGGCGCCCAGGATGGTGGCAATCGCACCGGCGAGCTGCTGGACCATGCGCTCGATGTAGTCGCGCTGCTGCACGGCGCTCACCGCCTCACGGCCGCTGGCGAATGCGTCCGGTGACCGGAAGCGGCGTTCCGAAAAGGATCCGATCTCTCATCGTGGTCGCGTCGCCCATACCCCGACTCTTCACCTTTCCACGGGGGGCGAAGCGTGCAACATGAAATCGGCGTGTCGGATGCACCCCTTTCGCGAGGCAGCTAGAACGCGATCCGGCCGTGATCGTCGCAATGATCGCTGCAGGGATGGTGCAGGTGGTCGCCGACGATGTAGTCCACGTGGTCGCCGTGGGGAACCGAATCGTGCCCGCAAGACGGCCCGTGCCTGTGCGTCCGGTCGTGCGCCACGCATCCGTGGTCGGGGGTGCAGACGGCGGGATTGGTCTCGCTCACGGCCAGGCGGTGCTCGTCGACGTGTCCTCCGTGTGGGTGGTGCATGTGACCCTCATCCAAGTAATCGCGGTGGCCATCGTGCTGGATGGACCTGTGACCGCAGCCCTCGCCGTGAACGTGCGGATGGTTCGGATGAACGGTGTGGTTCATGCGCGTAGACTAACGCGCGCGAAGGGCGGGTTCGAGCGTGCTCGGCCGCTAAAGCGAGTGCAGCCCGAGCCCCGAACTGCAAGGCACGATTTGAACGTCCACATTGAGCCAGCCGTCTTGTCCGACGTTCATTCCCAAGTTGGAGATGCCCCCGAGGGCGCTACAGCTCAGGTCGATGTGGTTCGGTTGCCTGCTCGTGCACCAGCCTTCGCTCGAAGCGACGTTGGTCGGGTGATTGTGAGGGCAGGCGTCGATTACTTCGACGACGGCGTAGTCGGTGGTGCTGCAGTTCTGATCATGGGTCGTCCCGTCGAGCGAGAACGTCCCGCTCGGATCGCACTTCACGGCAACGCACATGCCGCAGTCTTCCTCCATCGGGCAGGCGGGCGGAGCCGTGCAATTGCCCGTTCCGGTTCCGCTGCCTGGCTGACACATGCACTCGGGTCCCTGCCAGATGCTGCTCAAGTCCCCCGGCGCTCCGTAGTAGCTCGCGTCGTTGGCCACACCCGGCGTGTACGTGGCGATGGTCAGTTGGTCGGACGATACACAGGCCGAATCCGCGATATTCGTCGTATCTGTGAAGTCGGTATAATTGTCACAATCGCCCATCGTCGAATTGCCGAACATCGTGGCGACGTAACCGGTAATCCAGGCCCCAAGGCCGGAGGTTCCGCCGTCGCCCGCCGCACTGGACGTTGAGCTGCTGGACGTCGACGCGCTGCTGGACGTCGAGCCACTGCTGCCCGCGGACCCCTTCGCGCTGCTGGACGACGCGCTGCTGGACGATCCGCTGCTCGGCGACGCGCCGCTTGATGACGAGCCGCCCGGGGTTGCGGATGAGGAGCTCCCGCTCGATTCTCCGCTGCCCCCCGAAGTCGCAGCGGGCACGCTCCCGCTGGAGGAGCTCCCCGATTGCGACTCGGTCCCCGATCCCCCGGCGCCCGTCGGCTCGTTGCCCGCGGTCGGTTCGGGATTCCCTGCGTTGCCGCCGCAGCCGAGCAAGCTTGCTGCGACCGATAACGCCATGCGGCAAGCCACGACGAGCCCACGGGAGCGGGAAGGAGCCATGAGCAATGTCACCAAAAAAAAGGCAGTGACCGCAGACGCGAACGCTGACCCACCCTGCGTTTAGCACGACGGGCGCGGGGTGCCGAGGCCCCCGAGCTTCTCGGCAGGAGCGAGGGTTGCGGGGCCAGCGTGCGCCGGCCAAACGCTTCATGCGGTTGCAAACCGCTATTGGGGCGGGCTCACTACGACGTATTGCACGCCGTCGCCCTGATACGACGGCTCGTAGTACGTCGCACCACAACGCTGATAGCCCACGCCGCCGACGATCACGGCCGTGCACCCGCTCGAGGGCAGCGCGGCGACCACCGTTCCGACTGCGATGGCGGTCGCGGTGACGGCCGCGGCGGCCGCTACGGGGATGGTCCGGGTCTCCTCGGCGAATCTCTCTCAGCTCGGCGGCGAATCCCTCAATTGCCGTGCGGCCCGGGCGACCCGGGTGATCGGGCTCGCCGGCGGGGAACCGCGACGCCGAACGGAATCTTCGTGGCGCCCTGCGGGGGCGTGAAGACGAAGGCAGCGTCCTCGATCTTGGGCGAGACGTCCCACGTCATCGCCGCCGAATACTCGGGCTGAGCCGGCTCCTTCTTGGAGGTGATCACGAGCTTGCGCGGCAAGGACCCGCCTTTTTCGAACCAGAGCTGATAGTCGACCTCCGCCGTGCGGTACGCGTAGTGCTCGCAGTCGACTCCGGCGATGCGGCTCGCGCCGACGTAGCCGGCGGCCGTGAGACCATCGGCCAAGTCCTCGCGCGAGGCCGTCCGAAGGAAGTCGGGCGTGGGAAACTCGATCCCGTACCGCGACTCGGCCGCGTCGAGCGCGGACCCCAGGTCTCCAGGGGAATCCATCTGCGCATAATAATTGTGTGCGGGCAGGTACACGGTGACCGTATTGCCGTCGAAATAGATCGTGTGATTCTTGTCGTCGTCGCCGAGCACCTCCGCCTTCAGGCGGTCCGGCCGCCGGAATCGCACGTCGGCCACGGTCGACTTCTGGACTTTCATGTCGCCGTCAATGACCTGCTCGCTCGTCACGTCCTCGTGGATGGAGAACGCCTGGAGCGACCTGAGATAGTTGCTCATGCGGGTGAGCGCGTCCCTCGCGGCAGGGTCGATGTTCGACTCGTGCGCCGGTGCCGCCGGTGCCGCCGCTGGCGCAGCGGCTCGGGTCGCGGCGAGGCCGGTGCCCGCGCTCGGGCCGAGCGTCGCCAGGACGACGACCAATGCTCGGCCGGATATCGATTTCCGCATGGATCGGCTCCGTCGTTTGCGATGCGTCGCTCTCTCCGAGCTCCGGGCTTCGAGGCGGTGCACGCGGTGTGCCCGTGACCGGCCTCAGACGGCGGCGGTGCCGTACCCGGGGAGAAGCTGCGTCGATGCGGGGTCCCGGCTCCGCGCCAGGGCGAGGCCGAGGAAATCCGCGCACGGTGGGCGCGCCTGAAGCGCCGGAACGAAGATGCGATACGCCGGAAGAAAGCGGTGGATATAGTCGGCGGCGTCCTCGTCCGAGAGCGCCGTCTCTCCTCGCAGCCGGCGAGCCCGCTCGGACTCGACCCGCCATTCGACGATGGTGGCCAATGAATCGACCGACAGATGAACGAGCGCGTCGAGCCGCTCATGCCACGCGCCGTACCGAGCGAGGTAACGATTGGGCGCGCGCAGGTCAGGCTCCAGGCTCGCTTCGTCCACAGGGACGAAACCGAGCATCCAGCCTTCGACGATCACCATGTCGAACGGGCCTGTCGCGCGCCGCCAGCGCGACGCCGGCGCTCGATCTCCCCGCGCCTGGTGCGCGGACTTGTCGTAGACGGGGAGCAGTACGACGGAACCTTCGACGCACGAGGCCAGCGCGTCGATCACGCGCGCGCCAAGATCGACGTCGTGTGTGCCCGGATATCCGCGGTACTGCAAGTACGGATTGGCCGGATGAGCGTTTGCAACGGCCTGCTGCTCGTCGTGCGTCAGGTAGAAATCGTCAATCGACACGCAGACGGCTCGCCACCCCTCGGCTTGCGCGGCGACGACGAGCGCTGCGGCCGTGGTGCTCTTCCCACACCCCTGGGGCCCGTTGAGCCCCAGCACCCAGGCGCGATGAGAAGCGGCTGGCCCGCGCCTCTGCTCGAGACGAGCCCGACACCAGGGCAAGAGCAACCGGGCGGTGAGATTGACGTCGCTCACGGGTCCTGCTCGGCGCGGGTGATGCGGTCGAGGCGTAGCTGGCGACGCTCGCCGCCGGGGAGACACGTCACGTCGAGCCGCGTCTCGTGCCGATGCATCACGACTTGTTCGATGCGGACGTCGCGGGTCGACTCGACGTTGTCCCCATCGACGTAAGTGATTCGGAGCGGTCGCTGCTCGAACCAGGCGCGCTCCACCTGCGATCGCACGTCCTTGCGCGTGGGCAGCGCCGGGACCCCGATGAACGACAGCTCGCGCACGCGCACCAAGAGCTCGCGCTGCGCCGACTTCGACAGCGCCGAACGGACCTTGTCGAGCGCCGACTCCAGCGTTTCGGTGAACGGCAACAGGCGCGTGTCGACGGCGTGGCGTCCGAGGGCAACGAGAAGTGCGGCCTCCCGCGCCGTGAAGTTCACCGGAGGCAATGCGTAGCTGGCGTCGAGCGCGTACCCTCCGCCGCGGCCGCGCTCCGCGGAAAGCGGCATCGAAGCGTCGCGCAGCGCGTCGAGGTCGCGGTAGACCGTCCGCACGGTCACCTCGAAACGGCGAGCGAGAGCGTCCGCGGTCACGCCGGTCCGCCGGCCCCGGAGGTATTCCGCCATGGCAAAGAGACGTTCGGTTCGAGACATCGCGGACAAACCTGACAATAGGCTGACAGGGGCGTCGGGCAAGGTGCTTTCAGCAGCCCGGATACCGGGGCCAGCAGGCCCGGTACGGGCAGACCGACGAAAGGACCCTCCGATGAACCTTTACCACCACCCGATGTCACTCAACGCCCGACGCGCTGTGATGGCCGCGCTCCACCTGCGCGCTCCGGTCGACCTCGTCCTCGTCGATCTGCAAAAGGGCCATCAGCGATCCGTCGATCACTTGCGAAGAAACCCGAACGGCAAGGTCCCGGTCCTCGAAGATGGCGACTTCGTGCTCTGGGAGTCGAATGCAATCATGCAGTATCTGGCAGACGTGACCCCCGGCCAGTCGGTCTATCCGCAAGGTGCGAAGGAGCGCGCGGACGTGAATCGGTGGCTTTTCTGGTCGGCACACCACTTCACCCCGGCGGTCGGCGTCCTCAACTGGGAGCGTGCCGTCAAACCTCTGATCGGGCTCGGCAACGCCGACCCCACCGAGGTCAGCCGCGGAGAGAAGCTCGTCATCGAGTGCGGGCGTGTCCTCGACACCCACCTGGCCGGCAAGGACTGGATCACCCAGGGCCGGCTGACGCTTGCCGACTTCGCCCTGGCTGCTCCGCTGATGGCCATGACCCGGGCAAAGCTCCCGCTGGGCGACTTCGTCCACATCCGAGGATGGTTCGCACGCGTACGAGACCTCGACGCGTGGCAGCGCACCAACCCGGGCCAGGACGCTCCCGAGCGCGCGACCCTCAGCCCTGAGACCCGAGCTCGTTGAGCGTCCTGTCGAGGTTGAAGGCGGCGCTGATCAACGCCAGGTGCGTGAGCGCCTGCGGATAGTTCCCGAGCGCGGTTCCGGTGCTGCTCGTCTGCTCGGCGTACAGTCCGACGTGGTTCGCGTAACCGAGCATGCGCTCGAAGAGCAATCGCGCGTCCTGTAGCTTTCTCTTGTCGGCCCGGCCGGCCCGAGTGAGCCCCTCCACGAGCCAGAACGTCGCGCAGTTGAATGTCCCCTCTTGGCCCGTGAGGCCGTCGGCGGGGTCGCGCGAGTTGTAGCGGTAGACGAGCCCGTCGGAGAGCAGGCCGCCCTGAGCGGGTGGACGCGTGACGGCGTCGAGCATCGCGCACATCTTCGGGTCGACCGGGGACAGAAAAAACGTCAGGGGCATGAGCAGGTTCGACGCGTCGATCATCTCGCTCCCGTAGAACTGGACGAACGAACCGCGGGAGGGGCTCCAGCCGCGGACCATGATCTCCTCGTAGATCGCGTCTCGTTCCAGAACCCATCGGCTCCGGTTGGCCGGGAACGAGCGTTTGTCCGCGAGTCGCAACGCGCGGTCCAGCGCGACCCAGCACATCAGCTTCGAATACACGAACTCGCGCCGGCCGCCGCGCGTCTCCCAGATGCCTTCGTCCGGGCGGCGCCAATTGTCGCACAGCCACTCGGTGATGCGCCGCAACTGCACCCAGAGGTCGTACGAAATCGGTGCGCCGTACTTGTTGAACAGGTACACCGAGTCCATCATCTCGCCGTAGATGTCGAGCTGGAGCTGGGTGTACGCGGCGTTTCCGACGCGGACCGGTCGCGAGCCACGGTACCCTTCGAGGTGAGAGAGCTCTTGCTCCTCCAGCCCGTCGCGACCGTCGACGCTGTAGACGAGCTGCAGGGGAGGATCCCCGCTTGCCTCGCGACAACGCGCCTCGAGCCAACCCATGAAGTGGTCCGCTTCGTCGGTGAAGCCGATGCGCAAAAGCGCGTACAGCGTGAAGGCGGCGTCGCGTATCCAGGCGAACCGGTAATCCCAGTTGCGAACCCCACCGAGCTCCTCGGGAAGGCTGCTCGTGGGTGCCGCCACGATGGCACCGGTCGGCTCGAACGTGAGCAGCTTGAGGACAAGGGCGGAACGCTGGACGATTTCGCGCCACCTGCCCCGGTACGTGCAGCGAGACAGCCATCCCCGCCAGAAGTGGACCGTCTCCTCGAACAGCGCCTGCGCCTCGGCTTCGGACGGAGCCCGCATGCATCCGCGCTCGGGACAGAGCCTGTGCAGCAAGAACGTGGCTTTCTCGCCCTCGCCCAGCACGAACTGCCCTGCGACGCCCCGCGGCGTCACGGTGAGCTGCCGGCTGCTCGCGAGGGCCAAGCCCTGGCCCCCGTCGTCACCGACGAAGAGCGCTCCGTTGGGCACGAGGGTCGTCTTCGGAGCGCGTCGCGCGTAGTCGAACGCGGGCTCGCAGGCGAGCGCGAACGCCATGCTGCCGCGAACGACGCGCACGCGCCGCACGACCTGGTTGTCGGCCGGATTCGCGCTGCCGACGACGGGCATGAAATCGTCGATCTCACCGACGCCCTCCGGCGAGAGGTAACGCGTCACCAGCACGTTGGTGTCGGGCCAATAAAGTTGCTTGGTCGTGCTCGGCGCCCCGCACGGGCCGATGCGGAACCGGCCCCCCTTCGCATCGTCGAGCAACGCGCCGAAGACGCTCGGGGAGTCGAACTGGGGAAAACACATCCAATCGATCGAGCCCGCATGACTCACGAGCGCCGCGGTGCGCATGTTGCCAATGACGCCGTAGCTCTCGATGGGTTCGTACGACATGACGTCGCCAGCTCTTTTTTCGACCGACGCAAGCGCTCGCTTCGTCCATCGAGGAGATTCACGGCATCGTCATGCCCGCTTTTCCGCGTGGCCGCCGAACTCGAACCGCATCGCCGAGAGCATGCGGTCGGCGAAGTCCGCCTGACCCCGGGACGCGAAACGTTCGGCGATCGCGGTCGCGAGAACCGGCGCCGGAACGCCCTCGTCGATCGCGGCCTTGAGCGTCCAGCGTCCCTCGCCCGAGTCGGAGACGCGGCCCGCGAATTCGTCGAGCTGCGGGTCGCGCTCGAACGAGACGGCGGCGAGATCCAGGAGCCACGAGGCGATGACGCTGCCGCGCCGCCAGAGCTCCGCGATCTCCGGCAAGTCGAGCTCGTACTGGTAAAGCTCCGGGTCCTCGAGAGGCGCGGTCTCGGCGTCTTCGGTGCGCGCCTCGGTCCCCGCGTTGGCGCGCCGGAGGATGTTGAACCCCTCCGCGTACGCGGCCATGAGCCCATATTCGATCCCGTTGTGCACCATCTTCACGAAGTGGCCAGCCCCGCTCGGTCCGCAGCGCAGGTAGCCTTGCTCGGACGTGGTCGGCGGCCCGCTCCGCCCAGGCGTGCGAGTGGCGGCGTCGACGTGGGGAGCAAGCGCAGAGAAGATCGGATCGAGTCGGGCGATCACTTCGCGGTCACCGCCGATCATGAGGCAATAGCCGCGCTGTCCGCCCCAGACGCCGCCGGAGGTTCCGACGTCGACGTAGTGGACTCCCGCCGCCGACAGCGAGCGAGCGCGCCGGATGTCGTCGCGGTAGTGCGAGTTGCCGCCGTCGATGATCGTATCGTCGCGCCGCAACGTGCCCGCGAGCGCGCCGATGGTCTCCTCCACGACCGCCGCCGGCACCATGAGCCAGATCGCCCGTGGCAGTGGGAGCATGTCGACCAGCTCGCCGAGCGATCCCGCAGCAAGCGCGCCTTGCTCCGCGAGCATCTTCACCTTCTCGTGTTTCGGATCGAAGGCGACGACGGTATGGCCCGCGCGCACAAGGCGAGAGGCCATGTTTTCGCCCATCCGACCCAGCCCGACCATTCCGATTTCCATGAGACCCCTCGCATCGTTCGATCCTGCAGCCGCCAGCGGAAGCGGACGGCCGATGCGACGCATCTCCGCCGTGCACAACCTCGTCGCGCAGTTCGCCGGCATTGCTCCCACAGAGCACGCAATGGGCATGCCGCGGATATGACCCAGGGGCCCGACGAACGTGCGCTGGGATGTTTAACGGCATTGATTGACCACGGCCCGAAGGGCGCGGCATCATCTGTCGATGATCTCGGAAGCCGAGACGCGAGAAGTGAGCCGACACAAGTGCCTCATTTACGACGGCCATCCGTCCGAGCAGCTGCCGGTCGTCGTCCCTCTGCTCATCGACGGTCTTCGGGAAAACTGGCGTTGCCTTTACCTCGGGAGTCCCGATGCCGTGCAGATGGTCGAGTCCGCGCTGTCGGCCAAGGGCGTGGACACGACCCGCGAGGCGAGCCGTTCCGCGCTGCTCTTCTCGTCGGATCGAAGTCACTTGACGGAGGGGCGATTCGAGCCCGACCTCATGGTCGACAATCTTTGCTCGGCCGTCGACGATGCGCTGCGGGCGGGCTTCCGCGGACTCTGCGCGACGGGCGACATGCGATGGGAGCTGGGAGCGGACGACAACTTCGGCCAGCTCCTGCGCTACGAAGCGCTCCTCGAACAGGTGATCCGGGACAAGCCGCTGCGGGGCATCTGCCAGTATCACCGCGCGATGGTTCCCCCGGAGGCGGTGCGCGACGCTCTCGCCACGCACCGGGCGGCCTACGTCGGCGACACGCTCAACCGGGACAATCTCTTCTATGTGCCGCCCGAGCTGCTCCTGGAGACGCGCGAGGGGGCCGACGCGGCCAAACGCGGCGAGTGGATGTGCAAGCAGATTCTGCGAGTCCTCGATGCCGAGCGGGCGCGTGACGAAGTGTTGCGCGATCTCGAACGACGGGTCGAGCAGCGCACCGCGGAGCTCGCCGTCGCGAACGACCACCTCCGGGCGTTCTCGTACTCGGTCTCCCACGACCTGCGCGCGCCGCTTCGCGCCATCCGCGGCTTCGGCACGGCTCTCGCGGAAGACTGCGGCGAGCAGCTCGACGCGACCGGACGCCGACACCTCGATAGGATCCTCGCCGGCGCCCAGTCGATGGAAGATCTCATCGATGGCATGTTGCTTCTTGGCCGTGCGGTCGAGGCGGAGATGCGGCGCGTGCCGATCGATCTGACTGCGCTCGCTCATGAGCTTTGCCGCGAGCTGAGTGATGCCCATCCCGACCGGGTCGTCCGCGTGACGATCCATCCGGAGATGCGTGTTCTCGGGGATCCGGTCCTGATGCGCGCCGTCGTCACCAACTTGCTCGGCAACGCGTGGAAGTTCACCGCGAAGCGCGCGGAGGCTCACGTCGAGGTCGGTCAACGACCGGGAGCGGACGGCGTGACGACCTTCTTCGTGCGCGACGACGGCGCCGGGTTCGACACGAGGTACGCGAGCAAGCTGTTCGGCTTATTTCAGCGGCTGCACAACCAGACCGAGTTTCCCGGCACGGGAGTGGGGCTCGCCACCGTCGAGAGGATCGTCTCGCGGCATGGCGGCCGGATCTGGGCCGAAAGCCGCGTGGACGCCGGTGCGACGTTCTTCGTCACGTTGCCGGCGCCATGAGGGGTGCCGGGGCCGACACGCCATCCATGGGCAACGTGAAGCCACGAGAGCGCTGCGCGCAAACAACGCGTAAATTCAAACCGATTTGGGGTACGGGGACATAAATAGGACGAGTCAGGAAATGCCACGCGAGCAAGGTCCAATTTGAGCTTAGAGGCGGTTTCAAAACTTGGCCCACCCGGCGATGGATGGATAGGTGGATGGGCCCATGGCGAAACCGCTCGTTTCCGATGGGCTATGGGACCGTATCAAGCCGATTCTTCCCCCCGAACCCCCGAAACCGGACGGG
>DASPUY010000009.1:0-25521 GCA_035622655.1 Polyangiaceae bacterium
GGGGACGACCAAATGGACACCGGCCGCCGAATTCGAGGCCAGGCTGTCGAAGGCGGCCCCGGTGAACGTCGACGCGACGATGGATGACCACCATGCCTCCATCGCCCGATCGCAGGTGCCTCGATCGGCGACGGTTGCTGCCGTCGCCGCCCCGCCGCATTCTGGCGGCCACTCGCCGCCCGGGTTGACCGTCGTCGCCCCGATGATGGGGGCACCGTCTTCGCTCCTGGCTCCGCCGCCGCCCGGAGCGACGATGCTTGCACGTTCGCCTTCGGCCGCGCCGACGCCGCCGCCGCTCCCCGGCGGCGTGCCGATGGTACCCGCGTCGCCTTCGCTCGGCCCGACCTCGCCCCCGACGGCGCGGCCCCCATCCTCGGTCGACGCGACTCTCGCGGGCGAAGCCGCGGCCTTCTCGTCGGGACCCTTGCACGCGCGGCGGATGACCCTCGTGGTGTTCTGCTTTCTCATCGGGGCTTCGGCGACTGCGGGGATCGCGTGGAGGGCGGGGCTCATGCACACATCGATGACGCCGAGCCCATCCGCGGGTCCGCTCGCGCGCGAGGAGGGATCGGCCGACTGGGGTCCTGCAGCCGAGCGAGCCGGGGCGGAGTTGCAGGTCGGCTCCGTGCGCGCGGCGAGCCCCGAGTCGGCTGGGGCGGCTCCGGCCGCGGCCACTCCCTTCGAAGGGCCCGCGGTCCCTCCGCTGGCGACCACACTTTCGTCGCCGGCCACGCCCTCTTCCGCTCAGGGCGGATTGCGCCTGGAGCTCGATTCGTCGGGGGCTCGGCCGGGGATCGGGCAGCCGGTGGACTTTGCGGCACGAATCGCGGGTAGTGGCACCGCGGTCCGCCAGGTGGACGGGGCGCGGTTCCGGATTTCGGGGCCGGGGCTCGCGGCGGGGACCGAGCTTCCCGCCGCCGATGACGGCTCCGGAGTCTTCCGGACGACGTTCACGTTTCTGCAGACCGGCCGCTTCGACGTTCGGTTCACCGCCCGGGTCGACGGGACGACGATGAGCACGTCGCGGAGCGTTGCGGTTGGGGACGCTGCCGGCCCCGCGGGCCCGGCCTCGGGTGGGATCGCGATCCCGTCTGCGGAACCCAAGGCGAGCTCGACGCAGACGGGAAAGTGGCTTTGAGCGGGGGACGAGTGGCCGCGGCGGTGGGTCTCGTCGCCGTGACCTTCGCGCGGGGAGCGGCCGCGGCCGACCCCGTGGAAGCAACCTCGGTCATGGGCAGGCCGCACACGATCGCGATTGCCGAAGCGGGGATCATCGTGCTGCCCACGGCTCCGATCTCTGCATCGAATCGCGGAGGGTCGACACCTCTGGGCCCCGTGGGAAATGGCGACGCCACGATCGAGACCGGCATTCACCTCCTCTACCGGACCAACCGCAGCTGGGCATTCGGAGCGAGCGCGATTTTCGCTCCGAATCCGACCAGTGACCACAATGCCGGCGGCGCAAGCGAGCTCGAACGCACGCACTCTCGAAGCTATCTGTTCATGGGCGCCGAGGGCCGCTACTTTCCTTTTCACCTGCGCTGGCTCGAAGCGTGGATTGGAGCCGCGGCGGGAGGGGTCGTGATTTCCGATCGCTTCGAAACGAACATTCCGGTTACGGTGCCTGCGTTTCTCGGAACGAACACAGTAACGGTGAGCACCGAGGGGTTCGCCATCGGCGTTCAGGCCGGGGTTCAGTATCTCATCACAGATCAGTGGGTGATCGGCGTCGCGCTTCGCGCCGATCGATGGTTCCTGCCGGCCGAGAAGCCATTCTCCCAGGAAACGTCCTGCGATCCACTCGGCGACTGTCCGACGCTGACGGGGGACGTGGCGGCCTTCGACTTCGGAATCACCGTCGGTTACCAAATCCCTCTGTGAGGCTGGGACTGTGAGGCTGGGACTGTGAGGCTGGGAATCGCCGGCGCCTCGGGAGCTGCCCGGGCGGCGTGCCCGAGACATGAAACGGTGGCGATGACACCGCTCTCTAGGGCGCGGCGGCGACCGCGCGGCCAAGTGCCCACGCGAGGCGTCCCAGAACGAGGGCCATCGCCGAAAGCGCAGCGAGCGCGCGAAGCGGCGCAAGCAGCACGTGCACTTGAGCCGGAGAAGCTGCACGCGCTACCAGCGCCGCCGCGATCTCGACCACCACGCTGGCCGCGAGCAGAGGGCCGGCAAGCGCCACAGCGAGCGACACGCCGGCGGCCAAATCATGGGCGGCGCGCACGAACGGGTCCGGCGGCCACGGCCGGAGCGCCAGCGCCTCGGCGACGCGGCCGGGTCCTCCGCCCTCGATGAACAGGGCGCTTGCGAGCAGCGAAAGTGGAATTCCCAAGGGAGTCGCGTGGCCCTCCACGACGGGCGGGCCCGGCGCCTCCTGGGCCCCACGCAAAGCGTCGGCAACGCCTCCGGCCATGGTCGCGGCCCAGAGTGGGATGGCCGCCGCGAGTGCGATGGGTAGCCCGTGGAATGCTTCCACCACCGCACGGAGCGCCCAGGGCTGGGCGCCGGTTTCCGTCGCGGACAGCGGTGTGATCGCGGGGAAAATGCACCCGGCGAGGGCGAGCCCCAAAACCGCCCGCGACGGTGGAGGCAAGGCGCGAAGGCCGAACGCGGGCACGAGCAGGATCGAGGGCATCGCGCGCGCCCACGCGAGGGCCAAGCGACCGAAATCCAAGTCGAGACGCGACAATGCGTCGACGATCGCGGCTGTCGCGGCTGTCCACGAAGGAAGCATCCTGTCGCGATCGTAATGGACCCCAGGGCGAACGGGGAGGCCGGCCAAGCGCGGCGACGGTCAGGGGAGGGTTGCCGGGGAAGCGGAAAAACACGCGGGTTCTTGGGGTAGGGCCCGAATACCGCGAAAAAATGGGGCGCTGTCCGGTTGGCGATCGGGGCCATGTGCGGCGTGGCTTGCGCTTTTCCTTGTCCTCGCTGCATAGTGCGAATGTGGTGGACCGGCCTCGTCGCGTCGTTCAGCGCGCGCACGTCGACTTCGAGTCCGTGCCCGGGTCTGGACTGATCCGAAACGACCTGCCGCTGGAATCCGTCCCCCGTATCGCCGTGTCGCGCGGAGCGCTGCGCAAGCTGCCGCTGGATCACCGAGCTGGTTTCGTTCTTTGGCTGGTGGACGGAAAGTCGTCCATTGCGGATATTTTCAGCGCCTGTCCCATGCCCACCGACGAGGCGGCGGAGATCCTGCGTTCCCTTGCCGCGATCGGCGTCATTGCGCTGACGTAGGCTTCTCGCTGGGCTTTGTTTTTGGGTTCTCGCGTCATCCTGAGCCTCGCTCCGCCTCGACTCGCTGACGCTCGCTCGGCTCCGCTGCGGCGGACCCGCCAAGCCGTTCACGTTGTGGGGAGCGCGGCTCCCCCAAGCCCCCCAGCAGAAGAAAGTGCGGCCAACCGCGTCAGGGCACGGCGTGACCGAGCTTCTTTTTGCCGTCTTGAAATAGCACGTCGATGCGTGTCGGTTCGGCGCCCAGCACCAGGCCCTTGCCGAACTTCGGATGCAAAATGAGGTCGCCCTTGGCATACCGGGAGGCGAGCGAAAATGGCACGAACGAGCTGTCGGGCTTCGATCCGACATCGGCCCAACTCGGTTCGGCCTCCACGGGCTTGGCCCACGCGGGCGCGTCGTCGTCGTCGCCCGAATTTCGGCTCGGTCCGGAGCTGCGTTGCTTGCTGCGCTTCATCGACATGGCACATCGCCTGTAGCGCAGATCGAGCCGTCTGGGGAGCAGCGAGTGGACGCGGTAGCATCCACGTCGATGATCGCCGCGGCCGCACGCATCTACCGGGAGACCCGCAAGAAGCACGACCAGATCTTCAATACCTACGCAATGCGACCCGTCGCGGCGCTCGTGGTCGCTGCAGTTTCGCCCACGCGCGTGACGCCGAACCAGTTGACTCTTTTGAACTTGGCCGTGTTCGTCCTCGGGGCGGCGGTGCTCGCCGCCATGCCTTCCTGGCAAGGCGGGTTGGCGGCGGTCGCCTTGCTGGAAGCCAGCTACTGTCTGGACTGCGCCGATGGGATGCTCGCGCGTCACAAGAAGCTCGCGTCGAAGGCGGGGCACCTTTTCGATTTCTTCACCGACGAGCTCAAGGCGATCCTGCTCGTCGCCGCCCTTTCCGTCCGCGCCTGGCGAATGGGAGGCATGGGAATCGACGGTCGGGGTTGGGACCCCGGCGATTCACGGTTCCTGCTCGCGGGAATCGCCGGCGTGACGTCCGTCGCCTCCGCCATTTCCCTTACGAATTTCGTGCGCCGGCCGGAGCTGTCGGGGCGGGAGACGACGGTCGATTCGTTCTACGAGACGGCTGGAATCACCCAACCCGCAAGTCTCGTGGCACGCATCAGGTCGCTCGCGGCGACGTTCCTCCGGTGGCTCAATCACTACCCGAGCCACATCTGGATCTGGGCGCTCGCCGGACGGATGGACGCGTATCTCTGGGTCTACATCGTGCTCAATGCCGCCTACCTGGCCCGTGGATGGGCGGGCCTCGTGCTCCGCTTCGGCCGCGGCGGCTGATCGCCCCGAGGAGCGATCACTCTCGAAGCACGGCGAGGAAGCCGTCCCCGAAACTTTCGGCCCTGGCCGGACCCATTCCGAAAACCTCGAGCAGCTCCGCCCGCGATCGGGGCGGGCGTTGCGCCATCTCGAGGAGGGTGCGGTCCAGCGCGACGAGGTAGGGGGGCACGCCTCGAGCTCGCGCGACCTCGGCCCGGTGCGCGCGGAGGCGGTCGAAGCGACCGCGCGCGCGTACATCGAGCGATTCGCGGCCGGGGTGGCGTCCGGGCGCGGCTCCGGCGAGACGCACGTCCTTGGGACCTGCCGCCGTGCGCGTCGGCGGCCGCTGAGCGGGGTCGGGCGGAAGCTGGTGCGATATGGCTTCCTTGGAGCGCATGATCCGAGCTCCCTCCGGCGTGAGGACGGCCGTGGAGTGCTCGGTGGGCGTGAGATCGATCCAGCCGGCGGCGAGCAGTCCGCGCATCAATTCCAGGATCCAGGTGTGCGACCGCTCGCGCATCAGCCCGAAAGTCGACAGCGAGGTGAAGCCGAAGCGGCGTGTCCTCTTGTCGTCGACCCCTCGGAGCATCGACGTCACCGCAACAAGGCCTGCTCGTCCTCGTGCGCGCGCGACGGCCGAGAGCGCCATTCGAACCAGGCTGGACGTGCGTTCGGAGTCGTCGGGTCCCGCGGTCGGGTCGAATGCGGCGCAGGCGTCGCAGTGGCCGCATCCCCCGAGAGTCTCGTGGTCGTCGCCGAAATATCGCAAGATGAAGTCGTGGCGGCATGTCCGGGCGTCCAGGTACCGTAAGAGCCCTCGAAACAGCTCCCAGGCACGCGCTGCCACATCGGCGGAGACCTGCGCGCCGTCCGTGCCCATCGTGACCAGGCGACGTCGAAGGGCGACGTCCGCTGCTGAGCAGAGGAGGAGACCGTATGCCTCCGCGCCGTCGCGTCCGGCCCTGCCGACTTCCTGGTAGTAGCTCTCGATCGACGAGGGGGGCTGGGCGTGGACGACGACGCGAATATCGGCGCGGTCGATGCCCATTCCGAATGCGTTGGTCGCGACGACCAGATCGAGAGATCGATCGGCGAAACGCGATGCGATCCGTGTCCGGTCGTCGGCCGCCAGTCCCGCGTGGTATGGGGCCGCATTCCAGCCGGAGCGACGGAGAGCATCCGCCCACCGTTCGGTGCCTCGCCGCGTGGCCGTGTACACGATGCCGGCCCCCCGCGGCGCCCGGGAAGCCCCGAGCCCGGATGCGAGCGCGTGGAGGACCGCGCGGTGTGCCGCCTGCGCCCCCTCGACGCTACTGGCCGACAGATGCAAGTTGGGGCGGGCGAAGCCGCGGAGCACTTCGTGACAATCTTGGCCCAGACGCAGGTGGTCTCGAATCTCGCGGCGGACCCGCGGCGTCGCCGTTGCCGTGCAGGCGAGGACTCGTGCTGGCCGGAGTCGCTCGAGCAACCTCCCGATGCGCAGGTAATCCGGTCGGAAATCGTGCCCCCACTGAGCGATGCAGTGCGCCTCGTCCACGGCGACGAGCGACACGTTGCTGGCCGCCAAGATCTCGACGAACGCTTCCGAAGCAAGGCGTTCGGGAGCCGCGTACACGAGCTTGTAGCTGCCGCGCCGCATTGCCGCTTCACGTTGCCGTCGCTCCGACGGATCGAGCGTCGACGCCAGAAAGGTGGCGGCGATGCCGCGGGTCGCGAGAGCCCGGACCTGATCCTCCATGAGGGCGACGAGGGGAGACAGGACGAGCGTCGTCCCGGAGAGGACGATTGCCGGAACCTGGTAGGTGAGTGACTTGCCCCCTCCGGTCGGCGCCACGACGAGCACACGGCCGCATCCGACGAGAAGGGCGTCGATCGCTTCTCGCTGCCACGGACGAAACTCACGCAGGCCGAAGCGCGCGCAGAGCACGTCGTTCAGCGGATCCGTGGCCGAAGTGGGGAACACCGCGCTCTCGGCCATTCCAATGTCCTCGTTTATATCCCCGTCGGCCCCGATTGGGGGCGAACAGGTGCCCGTCCCCAAGAGCGCCGGTCAGAGAACCCGGCTCACGAGCACCGGTCGGGCCTGGGCCGACCGTTGGTCAGAGAGCCCGGGCCGCGAGCGCGGTGCCGCATGAGCACTGCCGCAGCTCGACGTCCCAGGTGGCCGGCACGCTGAGGTGACCCTGAACGCTCGCCGCCGGCACGGTCGTCACCACGGGCAGCTCGCGCCACTCCGCTGCGCCGTACGTTCGCCGGCACAGGCCGCATGCTTTGGTCCACCGTTGTGCCGCAGGAGGCGCCGCGAGGGCGGAGCTCACAGGTCCTCCGGGGAGAGCAGCTCTTCGAGCTTGCCGAGCGCGTCGTCCAGAATACCGCGCGCCTTTCTCATCGTCGACGGCCTCAATGCGCCGCGGTGCATGGCACGCTTGAAGAGACGCACGACACTACCGACGCGTTTCATGAGGTGGGCCACGTCCTCGGCGTGGTGCTCCCACGTTGCATCGGCCTGTCCCTCGTAGAATTCACGCACCTCGTCGGCGTGCGCTGCGAGCTCGGCTCGGCCTTCCTCGGTGATCTCGTAGATCTTCCGCTCGCCACGGGAAACGGTCCGGGCGTGGCCGAGCTCCTCGAGCATCTGAAGGATCGGGTACACGGCCCCGGGGCTGGGACGGTAGGCCCCCCCGCTCTTTTCGCCGATTGCCTGGATGATCTCGTATCCGTGGCGCGGCTGCGCGACGATGGCGTCGAGCACCAGCCAGCGGACCACGCCGCGCTCTGCACGTGGCGGGGGGGACCGCCACCACTCACTCCACATTCCGGCGCTTGGATCGCTGCCGTGCCAGCGACCGCGCCCGCGATACCCGCCCATCACGCAGCTCCAATCCGGGTTCCAAGGGCCGTGCATAGGTTACCTCGCTCCCATCTCGATATATCTTTAGATAGTTCTTTTCGATATGTCAAGAGGCCCCGCGCGGCGGCGGGTTGGCCGCCCGTGGGGAGATGCGGGAGGTGATCCGGATCAAGTGACGCGTAGGCATCCGGCGCAAAAAAAGTCGAATGCGCCGTCCACGAGTTTTTCGTCGTCGTACTCGGCCCCGCGCTGGACGATCTGGAACAGCGATTCCTTTAGGGCGCCCATGAGGAGCCACGACATCAGGCGGACGTCGCCGACGGCCACCACCTGGAGCTCCTGTCCTTCGCGAAGGGAGGTCTCGAGCAGGCTCGACATCTCGTCGTAGAACGACAAGAGCTTACGGTCGAACGCCGGGTCGACGCCGAGGGCGTCGCTGAGAAGAATCTTGGTCGTCGCTCGATCCTCGAGCAGGATGCGGACGATGCGCCGGATGTTGTCGCGTACCTGATCGGCCACCGAGCGGGACGCGTCGTGAGGATCGACCCGTACGATCGCCAGCCCCAGGCGCGCGATCGTCCGATCGACAATCTCCTCGAAGATTGCCCGCTTGTCCTCGAAGTAAAGGTAGAAGGTGCCGCGCGCGATTCCCGCGGCGGCCACGATCTCGTCGATCTTGGTGGCGTGATAGCCCCGCCGCGCGAAGACATCGCGAGCGAGAGTCAGGATTTGCTGACGCCTCTCTGGCTTTCCCACCGAACCGCTTGTGTACCGCACGGTCGCAGCGGCGTCTTCTTCGCAGCGCCCCCTCCGTCGTGCAGGGTCGAGCGACGCGGCCCGCCCGGTCCGGACACGATCCTCCCGCACGCTCGCACGAGTCCTTGCCCCCTCGTCCTCGGCGCTTGGGTGCAGATGAGCCGGCCGCCGGGCGCCCGGCCGACCCCGTCGGCGTGGGCAGCCAGTCGGGACCGTACTGACGTCGGTGTCAGTCCCGGAAATGTTGCCGGCTCGGGGCCGCCACGGAACGAGCGAGGCTTCTTTTCCCTTTCCTGGAGCAAGCGGCTGAGATAGGAACGGAGACCTGACTGACGCGTCAGTCTACCTCGGCATGAGCGGTTGGGCGCGCGCTCTCGTTTGGCTCGTGACCGGATTCGAGGGTTTCGATGGCGAATGCAGACGGCGGGCGACTCGCAATCGGCATGGACGTCGGCAGCACCACGGTCAAAGCCGTCGTGGTCGAGCCCTCGACCAAAGAAATTCTCTGGAGCGACTACCAGCGCCACCACACCAAGCAGCCCGAATACGTCCTCTCGATGCTCGAAACCATCCTGGGGGCCTTTCCAGGCCGGGGTTCCCAGGACTGGAAGATCTTTCTGACCGGCTCGGGGGCAGGTCCGCTGTGCGGGCCCACCCAGGGGAAGTTCGTGCAGGAGGTGAATGCGGTCACCTTGGCCGTCGAGCACCTGCACCCCGACGTCGGCAGCGTCATCGAGCTCGGCGGTCAGGACGCGAAGATCATCGTCTTCAAGAGCGGCGAAGACAGCGACGAGAAGACCGCGGTCGCCTCGATGAACGACAAGTGTGCAAGTGGCACCGGCGCCACGATCGACAAGTGCTTTCTCAAGGTGGGCGCCGCGCCCGACGTCGTCACCAGCCTGCACTTCGACGACAGCAAACTGCACCATGTCGCGGCCAAGTGCGGGGTGTTCGCGGAGACCGACATCGTCAACCTCATCAAGAGCGGGATCCCGGCGACCGAGGTGCTCTGCTCGCTCGCCGACGCGATAGTGCTTCAGAACCTGTCCGTGCTCACGCGCGGCGCGACGCTCAAGCACCGTGTGCTGCTTCTCGGCGGCCCGAATACGTATTTGCCGTTCTTGCAGGAGTGCTGGCGCTTGCGCATTCCGCAGACCTGGGACGAACGGGGCTACGCCTATCCCCGGGACGTCCCGATCGAGCAGCTCATCTTCGTTCCGAGCAACAGCCAGTACTACGCGGCGCTCGGGGCCGTGCTGTACGGGTTGCACGAGCCGGACGAGGTGGGAGTTCTCGGCGCTCTCGACGGACTGCGCGCTTACATCACGCATGGCCGCAAGGCGCGGCTGGGCGAGAGCGCCGGTCCTCCGCTGGCTCGGACGCGCGACGAGCTTGAGGACTTCAAGGAAAAATACGCCGTACCGAGGTTCGAGCCGGCTCGGTTCGCACCGGGCGAGGTGGTGCGCGGGGTGATCGGGCTCGACGGGGGCTCCACCTCGAGCAAGGCGGTGCTCGTCGACTACGAGTCCGGGCGTATCCTCGTCAAGGCGTACCAGCTCTCGAAGGGCAACCCCATCCAGGACGCCAAGGAGCTATTGGCGAAGCTCAGGGACGCGGTCGAGGTCGAGTCTCAGGCGAAGCTCGTGGTGATGGGTTTCGGTGCTACGGGCTATGCGGCCGACGTGCTGGAGCAGTGCGTGGCGAGCGACGTGAACATCGTCGAGACCGTCGCGCACATGATGAGCGCCGTTCACTTTTTCGGCGACGTGGACGTCGTCTGCGACATCGGCGGTCAGGACATCAAAGTTCTTTTCATGAAGAACGGCGACATCGCGAACTTTCGATTGTCGAACTCCTGCTCGGCAGGCAATGGAATGCTGCTGCAGGCGACCGCCGACTCGTTCGGTGTCCCCGTGACGCAGTTCGCAGACGTCGCGTTCCAGGCCGAGCTCGCGCCCAAGTTCAGCTACGGGTGCGCGGTGTTTCTCGACACCGACCGCGTCAACTTCCAAAAAGAGGGCTTCTCGAAAGAGGAGATGCTCGCCGGTCTCGCGCAGGTCCTGCCAAAGAACGTCTGGCAGTACGTGGTCCAGATTCCGCGCCTTGCGTCCCTCGGGCGGAAGTTCGTCCTGCAGGGAGGCACGCAATACAACCTCGCCGCCGTCAAGGCGCAGGTCGACTACATCAAGGAGCGCGTGCCTGGCGCCGAGGTCTTCGTCCATCCGCACACGGGGGAGGCGGGCGCGATCGGCGCTGCGATGGAGACGCTACGCGTGGTCAAGCGTCGCGGACGTTCGACCTTCATCGGGCTGCAAGCCGCCATCGACCTCCAATACACGACGAAGAACGACGAGAGCACGGTCTGCCATTTCTGCGAGAACAACTGCAAGCGTACCTTCATCGACACGACGCGTCCCGACGGCTCCGCGAGCCGGTACATCGCCGGCTTCTCCTGCGAGAAGGGTACGGTCGAAAGCAAGGAGGCGATGCTCTCGCTCGTCGAGGAGCGCAAGCAGATTGCGCGACATTTCCCCAACCTGGTCGACTACGAGAGCAAACGCGCGTTCATGCACGTCTACGACACGGCGCCGATGCCCACCGAGGGATCGACCATCGACGACGTCGAGGTGCGCCGGGGGCTGTTCGGCATCCGACGGGTGCCGGTCAAGCGGCCCTTCTCCCGTTCATCGCGGCAATCGCTCGAGGCGCGCCGCCAAGTGCGCATCGGCATTCCGCGGGTCCTGAACGTGTATTCGACGGGTCCATTCTTCCGCGCGTACTTCGAGGCGCTCGGGATTCCCAAGACGAACGTCGTTTTCAGCGACGAGACGACCGAGGAGCTCTGGGTCAGGGGTGGCAAGTACGGATCCATCGATCCGTGCTTCCCGAGCAAGGTCGCGCAGGCACACATTCACAACCTGCTTTTCGAGAAGCACACCGAAAAGCGTCCCCTCCGCTACGTTTTCTTCCCGATCCTGACCCACGTATCGAACTGGATCGTCGACACGATGGACAACGCCAGCTGTCCCATCGTCGCCGGATGCCCCGACGTGATGAAGGCGGCGTTCACCAAGGAAGTCGATTTTTTCGCGCAGCGCGGGATCGAATACCTCGATCCGGCCCTCTCGTTCGTCGAACCCGTGCTGATGGCGCGGCGCCTCTTCGAGACCTTCGGGCCGCGCTTGGGGGTGACGGAGGACGAGAACGACTTCGCGTGCAAGGAGGGCTGGCGCGCACTCGATGCCTTCGATCGCGACCTGCAGGAGAAGGGTCGCGCCATCCTCGAGACGGTCGAGGCGGAGGACCGCGTAGCCATTCTCCTGCTCGGGCGGCCGTATCACTCCGATCCCGGTTTGAACCACGGAATCCCGGAGGAGTTCCAGGTTCTGGGTTACCCGATCATCAGCATCCGCTCAATCCCTCGCGATCCGAAGTTCCTCGAGCGGTTCTACAAGGACGACCTCGAGCAAGGGCGCATCAAGAGCCCGCTCGAGCTCAATCACGTCTGGCCGGAGAACTACTCGGTCAACAGCTCGCAGAAGGTATGGGCGGCCGGGTTTGCGGCGCGGCACCCGAATGTCGTCGTGCTCGACCTGTCGTCCTTCAAGTGCGGGCATGACGCGCCCACGTACGGTCTGGTGGACTCGATCGTCGAAGCGAGCAAGACGCCGTACGCGGCGCTGCACGACATCGACGCGAACAAGCCGAGCGGGAGCATCAAGATTCGCGTGAAGACGTACGCCCACGCGCTCAAGCTTCACGAAGAGCGGCTGCAGGACGCCCGCCAGCGACGCGGCGAGCTCGAGCACGCCATCGATCGCAAGCGCCTGGAGCTGCTCGAGCTGCGGCGTGAACAACTCCGAGCGCACGCCCAGCGCGAGCCCGCCCTCGAGGAGCAGATCGAGCTCGTGCGCGAGAGGATCCGTTCGTACGCGCCGCGCACGACGGTGCACGAGGTCGAGCCCGTGAAAGGACTCATCCAGCTGCGAAAAAAGACCACGGATGGAATCGTTCCGGTGCAGGTCGCCACGACGGCGGCCGAGTGAGCATGCAGGGAGAGTGGCCCATGGACACAAGTGCAATCAAAGACAGGCGAAAGCTTCCCACCGTGGACATCGACGCGGAGCTTCGCAAGTTCGAGGAGCAAGAGCGCAAGCGCCTGGGTCTCGATTCCCGAACCGACCAGTGGATCGAAGACATGGCGAACCTGACGTTCACCAAGAGCGAGAAAGCGAACATCACGATGCTCGTGAGTGGGCTCACGATGGCCCACGACTATTTCGTCGAGGGCGGCCTCAAGGGGGTCGGCTACAACGTCCAGATGCTCGACGCCCCCGACGTCGCCGCCCTGCAATTCGGCAAGGAGTTCGGCAATCGCGGGCAGTGCAATCCGACGTATTTCACCGTCGGCAATCTGGTGAAATTCCTCTGCACTCTCCGCGACAAGCACGGAATGAGCGCAGAGGAAATCGTCCGCAAATACGTATTTCTGACCGCGGGCGCGTGTGGCCCCTGCCGCTTCGGGATGTACGTGACGGAGTACCGGAAAGCGCTGCGCGATGCGGGGTTCGACGGGTTTCGTGTGGTCCTGTTCCAGCAGACGGGCGGTCTCAGCCAGGCGACCGGAGAAGAGAGCGGGCTCGAGATGACGCCGAAGTTCTTTTGGGCGATCGTCAAGGCGCTCATCGCAGGCGACGTGCTCAACGCGCTCGGCTACCGCATCCGCCCCTACGAGGTGCACGCCGGCGATACCGATCGCGCCCTCGAGCGATGCAAGAAGATCGTCTATCGTGCCCTCGAGGCTCGCACGAACGTGCTGGCGGCGCTCGCCAAGTGCAAACCGATACTCGCGGCCGTTGCGGTCGACCGAACCGTCGCGAAGCCGAAGACCAGCATCATCGGCGAGTTCTGGGCAATGACGACCGAGGGGGACGGCAACTACCAGCTCCAGCGCTTCCTCGAGAGCGAGGGGGCGGAGGCGGACATCCAGCTCGTGACGGCCTGGCTTCTCTACATGCTCTGGGAAGCGCGGCGCGACACCGAGGAACGCATGAACCTTCGCGGAACCGACAAGGCAAAGTACGGCCTCGGTGACGTCGGGCCGTTCGACATCGTGAAGAAGCTGGTCGGCGTCCGAGCCGGAGAGCAGGTCGTGCGGGCCTTGTTCCAGACGTTCGCCCAAGTCGCAGGCCTGTACGGCTACCGGTTGCCCGACATGGTCGAGATCGCGCGAGTCAGCCACGAGTATTACAACAACGACTTGCGCGGCGGCGAGGGGCACATGGAAGTCGGCAAGCTCATCATGAACATCCTTCACGCCAAGGCGCACATGACCTTGAGCGTCAAACCGTTCGGCTGCATGCCGAGCGCAGGAGTGTCCGACGGCGTGCAGACGGCCATTACGGAGAAGCTCCCGGGAGCGATCTTCTGCCCGGTCGAGACGAGCGGAGATGGGCGGGTGAACTTTTACTCGCGCGTGCAGATGTACCTCTTCAAGGCCAAGCAAGCCGCGGCGCTCGAGCTCGATCGCGCATGCCAGGAGCACGGCGTGACGCTCGAGCAGGTCCGAGCCTTCGTTGCCAAGCACCCGCGGTTCGCAAGCTCACTGCACAAGCCGCCGCACCGCTACGCGGGCGCCGCAGCGGATCTCGTCGCCGAGGTCGCCCCTCACATCACGATGTCGGCCGGAGCTCGTGTGCAGCGGCGCGCCGTCGAGTGGGCCAAGCGATCCTCCGACGGCGCACGCAAGTCGCCACGGGCGGTCGTCGCTCTCCTCAAGAATGCGGCGGGGGCTGCGCCGGAGATCGCGTCACGCGTCAAGGAAGATCTGACCGCGTACCGAGAGATGCGGCGACAGAAAGTTCGGGCCGATCGCGTCGCGGTTCGTGTCGATGCGGCTGCAGAGTAAGCATTTCGTCGATCGTCAGTCCGCGATGCGTGTGCTTCGGCCTCTTCTCAGCCGCCAGTTCGGAGTATTTCTCCTCGTCGGAGGTGCATGTGCCGCGGTCAACTTCGGCTCGGGGGCGGCCGTTCGTCTACTCTGGGCCGCGGATGCGGCATACGCTTGGAGCGTCGCCGTGGGGTTCACCGCAGGGGCCGTGCTGAGCTTCGCTCTCAACCGGCGATACACCTTCCGCGTCGATCGGGCACCGCTCGGACCTCAGGCGCTGCGGTTCACGCTCGTGACGCTGGCGTCCGTCGCGCTCTCGGCCGTCGTGGCCGAAGCGGTGCTTGCGGTTCTCGAGGCGGTCCGTCTCCCGGGCGCCCCGGCCCCGCTGGCCGGGGTAGCGCACGGGGTGACGATCGGCGTGATGACGATTTTCAATTTCTTCGCGATGAAGCTTTTCGCGCTCCGGGCCGCGGATCCGCGGCCGCATGGTGCTGCAGAGCCGGTCGGCGTCGCGATCCCGGCCCGCGGCGACCTAGACACGTCGGGACCCCTTTGCTAGACCCGCGCCGAATTCGGAGGCGCGGGACGCGACGAGTGAGCGAGACCGCGCGGTGTGTGGGAGAAGGTGCATGCGCGACGTGGGCGTTTTGGGAGGCGGCATCTCCGGGCTCTTCACCGCGCACTTTCTCGGGGGAGACGTGGAGGTGCTCGAGGCCGACCGGACCCCGGGAGGCCTTGCGCGCTGCTTCGGGGGCAAAGGATTTCGCTCGGATATCGGCGGCCACATTCTCTTCTCGAAGGACAAGGAAGCCCTCTCCTACGAGATCGCCGCGCTCGGCGACAACGTTCGGCAGGGCGTTCGTGCGAACAAGATTCTCTACGAAGGCCTGCACGTCAAATATCCGTTCGAGAACGGAATCGATGTTTTGCCGAAGGAGCAAATCGTCGACATCCTCTATTCGTTCATCGAAAACCCGCACACGGCCAAACCGACCAACTTCCGAGAGTGGATGTACCATACGTTCGGCGACGGCCTGACGAACCGGTATCTGCTTCCGTACAACACGAAGATCTGGAAGACCCCGGCCGACCAGATGAGCCTCGAGTGGGTCGATCGCGTTCCCCGACCCCCCTTGCTCGATCTGGTGAAGACGGCGGTCGGAATCGCGACTGAGGGGTACACCCACCAGCTGCATTTCCATTACCCGAAGCTCGGCGGGTTCGAAGCGCTTCCGCGCGCCGTCGCCGGTAAGCTGGGGGAGAAGGTCTCGACTGGCTTCCGTGTGGCGTCGTTGCGCCGGTGCGACGGTGGCTGGATCGTGATCAGCGATGACGGCGAGGAGAGACGATACAGGCAGATCGTCTCGACCATCCCCATCGGCACGCTCTTCGATGCGCTGGACGACGTGCCAGCGGCGGTGCTCGAGGCGTCCCGGGGCTTGCGGTACAACTCGCTCCGCGTGGCTCTCGTGGGCGTCCGGTGCACCGATCTGCCCGCGTACACTGCCCTTTACGTCCCGGATCCGCAGTCGCTCTACCATCGTGTCTGCTACAATCAAGTGTTTAGCCCTGACATGGTCCCCGCCGGACACAACTCGGTCTCGTGCGAGATCACCGTGTCGCCCGGCAGTGATCTCGATTCGTGGTCCGACGAACGACTGCTCGAGCGGGTCGTGGACGATCTGACGCGCGATGGCATCGTGACCCGTGAGACCATCTGTCACCGTCAGGTGCATCGCGAGCGGTACGCCTACGTGGTCTACACGTCGGGCTACGGCGACCGCGTGCGCGCCATTCGGCAATTCGTCGACGGCCTCGGCGTTCACCTGGCGGGACGCTTTGCCGAATATCAATACGTCAATACCGACGCCTGCGTGCGCCGCGCACTCGATCTGTCGCGGCAATTGCGCGGTGGAGACGTCGCACCCGAGGCGCGCCTGTCCACGCCGCTCCCTTCGGTATGACCATGCCGAGCCTCGTCGACGAGAGCGAGATCATCCGTTCGGCCGTGGGTCGCCCGCGCACCGCCCTCTGGCTGGGCGGAACGGAGCATTCGTCCTACGCGGAGGAGCAAGGTGCGCAAGTCGAGCGAGAGGACGTGGGGGACTCTCGGGCGCGCAGCGACGAGGTGCCCGGTCCCCGCCGTCTCGATCTGGTGTTCGTGACCGAATGGGCGGCGGGAGGGGATTTGCGCCAGCGGCTCGGGCGTCACGTGACGCGTCTCGAGGACGGAGGTCACGTCGTCGTCGCGCACCGGGAGCCGGTGACTACGGACGCGGTGTCGTCGAGTCTTCGCGGAGTCGGGCTCGAGCTGCTCTGGAGGCGCCGGTGCGGCACGCAGCCGCACGCGGCCCTGACCCTCACGATCGCGCGTCGCCCTCCGGAACGACGTAAGTTGTCGCTGACGGTCGGAATGATTTCGATGAACGAAGCGGCGGCCGTGGGCAAGGTCATCGACGAGATCCATGCGCAGAACCTGGGCGCCGACGTCCTGCTCGTCGATAGCTCGAAAGACGAAACGCCCGCGATCGCGGAGAGCAAGGGCGCGCGCGTCGTGCGCCAGGTGCCGCCGCGCGGATATGGCCCCGCGATGACGCGGCTGCTCTACGCGGCGACGACGGACGTCGTCGTGACGATGGATTGCGACGGGACCTACCCGGCCAACCGCATCGGCGAGCTTCACGCACGCATCGAGCAGGGGGCCGATCTGGTGAACGCGTCGCGCACCCATCGGCGTCCCAAGGCCATGCCCCTCTCGAACTACGTCGCCAACCGAACCTTTGCCGCCGTCGCGGGCGTCGTGCATCGATACTGGACCACCGACCTTCACAGCGGCATGCGTGCGTACCGGACGTCGATGCTCAGGGGCATCCACGTTCCGGAGAAGGGACAGGCATTGCCTGTCGAGCTGCTGCTCGTCCCTGCGCGGCACGGCTACAGGGTCGAGGACGTGCCCATCGAGTACTTCGAACGCATCGGAGCGACGACGCTGCACCGCTGGGAGAGCACGAAATGGACCTTTCGCCGCATCGCCAACGCCGCGCTGCGCGGCGGGATCCGCGTGCCCTGACGCAGCCGGCTCGGCCGACTCACCACCACATGCTGGCCGAGATCGACAGCACGTCCGAGTCGGGAACGGTCAGCGGCGAATCGGTCGGCGGGTCGCCGGTTTGGACGAGCGTCAGCCCACCATCGAACCAGTGGGAGTATTGAAGCACGACCTGATCGGTGGCGTTCCAATTGGTTCGGAAAATGATTCGCGGAGATATCACCGAGAACGAGTACCGGTTGTCCGCCGTGTTGGGCGCGACCTGGTCGTAGCGGGCCGACAGCGCGAGCCAGGGCAACAGACTGTACGTGGCCTCGAGGCCGTACTTCGCCTTGGTGACGTTGCCGTAAATGCCGCCGTTCACGCCCGGGAGAGCACTCGTGACATGCGTCATCATCCCGAAGGCGCTCACGAACACGTCGGGCCCGTCGCCTTTGAACGGCACGGGCCAGCTCACCAATCGACCGATGCTCAGGTCGTACTGGCCACCGACGGTCGTCAGCGAGCCCGTCCCGTCGCCGCCCGCCGCATCGGAACCGAGGTAATTGTCCTCGAGGCCTTCGCCGCCCGGCGTGTTGAGGATGCTGAGGATTCGACTGATCGTTCGCGCGTGAGACGCCTTGGTCTCCGCGAACGCGGCGTAGAAGTGCCCAAAGCGGCCCATCGTGAGCCGCAGGTCTGCGCCGAAAACGTTGACATTTCCGTCCGGCTCGAGAGTTCCGGTCGCGCGGTCGTCGTGGCTCTGGGCGTTGATGAAGTGGGCACCGAGCGTTGCGAGAGACCGGTATCCGACCCCCGCGTGGAAATGGTCGACAAACGTCGTCCCTTCCTCGGGGTCGGCAAAGTCGTTCCACACGTCCGGAGTGATGCTCGCCCCCGGGGTGTTCGTCTGCCCCTGGATGCCTTCTTCGAGGAGCAACGTGTAATCATCGAACGGCATCCGGGCGGTCACGAGCTCTCCGATGCCGTTGATCGTCGCGATGAGCGGCGTGCCGTAGCGCCCCTCGTCGTACTCCCCCATCGCTCCGTAGCGGGTCGAGAATGCCCCGACCAGGACGCGCATTTGCACGTGTCGTCCGAGATCCGGCAGATAGCTCAGAAATGCGTCGGTGATTCCCAGCTGATCGGCGGGCTCGAGAAACGACTCCGAGATGTCCGTCTGCATCGCGACGACGCTGACGTTGGCCGACAGAACGCCGTTGCTCTCGGAGAAGTTGAGCTGGGCATAGGTCGTGGGCACGACGGACGTGTGCGAAAACGTCTCGAAGTTGTCGGGCACGACCGGGGGCGAATGGAGGACGGTGGTGCTCTGCCCAGGCCCGGCATCCGGGCGGCTGTTGACCCCCAGAGTGAGCGGCGCCGTGATGTAACCGTGAAAGTCGAACCGCCAGTCCTGGGGGTTCATCGATTTCTGCCCGAAGGCCGGGGTCATCCCGCCCGGCAGAGCGGCGGCAACGGGCGCGGTCGGATCGAGGGTCATCCCCGGACCACCGACCAGGCCGGTGGTCTCCTCCTTGCCGGTGTCGGTCTGAGACGAAGTCGGCGATGCCGGCGGATCGGCATGCGCGAAGGCAGGCGCACACGAGATCGCCACGACCGCGAGGGCTTGAATCCGGAGAACTCGCTTGCCCATCACAGCTCCCATTACCAGTAGATCTGCGCGTTCAGCGCGATGAGTTTGTCGTCGAGGCGATCGCCCGAGACGATCGAGCTTGCCTCGGGATGGGTGTGAGGACCGTAAAACCACTTTCCATAGAGGAGGGTCACGGCATCGCGGCTGTTCCAATCACTCTTGAAGACCAGCCGGGGCGCGAGGACGTAGAACGTCTCCTCGGAGTCGTGCGAGTTCGGCACGACGGCGTCGGCACGGAAGCCGGCACCCACCCAGGGCAGAAACGTGTACAGAAGGTCCACTGCGCCCTTGTAGCGAGCGCGCGCGTCGAAAGGCTGGAAGTCGGTCCAGGTCTCCGCGAACATGAACGCCGCGTTGAGGGCCAGGTCCGGCCCATCGCCGAAGGGGACCGGATAGCTGAGGATCCTGCCGAGGCTCGCGCTGTAATTGACTCCTGCGGCGAAGAGTGTGCCGGTTCCCCCGGTGACCTGCCCCCACCAGTTGTTGGTGAGCGCCGCTCCGGTACCTCCGAAGGTGAGGACTCCTGAGACGGGATACGCGTAATCGGCCTGCATGTACGAAAGCCCGGCGCCGAGATAGCCCCATACGGGCGAGAAGAGGGCCGTCTCGGCGCCGTAGATGCGAATGTGGCCGTCCTTCACGTAGGCTTCGTCGATCTGACGGGTCTGCTGATCGTCGAGGGCCACCTGGACGCGGTTGTCCTGCTGCCAGTTGTCGATGTAGTGCAGACGCGCGCGAACGGTGACGTCGCCGCGCAACTCGAACCCGAGATGCGCGTGCTCGATCCAGGACGAGGGCCAGACGATCGGGCCCTGGCCGTTCTGGGTGGTCGGGGTGACGCTTGCCGTCAGAGAGCACGGGGTCGTCAAGGAACAGTTGGGGGCCATGCCGTTGCGGTTTCCCATGAAACTTGCTTCGGCCATCACGGTGAGCCTGTCGGTGAGGTCGTACTCTGCGATGAGGTCCTCGCCCACTCCTCTCACCAAGCCGACCATCGGCACCGTGTACATGCCGAGGCCGTACTGCCCGAGGGCCCCGTAGCTGTTGTAGAAGTAGCCGGACAGCAGGTGCAGCCGTACGCCGTCGATCGGCGGAGGGTTGTAAAGAAGGTAGAAGTTATTGATGAACTGCTGGCTGCCGATCTGATAGTAGGTGCTCGCGTCGTCCGGGTTCCACGTCGTCAGCGACGTGTTGACGCTCACGTACCGGTTGCCGTAGACGAAGTTCATCATCACCCACTCGCCCGGCATCGTGCTCGTCCCCGGGAACGTCCCGTACTGGTCGATCGTCTGCGGCGGCGCGTGGAAGACGGTGGTGCTCTGGCCGGGGGCCGGTGCGACCCGCTCGTTGATGCTGGTCTGCAGCGAGGCAGTAAAAAACCCGGTCCACCTGAATGTCCAGTCCTTGAACGGTCCTGGAGCTCCGTAGCCCGCCGTCATCCCTCCCGGAGCGCTCGGTGTGCGAGGGCTGTACGGCGACATTCCGAGGCCCGGGTTGAGGCGGTATCCGGGGACGTATCCCGCGTCGTGCAGCTCGTCCTTGGGCTCGGGGGGAGAGCTTGCGGTCGAAGAGGCGCCTCCCGCGCTCGCCGGCGCGACCGCCGGGGCGCCGGGGGAAGCGGTGGCGGGTGACGCTGCAGTCCCGGTGCCCGAGGTGCCCTGTGAGCCCGTCGTTGACCCGCCGGGCTGCCCCGGAGCCGGAGTGGCGCTCGGCGGTGTGGAAGCCGCGGGGGGCACGGCCGACGTGGACGGCGGGGCGGATGAAGTCGATGCCGGCGGGGGAGGGGAGGCCGGACGCGGCGGAGTCGAAGGCGTCGGGGGAGCGCTCTGCGCTGCCGAGGGGACGGGGGGCCCTGTTGGAGCCGAAGGTACGTTGACTCCAGTGGGGCCCATCTGGGCCATGGCTCGCGTTGCGACGAGCAGGCAAGCCATCGCGGCAAGCCATGCACGGACGACGGCGCTGCGACGACCGGCGCGGGCGCGCGACGAGCGATCCTCCCCGAGACCCGCTGCGCGGCACAGGACCCGGTGCAGGTCCCACCACGACCTGCGCGAACTCGGAGGACACTCCGGCTCCACCCTGCGCGCCGTCCGAGGCATCGAGGCGCGATAAGTTAAATGACCTTACGAAATCTGCAAGAACAAAACGCGCGCGCATTTCGCGCTCGCATCCCTCGGGCGCGTATCTTTGCGAGCCCGCCCATGCTGCTTTCGCGATGCGCTCCGACCGTGTTACGAGATCGCGCGGCCTCGGCGCCATGAAGGGGGCGGGTACAATGATCGAAAAATTCCCGTACGGCAGGGCGCCCTTCTGGCTCTTGATCGTTGCAGCGGTCTCGTCGATCGTGCGCCCGATCGTCGCACGCAGCGGCTCGAGCCGGCCGGACCTCCTCTACGTGACCTTCAGTCACCTTCACCAAGAGACGTACGAGAAGGTGGTGGGCGAGTTCGAGCGACGCCACGACATTCACGTTCAGTTTCAATACTCCGACTGGCACGTGCTCCAGAGCCGGCTCGAGAACGCGATGCTCGCGGGCGCGGACGTCCCGGACATGGTCGAGGTGTTCGAAGGTTCCCTCGGGTTCTTCACGCGCGGTCCGGCCGCAGACATCGGCCTGCTCGACTTGACCGACAAGATTCGGTCGACCGGGCTGGATCGGCGGCTGGTCCAGTCGCGCTTCGCTTCATGGTCGACCGGGGGCCGTGTTTATGCGTTTCCCCACGACGTGCACCCCACGATGCTCGCGTATCGCCGGGACCTCGTGGAAAGGCTCGGAATCGACGTGAAGTCCCTGGACACGTGGGACAAGTTCGTCGAAGCCGGACGCCGAATCACGCGGGACGAGAACGGGGACGGAATCATCGATCATTACATGCTCGACCTGCCGGGCGACGGGCAGTGGGGACTGGAGACCCTCATGCTGCAGCGCGGCAGCCAGCTCTTCGACGCGCAAGGACGGGTGGCGTTCGACACCGACGTCACCGCCGCTACGATCCGATGGTACATCGAGCAGACTCGTGGCCCAGCGAAGATCGCCTACGACGCGGGAATGGATCAGCCCCTTCTGAAGGTGATGACCGACGGCTTGGTCCTCTTTTACATCACACCCGACTGGCGCAGCGGATTCTTCGAGCACGAGCTGCCCGGCCTGAAGGGCAAGATGGCCCTGATGCCGCTGCCTGCGTGGGAGCCTGGCGGCCGGCGAACTTCGGTCTGGGGAGGGACGGGGCTCGTCATCTCGCGGCGGACCAAGCACCCCGATCTCGCCTGGGACCTCGCCCAATTTCTCTACTACAACCCCAAGGAGGGCGGCGAGCGGTTCGTCGGAACGAAGATCGTGCCCGTCGACCGAGACGAATGGGGCCTGCCCGAGCTCGACGCGCCCGACCCGTATTACTCGAATCAGCCCATCGGGCGACTCTATGCCGACTTGGCTCCCAGAACGCCCCCTCACTACGTCACGGCGCTCACTGTCGTCGCGCAGCGCAAGCTGAACGAAGCCTACAGCCGATCGCTCCAGCACTACGAGCGTTTCGGCGAAGAAGGGCTAGACCGAGCGATTCGCGAAGAGCTTGCCCGCGCGGCGGAGTACGTCCGGATCCGGGAGGAGCGCAACGAGGCGCTCGCACAGGTCCAATAGGTAGCTCGGATGCAGCCCGCCTCCTCGTCCGCCCAGGTCCCCGAATCGCTGCATCCGTCCGGTTCGAGCGCTGCCGGGCCGCAGGGCGCGGCAGGTCGGACGAAGGCGCGGGCGGCGATGCCCCCGGTGGATCGCGGCTGGGCGCCATACCTGTTTCTTGCGCCTTACGTTGTGCTCACGGCCGCGTTCTTCCTCATGCCGTTCTTCAACGCGATTGCGCTGGCGTTCTACGAGACCAACGGTCCGCGCACCCGCGTGTTCGTGGGCCTCGCGAACTTTCGATTCTTGTTCGCGGACCCCATGTTTTACAGGGCGCTCGAGAACACGACGATCTTCGCGCTCGCATCGGTCTTCCTGCAGCTTCCGCTGTCTCTCGGTCTCGCAGTTCTCCTCAACTCGAGCGAGACGCGTTTCAAGAGCTTCTTCCGACTGATCTTGTTCTCGCCCAATCTCGTCGGACAGATCTTCGTCGGGATCCTCTTCTCGGTGCTCTTCACTCCGCGCTATGGTCTCATCAACCGCAGCCTGCAGGGGCTCTTCCACTGGGGTCTCGAGGAGCGCTGGCTGACGAATCCGGCGCTCGTCATGCCGGCGCTCGTTCTGACCTCGCTCTGGGTATGGGTCGGCTTCAACATGGTGTACTTCCTCGCGGCGCTGCAGAGCGTCGACAAGACGCTCGAGGAAGCCGCTCGCATCGACGGGGCGGGCGCGTGGAGCGTGTTTTGGCACGTGACGCTGCCGTCGATGCGTCACGTGGTGGTCTTCGTCGTCATCACCTGCATCATCGGCTCGTATCAACTCTTCGAGCTTCCGCTCGCCTTGCTCAACACGACCGACGGCTTCGGACCGGACAACTCGGGCCTGACGCTCATCACATATCTCTACGAGATGGCCTTTCGATCCGGCGACCTGGGGCTCGGCGCGGCGATTGGCTGGGTCGTGACGCTCATCATCTTCACCATCAGCATGGTCCAGATCCGGGCGTCGCGGATCCTCGAGGACTGAAAGGAGACCAGCGTATGGACGTCGTGCACTGGCTCCTTCTCGCTCTGTTCGCGCCGCTGCCCATCCTGCTGCTTCGCTCGGGGTCTGCAGCCGCGGTGCGCTATGCGCGATGGGTGGCGATCGGTCTCGCGAGCGTCGTGGTCCGCCCCGTTCGTATGGCTGCTCGCCGCCGTCTTTAAAGACCGCTCGGTGTTCAACGAGTACGTGTTCTTTCCTCCGCTCGCTCAGTGGTCGAGCAAGACGATGAACCTGGGTAATTTCGTCGAGCTTCTGCGCGGCAAGCCCAGCGTCGACGGCCCCGTGTACTTCTGGCAGTACGTGCTCAACTCGACGGTTTACGCGACCGTGAGCACCGTGGCCCAGCTGGGCGTCTCGTCCCTGGGCGGCTACGCGCTGGCGAAGTACGAATTCCGGGGCAAGGCGGCGCTCATGGCGTTCATGCTGGGATCGATGATGATCCCATCGGTCCTGCTGCTCGCGCCCCTCTACAAGCTCGTCGTCGACGCGCGCATGGTCGACACGCTACCGGGGATCATCATCCCGTGGATCGCCACCGCATACGGTGTCTTCCTCTTCCGCCAGGCGTGCGTGAGCGTTCCGAACGAGATGCTCGACGCCGGCCGCATCGACGGGTGCAGCGAGCTTGGGATCTATTACCGCCTGGTGATGCCCCTTGTGCGCCCCATGGCGGCCGCGTTCTGCCTCATCGCCTTTTTGCAGCACTGGAACTCGTTCTTCGCGCCGAACGTCTTTCTGCACAGTCAGAGGAACTTCACGCTGCCGATTGTCCTGACGATGTACGTCAACGACTACCACGACACGAACTACGGCGTGTATCTCACCGGCACGGCGCTCGCGATGATCCCCCCCGCGGTGCTCTTCCTTGCGCTGCAGAGAGAGTTCATCAGCGGTCTCACCTCGGGTGCGGTCAAGGGATGATCGCAGCCGGTCGGGCCGTTCAGCTCGACCCGCGCGTGACCGCTGCAACACCTGCCCGAGCCGACCGGATCGAACGCACGAGGGTGCGCGCACGCTCGGTGAGCACTGCGCCCTGTCCGGTCTCGAGAAGCCTCTCGTCGACGAGCTCCGATCCCATCCCTACGGCGGCGGCTCCGGCCGCGATGTAGTCGACCGCGTTCGCCATGGTGATGCCGCCCGTCGGCAAAAGCTGGACGTGGGGCAGCGGTCCGCGCAGCGCGCGAAGGTAAGTGGGGCCGCCCATCGCCGAGCACGGAAAGATCTTGACCAGGGAGCTGCCCCATCTCGTCGCCGCCATGATCTCCGTAGGGGTCAACGCGCCTGGAACGGCCAACACATCACAGCGCCGTGCCGCCTCCATCGTCGCCGCGTCGAGGCCGGGGCTGACGATGAACTGCGCTCCCGCGTCGACGCACGCGTCGACGTCTGCGGGCGAGAGGACCGTGCCGGCGCCGATCAAGGCGCGATCGCCGATGCGCGTCGCAAGAGACCGGATAGCGGCAATGGCGTTCGGAACGGTCAGCGTGATCTCCAGAGTCGAGATTCCTCCCTCGAGCAGCGCATCGGCGGCCCGGTACGCGGCGTCCGTCGAACGCACGCGGACGACGGGCACGACGCCGATGTCGGCGATGCGCCGCGCGACTTCCGCATCGCGGCTCGCCGTCATCGCTGGATCCTCGCACCCTCGCCGGACATCGCGCGCAGGACTTCGGCGAGCGTCGCCATGGTGGTGTCCCCCGGGGTCGACATGGCCAGGGCGCCGTGGGCGACTCCGCACCGGAGGCTCCACTCGGGTTCTTTGCCGGAAAGCAGGCCGTAGAGGAAACCCGCAGCGAACGAGTCGCCCCCTCCGACGCGATCGAAGATCTCGATGTCCGTCTGCGCGACCTCGTAGAACTGCCCGTCAACACAGGCGATCGCGCCCCAGCCATTCACGCTCGCCGAGCGGGCCGTCCGCAGCGTCGTCGCCACCGCCCTGAGGTTCGGATAGTGAGCCATGACGTCGGCGATGGTGCGCCGGAAGTCGTCAGCCGAGAGGTGGTCGAGGCGATTGCCCGTACTTTCGACCCCGAATCCGAGCGCGGCCGAAAAGTCCTCCTCGTTTCCGAAGAGGACGTCGACCAGCGGCAAGAGCGATCGGTTCACCTCGCGGGCGTGCTCGCGGCCGCCGGCCGAACGCCACAACGACTCTCGGAAGTTGAGGTCGTA
>DASPUY010000010.1:0-5877 GCA_035622655.1 Polyangiaceae bacterium
CACGCCACGAAGAAGAAGGACGCCAGCAAGGGTGCAACCGAACCGCGAAGAATGCGTCCGCGACGTGTGTTGGGTGAGGTCATTGCTTGTTCCCCTCCAGTGCGCCGGTGGTGGCCAATCGCGTGCCGCCGCCGTCGCGAATGGCGACGGGTGCGCATTCGGCCCGCGATTACCGATTTACCAGGCACTGGCGAGAGTGCACGCCGCAGCCGAGCCATACAAGAAAATGGCTGGCCAAAGGTGACCGCAGATGGGTTCCGGTGGGCCTCACGCGCCAGCGCGAGATTCACGCGTTGGGCGATTCAGACCTGGCGATTCAGAATGTGGATCGCCTGTCCGAGGCCATTCAGGCTCGCTTCCATCATTCCTTCGCCCAGCGTCGGATGCGGGTGCATGGTCAGCCCCACGTCTTCGAGGAACGCATGCATCTCGAGGGCGAGTGTGCCTTCGCTGATCAAGTCCGTCGCCTCGGGCCCGACGATGTGAACACCCAGAATCTCGTGGGTGTTCTTGTCCGAGACGACCTTGATGAAGCCGTCCGTCTCGTTCACGGCCATGGCGCGACCGAGCGCGCTGAACGGAAACTTGCCGATCCGGATGTCCATCCCCTTCTCTTTGGCCAGCTGTTCGCCCAAGCCCACCGTGGCGATCTCCGGGTCGGTGAAGATCGCCGAGGGAATGCCGACCCAGTCCTTGGCGGCCTTGTGGCCCGCGATCACCTCGGCGACAACCTCCCCCTCCTTGCTGGCCTTGTGCGCCAGCATCGGAACACTCGAACAGTCGCCGATGGCATAGATGCCCGCCACGTTGGTCCTTCCGGCAGCATCGGTTGGTATGAACCCTCGCTCGACCTTCACGCCCAGCTCTTCGAGCCCGACTCCAGCGCCGTTGGGACGCATGCCGACCGCCACGAGGACGACGTCGGTCACCACGGTGTCGCTCTTGCCTCCGATGTCCAATCGGACGGCCAGGGACCCGTCCTTCTGCGGCTCGTATCCGAGCGCCTTCGCAGCCTTGAAGATCTTGCCGCCATGCTTGGTGAACATCTTCTCGACGACCGAGGCCAGATCGGAGTCGACCCCGGTGAGGATGTTCGGCAGCGCTTCGACGACGGTGACCTCGCTGCCGAGCCGCTGATAGGCTCCGCCGAGCTCCATGCCGATGATGCCGCCGCCGATGACGAGCAGGCGACGCGGGATCTCTCTCAAGCTCACGGCTTCCTTCGCACCGATGATCCTCTTGCCGTCGAACTTGAACGACGGAATCTCGATCGTCGACGAGCCCGTCGCGATGACGACGCCCTTCGTGGCCTCGAAGGTCTCGACGGTCCCTTCGCGCGTCTTGACGCTGACCGTTTGGACCCCGGTCATGCGCGCCTCGCCGTAGACGAGGTCGACATGGTTGCCGTGGAACAGACCGCGGACCCCTCCGGTGAGCTTCTTGACGATCCCGTCTTTCCAGTCCTGCAGCTTGTTCGCGTCGATCCGGGGGTTGTCGACGAGCAAGCCGTACGCCGGGCCGGTCTTCACTTTGTCGAACGTGTGGCTCGTCGCGATGATGGCCTTGCTCGGCACGCACCCCCAGTTGAGGCACACCCCCCCCACCTCTTCCTTCTCGACGCAGAGCACTTTCTGCTTCAGCTGTCCCAATCGGATCGCGCAGACGTATCCGCCCGGCCCCCCGCCGATGACGATCGCGTCGTACGTCTTGCTCGCCATGCCCGTTTCTCCTCGTCCTTCATCCCTGCCTAGGGGGAAACAGTACTTTTTTCAACTCCGCAAGCTCTTGCCGCAGGTGCCACGGGATCTCGGCATACACGTCTTCGACCAGCGTTTCGAGCCGGGGCGCCGGCAGACCTTCGACCTCGTCGATCGCCGCTTCGATCTCGGCCGCGATCGACTCGTCGAGCTCCCCGTCTGTCCGATCCGACAGGAGCCCGAGCCGCGCCAGATGGCGGCGCACTCGCTCCAGCGGGTCCTTCGCCGTCCAAGCGGCGACCTCGGCCTCGGATCGGTAGCGCGCCGGGTCATCGCTCGTGGAGTGGGCGCCCAGCCGGTACGTCACGGCTTCGACGAGCGTTGGTCCGCCTCCACTGCGGGCCCGCTCGACCGCGGCATGAGCCACCGCGTACATGGCCAACACGTCGTTTCCGTCGACGCGCACCCCGGGAATGCCGTAGGCCCGGCCCTTGATGGCAAGCGTTTGCGAAGCCGTCTGACGTTGCACGGGCACGCTGATCGCCCATTGATTGTTCTGGCAGATGAGCACGCAAGGGACGCGCCAGACGCCGGCGAAGTTCATCGCCGCATGGAAGTCGCCGTGACTCGTCGCCCCGTCCCCCAGAAAGGCCACGGCGACCGCACCGGTCTTGCGTGCGCGCATCGCCCATGCGGCCCCCACGGCGTGCGGCAACTGGGTCCCCACGCAGGACGACCAGCTCACCTGCCCGACCGCCCTGGCCGAATGATGGCTCGGCATTTGACGACCTTTGAGAACGTCGCCCGAATTGCCGAAGATCTGCGCGACGAAAGTCCGGAGGGAGAATCCGCGGACGAGCATCACACCCTGCTCGCGCAGCGCAGGGAAAACCCAGTCGTCCGCGCGAACCGCCAGGCCCGCAGCCACGGGCACCGCCTCCTGTCCGCGCGCCGCGCCGTAGAATCCGACGCGACCCTGCCGCTGAAGGACCGTCATGCGGTCATCGAGCATCCGCAGGCAACGCATCTCGCGGTACATGCGAAGCACGAGATCGGGGGGGAGCTTCGGATCGGTCGCGGGGTCGGCCGTGTCGTCGTCCCGCAAGACGCTCAAGATCGCGATATCGGAATCGCTGTCTGTACCCATGCCGACCGCCGGAGGACGAGACTGGGACTCAATTGGTTCCGCCATCCCCGACAGCACCGACGGCGGCGGCGCTCGCACCTCCCGCGTCGGCCGCAACGAGGGCCGCGTCGGCGGCCGATCCGTCCACGTCGGGCGGCGGCGCCCCGCAGAACAGCGGGACTGCGTATCGATAGAACGCTTCGAACGACGTCTGAAGACACCCGGCGATCGAATCCGAGGCGTCGGCCGTACCGACGCCTGCGTCCAGCGATGCGCACGACGCAGCGCTCACGAAGGGCTCGCATCCGGTGGCGTCGGCCTGCTGGGCACACTCGACGTAGGCGGAGGAGCCCGAGCCGTATCCCGTGACGGGGCAGTTGGCCTCGCAAGCCGCGAGCTCGCAGCTTGCGAGTACCTGAACGCCTTTCGCGCACGCCAGGCCCTGGGTGCTCTGGTCGCTCAGCTCGATGCACCCTGCGACGTTGGGCCGCACCCATCCCGTGCTGTCGTCGAGAAGCGGACCCAGGTGCGACGCGTCCGCCGGGGTCAGGATGCAGGTGAAGCACGCCGCATACGCAACGCTGTCGTTACCGCACGCCAGCGACGAGGCGATGGTCGGATCGAAGCAATGCTCGTAGATCGCGTCGATGGCGTTCGGCGTGCAGATATTTTGGTGTTTTCCGGTCGCCGAACTGTACGCCATCGGAACGAACGTCTGGACGTCGCCGGGACGGCATGCGCTCGCGTCGACGGCGGCGGCATCATCCGCGATCGACTCGATGGACGCAGCGCCCGTGGCAACGCCGGCGTCCCACGGGGCGAATCCAGTGCTTCCCGTGGCGCTCGGGATCGCGCTGCATGCCGCGAGCGGAGCCAGAGCGATGACCGCTGCGACCAGCCGGCCGTTCGTTGCGCGCGCCGACGCGCGCACCGCCACGCACACCTCATCGGAAGCCAAGGGATACGCTTGTCAGTATGGCATGGCCTTCGCGGGCAAGCGAACCATGGCTTTTTTCCGGGCACCGGAGGGCTCCGGACGCTGCCCACCGCTCCCTCCGTCCCATCCCTCGGAACGCCGCTCTAGGACTCAGACGGGTGACCCTGGCTTGTCGACGAGGTGGCCACGCGCCGACGAAAGCGTGACGACGTGCAGCGCGACGACGACGGCCAGTAGAACGACTTGGGTCTGCGCGCACGCCACGGCGACCTCGTGCAAACGGGACAGGCTCGCGCCCATCGCGGCCGACCCGCTCGAGCTTACTGGGCCAGGACGAACGCCCAGGGCGTGCAAATGCGCGATGCGCGGCGACACGAAAATTCCCTGGAAAACGGCAAGTATGGCCGCCAGCAAAGAGAAGACCGAGCGCGCCCGATCGAAGCGAGGTCGTGCGCCGTTCGCGGCTCTCGCAGCCTCCATCACGAGAACGAGCGCCGCGCAGACCATGGCGACGGCGTCGAATCTGCGAAACACGATCGTCATCGCGTCGGCGCTCGTTGGCAGCGGAACCACGGCGAAGACAACGGGCGCAGCGAGAGCCCCGAGCGCCAGGAGCCCGCCCATCCAGACCGCAACGGCGAGCAGCGCCACTGCCGAGCTGATGCGTTCGGTCAGCAGGCGGACGCGGGGAACGCCGACGGCGTCACTCGGCGCCGAGGTCGACGAGGGCTTCGCGAAGGAGCGTTGCATCGACGGTACCTCCCAATTTTTCGAGCTTCGGCCGTGCCTCGACCATTCGTGCCCGGCCCGCCGCGACCACCGCCGCGTCGCGCGTCTCGCGACGCCGCGAGGCGAGGTCGGTCAGGATTTCGGACCGTGCTCGGACGTGGCCCATGCGCGCGAGGGCAATTCGCGCGTGCCACGCGGAGCTCGCGCAGTGGCCCCCACCCCAGGCGAGAACGGCACGCAGCGGTCGTGGCCTTCCCCATACGCGGCGCTCGAGCGCCGCAATGACTTCCCGAATCTGGAGCTCGCCCACGAGGTCGACGCAAGCCGAGTCGTCCTCCTCTTCGGGCGTGCTTCGCCGCCCCTCGACCACCGCCACGACGACTTCGCGTCCCGCCGGATGTCCGAGCCGAGCGAGAACCAGCGCTGCGACGATGGCCACGGATTCGTCAGGCCCGTCGACCAGCTGCTGCACACGCGACATGAGGCGGGCATGAGGGAGCGGGCGACCATCCGTCGCACGCTCCTCCACCAAGCGCATCGCGATATAGCGGATTGAATCGTCGGGATCCTCGAGAGCGCGAGCCAGGGCGAGCGCCACTGCCTCCGGATCGTCGCTTGCGACCCGTGAGAATGCGATGACGGCCTGATACCGCACCTCGGGACGCTCGTCGCGAAGGGCCCGCTCGAGCCGTCCGGTGGCCCGGCGATCGCCGATCTCGCCGAGGGCCGACAGGGCCATCTGGCGAACGCGCGCATCTTCGTCCTCGACGGCGACCAGCAGCGTCGATACTCCCGCGCGCACGTCGGCCAGACCCACGGCGGCCTGCGCGCGAACGAGGGCAGAATCGTCGTGTTGCAGCATGCGCTCGAAAATCGGGATCGCGCGCGCGCGCGCCGGATCGCTGCGCAGCGCGTGGCGGACGACGTCACGGATGGCGGAAAGCCGGGTCGGCGCCCGTTCGGACGTCAGGTCCCGAAAGCTCGCCTCGAGGCTTCGCGGCAAAGGCGTAGGTGAGAACATCTCGGCGAAGGACGCGGCGCGCCGAGCGGGCCGGACCCCTCAAAGACCTCTAGCACCCTCGGGCAATTCCCTCTCGAACCACCGCCCCGCGGCCAGCAGGGCGGCGCTCGTTGCGAATACCGATGCTGCGCCGACGACGAGAACGTGCGGCGCCAGAAACATCGACGCCACACCCTGATCGAGGATTCCGCCCAGCGACACTCCGTCGCGAGGACCGAAGCCCAAGAATGCGAGAGCGGCCTCGCTCACCACCATCGCTGCTGCGCTGGAGCCGAGCTGTACGGCCGCCACGCTCAGCAGGTTTGGAACGATGTGCCGGGCGAGCACGGTCGCGGGGCTCTGACCGAGTGCGACGGCGGCCTCGACG
>DASPUY010000011.1:0-18532 GCA_035622655.1 Polyangiaceae bacterium
CACACCTGGCCCGCCGGACACGCGTTGCCGCATGCCCCGCAGTTCAAGTTGTCCGATTGCTCGTTGACGCAGGTCAGCGGAGCGCCTTCCCCTCCGCACTCCGTCAGTCCAGGCTGACAGCTGACCGAGCACGAACCCACCGAACACACCTGGCCCGCCGGACACGCGTTGCCGCATGCCCCGCAGTTCAAGTTGTCCGATTGCTCGTTGACGCAGGTCAGTGGAGCGCCTTCCCCTCCGCACTCCGTCAGTCCCGACTCGCAGGTCAGAGCACAGACTCCACCCCAGCATGCATGTCCAGCCGGACAGGCATTCCCGCACGCGCCGCAGTTCGCACTGTCCGTTTGCTCGTCGGCGCAATAGGGTTGTCCGCTCGATGCGTCCGATGCGGCTGAACCGCCGCACGTGGCAAACCCCTCACTGCATGTCGTTGCGCACCGTCCATTCGAACAGAGCTGGCCGGAGGGACACTGCATGCCACATCCGCCGCAATTCGACGGATCTACACTGGTCTCGACGCAGGAGCTTCCACACAGGTTCGTACCTCCGGCACACACAACGGCACATGCTCCCAGGGAGCAGACTTCTCCACTCGGACACTTGACACCACAAGCGCCGCAGTTGGACGGGTCGCTGGTGGTGTCTGCGCAGGAGATCCCGCACTGGAGCGTGCCCGATCCACAGCTCACTGAGCACGTGCCCTTCGAGCAAACGAGGCCCGACTCACACATCGCCCCGCACGCTCCACAGTTGCTCGGGTCACTCGACGTATCGGTGCATTGCCCAGAGCACGACGTCTCCTCTGCGCTGCAGTTGCCGCCACTATCCGCAGCAGCATCGGACCCCGTCGAAAAGTTCGAAGTCGTCAGTGTTCCCGGGGACGACGCGGAGCCGCATCCGAGCGTATTCGCGACAAGCAAAGGCGCCAAGGTGAGAAAGACATAGAGGCTCGCACAGCGAACGAGCATCCGCTCCTGCATCTCTTGCATGAACATACCCCTCTCACGCGAGCACCAACGAGAACGAGGCCCACGGTTGAGGTCATTACGGGATACGGCAGGTGCCGCATTAGGTCATTTTTGGCGATTTTTTTTGGAGTGCGCTGTTGGCAGGTCCGTCACAAATAGCTCTTGACCTGATTTTGCGCCGGACCGACGCTTGGGGATTTGCTTAACTCCCCAGCAGCCTCTGCGCTCAAATTATAAATTAGTCGGAAGCCTGCGCATCGAGTCCGGCGTCGCAGAGTGGCTCAGCGTGGGGCGCGGCGGGCAAGGGCGACACGGCGACGGCGAAGGGTCAGGCCGGCGAGACCGACCAGACCGAAGAGGGCCCATCCGCTCGGGCCGCTCGCACGGGGCGTCATCTGGCAGCCTCCGGCCGTATCATCCGGCGTCGAGGAAGCCGTGCCGTCGGCGCCCGTGGATGCTGGCGCGACCGACGGGGTGCTGGCGCCTCCCACCGTGGTAACCCCCGACCCGAGCGTGCTCGCGACACCTGAGCCACTGCTCGCGACTGTGTAATAGGGCGGCACGCATAGAGACGGCGGAGGAGTCGGCGTGCCCGCGTCGCAGGCCACTGGGACCGTGCCGCTGCCGCTTACCGGTTCGGCGCATGCGATCAGCGGCACAGCCGTAGCCTGGGGCGTGCACGTCCAGCCGGAGGGGCACGTCGCGCTGGTCGAGCACGCGATCGTCTGCGCCACACAGCTCGAAGTCGAGAGGGTCGTCGTTGTGCAGACGGGCGGCGATACGATGCCGGCGTCGACCGCGGAGGGAGGCGGCGACGTTACCGGAACTCCCGGCGCGCTCCCCATCGTGGCGCTGCCGGCCGAGCTCGAGCCGGTGCTGCTGGAACCGCTGCCGCCCGAGCTGCCGCCGCTCGCGACGCCACCCGTGCCTGAGCTTCCGGAGCAAACCGTGACCGTGTCGGGAGTGCAGTTGAACCCAGGCCCACAATCGGAGTCGACCTGACAGGGCAAGTCGTATTTGGGAACGCAAGTGCTCATCGTCGTCGTCGTGCACGTGATGTTCGACTGTGCGCACGCTTGTCCCGGTGCGCAGGCCGGAGCTCCGCACGCCTCGACCGAATCGGGATGGCAGACCATGCCGTCGCCGCAGTCGGAATCGGTGGTACAGGGCCCCGGTTCGCACGCGTTGACGACCTGGGGCTGGCAAGCAGGCTGCACACAGTCGGTCCCCGCGTCCCCCGGCGTGCATGCGGCGATGAGGGGGCATCCTGAGATGCCCGTCATCTGGCAGATGAAGCCCTTCCCGCAGTCGCTGTCCGTCGTGCAGGCGGTGTCCGCGTTTGCAACGACGGGAGTGACCATGGTGGTGGCGAGAGCGAGCAGAGCGACCGAACCTCGAAGCCAATGACGGGAGATCATGTGCAGCATCCTTGGCCGCGAGCAGGGGGTAGGCGGGGCAGCTCGCGCGCGACCGGGCTCGAGCTCGCCCGACTGCAATTGCAGGGGTCTTGCCAACTCGCATTGCGCGCCGATTGACCGTGTTTTCGTGCATCGGAAGGGGGCGTTTCCGAAAATTCCGGCACAGACAGAGCTGCGGCGCGTCCAAGAATCGAGTGCCGTTCTGTGCCAAACGGAGCCCTCCTTCGGGGTCTCGGATCAGACTGCAGGTGCGCCCGGTCGTGGGAGATCGCCACACCCTCGTCCACCGGAAGGGGGGCGGCGGAGCGCCCGTCATCCCCTCCCGGCGCTCATGGCGGGCGGGATCCCGGTTCGAGGCGCAGGGATCCGACGGGGTCGTGGTCCGGTGCACGCTCGAAGTGGGCAAGGTCCACTTTCGGCCCGCTGAAGCGTCCACGTACATGCAAGGTCCAGAGGGCCGCGAGGACGGCAAGGAGTCCGGCGAAGACTTCCGTCGCCTGGCGGTTCGCGAGCGTGCAGACGAGCGCGACCATCACCGTCCACGCGACCGCAGCCCAGGCGAGGGGGACGCCTGCGGGACCGAGGTTGAAGGGGCCGCGCCGGGTCCAGCGACCTCGCGTGCGGGCGGTCGCGCCCAGAACGATGGGGAGCGCATACGACGCGTACAGTGCGATGGTCGCGAGCGCCGCGACCACGAGGAACACGGCTTCACTGAGCGGCGCCGTCGCGAAAACCAGGACCAGGGCCAGAACGACGCAGGCCACGGTGGCGTTGAGCGGCGTTCGCGTTCTGCCGCTGACCTTGCGCAGCCACGGCGCGAGCGGAACGCCGCCGTCGCGCGCGAAGGCAAAGAGCATTCGCGATGCGCTGGTCACGCTCGACAGTCCCGCGAACCACATGGCCAGAACGACCAGCGCCATCGCCGCACGTCCTGCCTGTGGTCCGAGGGCGGTGCGAAGCACCTCGAGGGCCGCGTCGGGGGCGGCCGCCGTTACCTTCGGATCACGTATGGAGAGCGTCAGCGCCGCGACGAGCGCGAAGCCCGCAATCGCGCTGCCCCCGATCGCGGTGAGGATCCCGAGCGGCGCGCGACGCCCGGGGTCGTGAGTCTCTTCGCTCACGTGAGCGGCCGCATCGAATCCGGTGAACGTCCACACCCCCAGCACCAGCGACTGCACGAATCCCAAGGCGTAGTTGCCGTCCGGCGTCGAGGTCGCGGTCACGTGGGCCAGATACGCCGGCGGATGCACGACGCCCTTGGCGAAGAGCCACGCGGCCAGCACGCCTACGCCGACCACGTGGACGCTCGCGGAGGCGTCGTTGAGCCACGCGACGAGCCTCACAGAGGTTGCATTGAGTCCACCGTGGACGACGAGCACGAGCAGGAACAGCGCATAAGCCTGCCGGTCGCTCCCACCGCAGACGTGGGCCAGAGCTTGAGCGCAGGCAAGGTCAATCGCAGCGACGATCGCGAGCTGGCCGGCGAGGTTGAGCATCGCCGTCGACCAACCCCACGCGGGCCCCCCGAGCAATGCCGCCCAGTGGTAAAGGGCGCCGGCCGTGGGAAACGCGCTCGCGAGCTCCGCCATGGCGAGGCCCACGAGCAACGTGCCGAAGGAGACGAGCGGCCAGCCAAGGCCAAGTCCGGCGGGACCTCCGGCGGCGAGCGCGTCGCCGAACGTCGAGGCGATGCCCGTCAGAACGCTGATGACGGAAAAGCCGATCGCAAAGCTGGAGAATCCGCCGAGCCGCCGCACGAGCTCCTGCGCGTAGCCGAAGCGCTGGAGCTCTTCGGCATCTGCCGTCGGTCGGTTCGTCACGCGCTCGACTCTATCTCGCAGACGCGACGCGATGGCTTTTTTGAGACGCGCTCCGGCGAGATCGGCCGGGCGGACCTGCCCGCATCGTCGGCCCCGCGTGCCATGGGCGACGCGTTTCGAGAACGGTTCGCCCCCCTACAGGAGGCTCGCGCCCGAGGGTAGAAGTATGACAGCATGTTGTCATGACTTCGAACAGGTTGATACGACAGCATACTGTCAATATGGCTCGGACCGGTCGCAGCCCTTCTGCGCGTCGATCTCGATTGCAGGCCGGTGGCCGGAAAAGGTCGAATCGCCGCGAACCGCGGACGCGCCCGACCGACGGAACACCCCCCCCGGCGAAAGTGGAGCGGCAAAGGCGGGCTGCCGACCCCCGATCGACTCGAGTCGACGCGCGGGCCGCGCGAAACGGCCGAGGCCGCACCCCTGCGGGCGACGCACTGAGCGCGCTGGTCACCATCGTCTTTCGTCTCCACGGTGCGTTGACCGCTGCGAACGATCGGCTCGCCGGACGGGCTCATCAGACAAGCGCACGCTGGCAGGTCCTTGCGGCAATCGAGGATTCGCCGAAGGCTGTCGCGCACATTTCGCGCCGCCTCTGGCTCGCACGCCAGAGCGTCCAGCGCGTCGCCGACGTCCTCGAGCAGGACGCTCTTGCGGAATTCACCGACAACCCCGATCACCTTCGTGCCAGGCTGCTGAGGCTCACGCCCGACGGCCGTGCGGCGTTGAGGGGCATCGGGGCGGCGCAGCGCACGTGGGCCGACGGGCTGGGCGCTCGGATTGGAGGCGTAAAGCTCGAGCGCGCCGCGCACGTCTTGGGGGAAGTGTTGCGCGCGTTGAGCGAAACTCACCCGGGAGCGCTCCGGAAGCGCCGATGATCGAGGTCCGCCCACGAACTCCGTGGTACCGTCCCTGCCGTGGGCTGCTCTCGCCTTGGGCGGTGTGGCGTGTCCGTTTTTGCAGCGGCGCTCTGTCTGATCGCGTGCGCTTCTGGCCCCCCGCCCGCGGTCTCTCCGACCGCTGCGGCCGAGACGCCGGCATCGTCGGCTGCGACGACACCGTCCGGCGGTCCGAGCCCAGCGGTGGCGGCGCCGGCGACGCCGACCTCGGCTTCGGAGGTGCTGGAGCGGGGCCGGTCTCGTTTCGATGCGTGTTACGCACAGGCGCGCGCCACCGATCCCCGCCTCGCACGTACCTCGGTTCAGATCACATTCGCGATCGACAAGACGGGGACACCGACGACCGTCGACCTCCACTACCGCAACCGATTCGGCGACACGGCCAAGGACTGCATGCGAGATGCGGCGCTGTCGATCCGATTTCCGGAGGCGCTGCAGGGGACCCAATCGGCCACGATCGCGTTCTCACCCCAGCCCCCGTGAAGGTCGTCATCCACCGTCGGTCACGGTGACCGGAACGTCGAATACGCCATTCGTGATCGTGAAGGTGCCGGCGTCGCCGACCCCTGTTGCGGAGAACGTTCCCTGAGCATCGACGTTTCCACTGCCCGCCTGGGTGATCGTGACGGTGCAATCGGCAATGGTCCCGAGTCCGTAGATGAAGATCACCTCCTCGTTGAAGCCCCCGTCCGTCGCGCACGAGTAGGTCCCGCCGAGGGGGCCAACGTAACTCGCCACGACGATGTCAACCGCGACGCCCGACGAAGTCGCCCCGTCGACGTCGAGGGAATCCATGGCGCTGTCGGTCGTACGCGACGCCTCGACGATCAACGCACACTCGCTCGACCCGTTGGAGTCCCAGGTCATCATCCCCCCGTTGCTCACGCCCGTACCATACACGGGGCCGCAGACCGACGAGCCGTCGCCGCCCACCGCTCCGCCGCTGTTCGCGCCGTATCCGGTGCTTCCATCCGCCGTGCCACCCCCGTCGCCCCCGCCCGTGCCCGAACTGCTTGCATTGCTGCCGCTACCGGCCGGAGTCGTGCTCGAAGGGCTCGAGCTGCAACCGACCACCGCTGCAATGACCCAGACTGCGAAGATGGCTCTGGCCACCGTGGCCGGATTCAATCACGGCGACCCCACGGGCACCATCCCGAGCGATTCGCAAAGAACGCCGCGCCATCTGAACTCGCCTCGGCACTCGGGGCCCCACGCGTACGATGCGGTTCAAAATATCGTTGCGGGCATGTGCTCCCAGAAGGTGGGCGCGCCCTGATGCCACGCGACGAACTGCACCGCCCCATCCTGGGAGACGACTATGGCCAGCGCGTCGCGCTCTTTGGTGCAAAAGCGATAGGCCGATCGATGCCGGGTGCCCACGCTGTCGATCGAAACCTCGTCGTAGAACGCAGCTTCGAGGTCGAGGGCGCGACGGACGCTGACGATCTCGGGAAGGTGTCCCGTGATTTCTCCTCCGAATCCCAGTAGCTCGAACCGGTCGGTGAGCACGACCGCGCCATCGACGTCGGCGAGCGCACCGAACAGCTGGGAGATCTCGAGAATGGCCTCGTCGAGAAGCACGATCGAAGGCCGCGACGATCCGGCATAAAGGCTCCAGCCGGCGCGTTCCGGTCGCGGATCGGCCTCGGACGCCGCGAGAGCGAGCTCTCGCATGACGGCTCGGACGAGCGCGCGATGGCGGCGTCGCGGCTCCCCGTCCGCGAACGCGTACTTCAGGCGCAGGCTCCCCCCCTCGCCGAGGAGCGATTCGGCCCGCTCCTGAGGGACGAGCAGCAGCGTGCCGCCGTGGTGCGCCTCGCGCAGGATGGAGATGACCCGCTTGAACATCTGCTGCGACGTCTTGCGCGCAACTCCGGGGTCGAGCGGCACGCCTCTCCCCGCCATGGCGCGCTCGTGCTCGGCGGCGAGCTCCGCGCGAACGTGGGCAAAGCGAGCGGCCAACCACTCCGCCTCGAAGGTGTCGATGGGGCCGCCTTGCAGCCGACCGCCCCGCAGCTCGGCAATCGTGACATCGCCGACGCTCACGGCGACGAGCCCGGGGCCGGCGACGCGTACGACCACGACATCTTTCGGAACGGGAGAGGGCAATCCCCGGCCGCCGCGCGCGCTCTGCATCCAGCGCGGACCCGATTGCAGGATGCCCCAGATCTGAAAGTCGTCGCCCCCCGTCAGCTGGACGCCGATAAGCGCGCGGTGGTACTTCGCCGCCGGAGCGAGCCTTCGAATCTCGTGCTCGTTGTACGACCGCGGCTCGGCGAAACGCAGCACCTGCAAGCCGTCGGGCGGGCCTGCCTCGGCCGGCAAGCCCTCCCCGTTGCCGACGAAGAGACGAAAATGAACGGGACGATCCTCCTCCTGAAGGAGCGATGCCTGGTATGCGACCGACAGAAGTCGCTCGAACGCGGCCGGCGGGGGAAGGGCTCCCCTTCGCAAAGCGCACTCGCCCGGGTCGGAGACCTTCTCGAGCTCCATCCAGCGGGCGCTCGCGGCACCGACAAGCTGCTTGGGATACGCGTGGGACATCCGAAGCGAGAGATTCACGACAAATCCGGCGCCTGTCGAGCGCTGCGTGCGCCGTGCAGCGAGCGCGGGGCGCTGCGTGTCGCCCCATCGGCGTGCGCCGTCCAGCGCGCGAGCGGCGCTGCGTGTCGCCTCATCGGCGTGCGCCGTCCAGCACGCGAGCGGCGCTGCGTGTCGCCTCATCGGCTCCGGCTCGTGTATTACGATGAAGGAGTGCGACCGAGCGACGACCGGAACCGCGGTCCATCGAACGGACCCCCACGAGCGCGCGGGCCTCGCTGGCTCGCCGGAATGATGCCCGTCGTAGGGTCGATTTCCTGCGTTTCTCCGGGTGCGCCGGCGAGCCCGTCGACTCCACCGCCCGAGTCGCGGGCGGCGCCGGATTCACGGGTCGCGGCTGATTCGCACGCCGGCCCTGATTCTCACCTCGCGAAGGGGGGCCCCCGCGTCGAATCCTCGGAACGCGAATGTGCCGTCGAAGCCCCGGTCGCCTTCGAGCAGCTTCCCACGAACCCCAAGCTTCCTGACCCTTTCCGCGCTGCGCGGGGGACGCGCATCACGACCAAGCGCGAGTGGACGTGCCGGCGCGCGGAGATCCGCGCCCAGGTCCAGGAATACGAGCTCGGTCCAAAGCCGGGCCGGCCTGCGTCCGTGAAAGGAGCCATCCGCGGGAACGAAATCACCGTCACCGTGTCCGACGCCGGGAAGGCCATTTCCTTCGCCGCGTCCATCACCCTCCCGAGCGTCGGCTCGCCTCCCTATCCCGCCATGATTGGCCTGGGACGCATTACCATCGGCCCGGACCAGCTGCGCAGCCTGGGCGTCGCGACCATCATCCTTCCGAACGATGTTCTTGCCGAGCAACACGACGCCACTTCCCGAGGCCACGGGCGATTCTACGATCTGTACGGCGCCGATCACCCCGCGGGCTCGATGATCGCCTGGGCATGGGGCGTGAGCCGTCTCATCGACGCCCTCGAGCAAACCCCGGCCGCCGCCATCGATACCACGCGGCTCGGCGTCACCGGCTGTTCTCGAAACGGAAAAGGCGCGCTGATCGCGGGCGCATTCGACGACCGGATCGCGCTGACGATCCCTCAGGAATCGGGATCCGGGGGCACGGCCAGCTGGCGCGTCTCGGACGCCCAGCTCGCGGCGGGTGGACACGTTCAGACACTTTCCGAGATCACGGGCGAAAACACGTGGTTTCGAACCTCCTTCAGCCGGTTCGGCCGCGCAGCAACCAAGCTCCCCTATGACCACCACGCGGTCGAGGCGCTGATCGCTCCGCGCGCGCTGCTCGTCATCGAGAACACGTCGCAGGAGTGGCTGGGCAATGTCAGCACGTTTACGGGCTCGATGGCGGCGCATCTGGTCTGGGAGGCGCTCGGTGTTCCCGACCGCATGGGGGTCTCGCAGACCGGAGACCATACGCACTGTGCGTGGAACGGCTCGCAGCAGCCGGAGGTGACCGCCTTCGTCGAAAAGTTCCTGACCTTGGCGGGTCGCGGCGATACGAACGTCGCGAAGACCGATGGGCCGTATTCGTTCGATCGGAGCACCTGGATCGACTGGACCGTCCCCACCTTGCAATGACGGCCGCAGGCTACCGACCGGAGCGGCTGGACAGTTCGAGAGGAGCGGTGCAAATCGAGCTACTTTTCGGGGCATGAAGCTCTACGGATTCTGGCGCAGCTCGGCGACGTGGAGAGTGCGCATCGCACTCGCGTACAAGGGAATCGAGTACGAGTACGTCCCCGTCCATCTCCAGCGCGGCGGCGGCGAGCAGCACCGTCCTGAGTTCCGTGCGAAAAACCCGATGGGCTACGTGCCCGTTCTCGAGCTGTCGGTCGACGGACGCGAGCGCCAGATCGCCGAGTCGATGGCCATCCTCGAGCTGCTCGAGGAGCTTCACCCGTTCCCTGCCCTCTTGCCCTCGGACGCGTTTCTCCGAGCGCGAACGCGCCAGATCGCGCTTCTCATCGTCGCGGGCATCCAGCCGCTCCAAAACACGGCCGTCCGGCTCTGGGTGGAGCGTGAGCTCGGCGCCGATGGTGCAGCCTGGACTCGCCACTGGATCACCCGCGGCCTCGAAGCCGTGGAGACCCTCGTTCGCGAAACGGCCGGCACCTATGCCGTCGGCAATGCCGTCACTCACGCCGACGCGTGCATCGTCCCACAACTCTACGCCGCCCGGCGCTTTGGCGTCGACACCGAGCCCTACCCGACGCTGCGCACCGTCGAAGCCGCGTGTGCCATCCTTCCTCCTTTCATCGCGGCTCACGCAAGCTCCCAGCCGGATGCCGAGAGCGCGTGAGGACAGGCGAGCGCAGCCCGGGCGGGCGCCACGGGGCGCACCGCGCGGGCGCCGGACCCGCCGCGAGCAGTCATGCCGCGATGCGGGGGATGCGCTCCAGATACTGCAGGCCCGACGCGATGGGCTGGCGTCGATCGTAAATGATCTCGAGGCGTTCGAGCTCTGCCCGCAGCGAATCGGCAAGCTCGCCGGCCGCTCCGACCTTGATCAAGCTTTCGAGCAGGTTCCACCGGAGGAGCCATTCGCGGGGGTAATCGCGCTCCAGCGCCGCATGGATGAGTGGAAACGTCGCAGCGACGGTTGCCTGCCCGGAGCGGTGCGCACGCTCGGCGCTCTCGTAAAGCGAGAGGACGCGCGCGGATTCGGGGTCGGCGGTTAGCGCGGTGGGGACGCGGACCGCGGAGTACACGGTTTCGGAATGGTACCCGGGATCGACCGCTCCTGCACGCGCGGTCACCAGGTCGCCCGCCGCGATCATCCGGTAGCGCTGCAGCGCCGTCGGCACGCATCCGGGCCGAGCGATGCGTGCATCGTCCCAGTCGATATAAGCGACACGGCCGTCGGTGCGGCGAACGACGCGCGCGAGACGACCCTCGACGGTTGCCCCCGATGCAAAACGAACCCGATGGGTCGTTCGCCCTGCATCGGCCCAGTGCGCGATCTCGCCGTCGGTGACCCGATCGAGCTCACAGCCGCCCTCGAGCGGACCACAAAGAACACACAGATCGGAGAGGACGTCGGGCGATGCTCCTTGCAGCGGAGGCCCGTCCCACGCGAAGCCGACGCGGCCGGTCAAGTCGACCCAGGTGCAATCCGGGCCGGGCGCCGCCCCGGCGACGACGCCCATCACCCACGCGCCCGAAGAAAAACGGACGCTCGCCGTTTCCCGGCTGCGAATCGCGCGATCGACCGCCGCGGGCCCCCCGAGGAAGACCCCCAGGGACCTTTTGGCGCGATCGAGAACCTCGTGCAGCACCTCGAAGCTCGGCGTGACGTAGAGGCGAGGCTGCGGGCGGGTGATGTCGTACGCCACGTCCATGCAGCGCTCGTCGAGCGCGATCTTCTCGACTGCCGCGTCATGACACGACTCGCTTTCGCCAAGTGACGAGAGCAAGCCTGCGCCGTAAATCTTGTAGTCGTCGACCCTGCCGACGAGGCCGTACTCCGCGGTCCACCAGTAGAGGCGGGAAAGCCGGGTCGCCTCGCTCGCTTCGGTCGCTCCCGCAATTGCGGCCGCGAGTGCCGCCTCGGCGCGCACGACGTCGTCTTCCGACGCGCCCGGCCGCTCCTTGATTTCGCTGAGGTCGTGAATGGCGCGAAACACCGCACCCTCTTCGGGAAGCGTGAACGCCTGGCGCCCGAGGTCGCCGATGCGCTGCAGATACGCCGAGAACACGGGATCGGGAAGGATCGGCGCGTGCCCCGCCGCCTCGTGGATGATGTCCGGCGCCGGCGTGTATACGAGGTGATCGCGCGTGCGGATGTCGGCGGCGATCGGCAGGATGGCCGACGCTTGGAATTCCTGAAAGGCGCGCGGGGGGATGAATCCGTCGACACACACGGCCGCCCAGCCGAAGCGCCCGAGACACTCGTTCATCTGGGCGATGCTAGGAATGCGATCGACCGAAATGCCCGTCGCGTCGAGGCCGTCGCGATAGGCTCGGTGCGCCGTTTGCGCGAGGCGAGAGCGCATCTGGAGGAGCACGAACCTCCACACGGCATGGTCGATCGACGTGTACTGCTCGTAGGCTTGCTCGACGACCAATGCGCGCAGGTGCGCGGGCACATGGGGCGCGCTGCTGGCCATGCATCAGTCTAGCGCGCGCGAAGTGGTCGCGCGTCCCCAGACCACGCATTAAACTGGATGCCTGGATGAGGCTCGCCTCGCTCGACGACGGCACGCGCGACGGCTCGCTCGCGATCATCGACGCCAGCGGTCGCTCGTTCACACACGCGGAAGGCATCGCCTCGAGCTTGCAGCGCGCGCTCGACGACTGGAGCCGCGTAGAGCCGGCCCTTCGCGATCGCGCGGATCAGCTCGACCGCGGCTCGATACGGGGCGAGTCGCTCGCTGGCGTCAAGCTCACGGCTCCCCTACCGCGCGCCTACGAGTGGATTGACGGGTCCGCATACCTGAACCACGTCCGACTCGTTCGCCGCGCACGCGGCGCGGCGCCACCGGACGACCTCGAGAGCAATCCGCTCGTGTACCAAGGGGGCTCCGGCGTGCTCCTCGGACCTGCTGATCCGCTGGCCTGGGTGGCGGACGCCGGCCTCGACTTCGAGGGCGAGATCGCAGTCGTGGTGAGCGATGTCCCGCGCGCAACGCCCGCCCGCCGGGCCTCGGAATACTTCCGACTCGTGATGATCGCGAACGACGTGACCTACCGTGAAATGGTTCCCGCGGAGCTCAAGAAAGGTTTCGGATTCTTCGTGTCGAAGCCGTCGACGGCGTTCTCGCCTTTTGCAATCACGCTCGACGAGCTCGGCGGAGCGTTTCGCGACGGTCGAGCTTTCCTGCGCCTCGCGTGCACCTACAACGGATCGCGCGTGGGAGACCTGCTGACGGGGGAAGAGATGCATTTTTCTTTTTGCGATCTCGTCGCACATGCAACCAGGACGCGGGCGCTCGCGGCGGGAACGATCATCGGCAGCGGCACCGTCTCCAACGAAGATGCGACGCATGGCGTTGCCTGCCTCGCCGAGCGGCGCACCCGGGAGACCCTTTCGTTCGGTGCACCGCGCACACCGTACATGAAGCCCGGCGACGTCATCCGCATCGAGGCGTTCGATTCGAACGGGCGGAGCGTGTGCGGCGCCATCGAGCAGCGCGTCACGAGTGAGCAGGGGGCGCCGGCGATTGCGGGGCGCGAGGGATGACTCGCCGCGCGTGAGTCTTAGATTGAAGAGACGATGGGCAGCGCCGTCGGCTTCGACATCGGCATCCTCGGGATCGAAGCGATTCACTACTACGTTCACGACCTCGACCGAAGCCGCCGCTTCTACACGGAAAAGCTCGACTTCGTAGAGGTCGGCAAGAGCGGCGACCAGCTCGAGCGCGAGGGTCGTCAGCGCGCTCTCGTCTTCGAGGCAGGGCGCTGTCGCGTCGTCTGCTCGACCCCAGCGGGCACGGGCGGCCGCGCACATCGCTACCTCGAGAAGCACCCCGACGGCGTCGGCAGCATCGTCCTTCGCGTGAACGACGCCGATCACGCCTTTTCCGTTCTCGAGCGGCTCGGCGCCACGCCCGTCCAAGACGTGCAGACGTTCGAGGACCCCGGCGGGCGGTTGAAGACGTTCGTCATCGTCACGCCGTTCGGCGACACGACCTTCCGCTTCGTCCAGCGCGAGGGGAATTTCACGCTCTATCCCGGCTTCGAGCCGCATCCGAGGCCGAGCGCGGGTGGCAACGTGTTCGGCTTCACGGAGTTCGATCATGTCACGAGCAACTTCGAGACGATGGCGCCCGCGCTCCTCTGGCTTGAGCACGTACTCGGCTTCGAGCGCTTCTGGGGCGTCGAGTTTCACACCGACGACGTGTCCGAACGCCCTCGCGACGCAGGGTCCGGGCTTCGCTCGGTCGTCATGTGGCATCCGTCGAGCGGGGTGAAATTCGCGAACAACGAACCCGTCCGTCCGAACTTCAAGGCGTCGCAGATCAACCTGTTCCACGAGGCGCACCGCGGCGATGGCGTGCAGCACGTTGCCCTCGCGACCTCCGACATCGTCTCGGCCGTCCGGGGGCTGCGCTCCCGAGGCGTGGAGTTCATGCCCACCCCCCCCGCCTACTACGACGCCCTTCCGGCCCGCCTGCGCAGGCTCGGCGTCGACTCCATCGCAGAGGCCGAGTCGGACCTGCGCTCCCTGGAGATCTTGGTCGACGGCGACGGCCCCGGCCGCTACCTGCTGCAGATCTTTCTCAGGGACTCCGCCGGTCTCTACGGAAGCCCCGAAGCAGGACCGTTCTTCTACGAGATCATCGAGCGACGCGGCGATCGCGGCTTCGGCGCCGGGAACTTCCGGGCCCTCTTCGAGAGCATCGAACGCGACCAGAGCAGTGGGGCTGAGCGCGGGGGCGAACGCGAACAGTCGGGCGAACGCGAACAGTCGGGCGGGCGCGAACAGTCGGGCGAACGCGAACAGTCGGGCGGGCGCGAAAAGACGCGCGAGGATGCGCGCTGATGCTCGATCGATGGTGCGCAGGGCGGCTGCCGGCCAAGCCGCACATCGTCTTCGAGATCGAGCCGGGTGTGGCCGCGTACGAGGAGTGCATCACGCGCGCCGGCTTCGAGGGCCCCTTTTCGCTCCTCTATCATCGCTACCGGCCCCACGAGGCCGCGCCGGTCGACGGGGGTCACGGCTTTCCGGCTCCGGCCGCCGTGCCCACGACGCATCTGCTGCGCCGGCACTACCGATGCTTCGACGTGCCCAGTCCGTCCGACGACGACGCGACGCCCTTGCTCGCGCGAACGCCTCTTCTCTACAGCGAGGCCGTCGTCCTGGGCTTTGTCCGTCCGCGTCGACCGGACTCGGGATACTTCGTGAATGGTGATGCCGACGATCTCTATTTCGTGCAACGGGGCGCAGGAGTGCTCCGGTCGGTATTCGGCGATCTTCGTTTCGGCCAGGGCGACTACGTCTGCGTGCCGAAGGGAACGCTGCACCGCTTCGTTCCCGACGCAGGGGTCGATCAGGCGTGGCTCTCCATCGAGTGCAAGCGGGGGCTCGACCTGCCGCGCCATTACCGAAACTCGGTCGGCCAGCTCAAGATGGACGCGCCCTATTCTCACAGGGACTTTCGGCGCCCCGAGTTCGTCGGCCCGCTGGACGAAGGGGTGCGTGCGATCACGGTGAAACGCAACGACGCCTTTTTCGCGTTCCGCAGCTCCCACTCGCCCCTCGACGTCGTCGGGTGGGACGGCTCCGCCTATCCCTTTGCGCTGCCCATCCTCTCGTTTCAGCCTCGCGTGGGCCTCGTGCACCTGCCGCCGCCGGTGCACGCCACGTTCGAGGCCAACGGAGCGCTCATCTGCAGCTTCGTTCCTCGTCTGCTCGACTTCCACCCGCGGGCCAATCCTTGCCCCTACCCCCACGCCTCGGTCGACGTCGACGAAGTGCTCTTCTACGCGAACGGGGCCTTCGGCTCGCGCCGGGGGATCGGGGAAGGCAGCTTGTCGCACCATCCCGCGGGGATCCCGCACGGGCCCCATCCGGGGGCGTACGAGCGCGCGTTCGGAGGTGAAACCGGCGCGAGGACCGAGGAGGTCGCCGTCATGCTGGATTGCAGCGCGCCTCTGCAGCGCACGCGCGCGGCGCTCGGCTGCGAGGACGTCGGCTACCACGGGAGCTTCGCCGGTCCCTAGACTAAAGCGCCGTTGCCCACCGCTCCCTCGCTGCCATCCCTCGCAGCGCCGCTCCAGCGGAGGCGTCACGCCGTCGGAGCGCCTGGAGATTGAGTCGGCTCGACCTCGAAGTCGGCGGGCTGCGCGAGGGCATACTCGATCGCGGCGGGGATGGCGGCGGGGGACAGGTTGCACCAGAAGACGTGCCAACTCGGATAGCGCGCGAGGCCGTCGCACTGGCGCGCGTACCACGGCACGATCGGGTTTTCGGGCCGCGCACGCCAGAAGAAGCTCGGATACTCCCGCACCATCACTGTCCAGATGTCGCCGCCGATCCCATCGCCCTGTGCCGCGCGCTCGACCGCGAACTTCGAGAGGTAAGGTCCGGCGGGCGAGGGGGCCAGAAGCACCGCGCCGCGATAGTTTTCCTCGATATAGATGCGTTCCACTCCGCGCTCGAGCGCCTCGGGCCGAAGCATCCGCCCGAAGGCCGATTCGATGAGCGCGCGCAGGCGTGGCACGTCGACGGCGTCGAACGTCGAGTGGCTCTCGACGCGCGATCCCTTGCGGATCAGAGTTCCCGCGCCGCTCACAGTGAAAAGCTCTCGAAGGAGCGCGAGCGGGCTGACCACCGCAATGTTCATCCTGTGGGGCACTTCGTCGAGCAGTCCTTTCGCCTGCCGAAGGAGCGTGTGGTGCCGGGGCGCGAGCGCCCCCTTGGCGCCGAGGAGTCGTTCGTACTGGGTCGTGATGTTGACGTCCGAGATGTGGGGGGCTCCCTCGCGCTCGAGCCCCCGCGTAGGAGACAGGAAGACGACCTTGCGGGTACCGAGCCGCGAGGCGAGCGCCGACAGAATGTCGAAGCGCCCGTCGGTCGTCCCGTCGCGCGCGGCCTCGAGCGACACCAGAGGAATCGTCCCGCCGTGAACGAGCTCCCGGACGGCGGCGGCCGTCGCCCCCTCGGCGCCACGGGACGAGGAAAGAATCTTCGCCGGTACGTGATCCTCGACGAGCCAGTCGTACACCCGTGTCGCCTGACGATCCGCGTCCTTCGCGTCGAAGAGCCCCAGCAGCACGACGGGACAAAGACCGAGCCCTGCCAGGATTCGCAGATCGAAATGGAAGGGATCTAGCGCCGTCCGTACGATCTGCGCATCCGCGGCGATGATCGCGAAGCTTTCCTTTTCCTGCGCACGGAAGAGCCGCAGGTACAGGTCGACGTCCGCCTTCTGCCCGACGCTCTCGAGAAAACGCTGGATGATCTCGGGCTCCATCACGGCAGCCCCCGAACGAAGGCATCGCAGGCCGTGACGAGCTGCGCGGGTTCGACGAATTCGTCCGCGGCGTGCGCCTGTTCGATCCGTCCGGGGCCAAACACGACGGCGTCGATCCCCGCCTCCGACAGCAAGGCGGCTTCGGTCCAGAACTGCAGGTCGATCGGCGCGCGGACGGCGTCTCCGAGCTCCGGCGCAAATGCCTCGACACGGCGCGTCGCGAACGGCGGGCTCGCGAGCAACACTTCCCACTCGACGTCATCGGGGGCGACCGCTGCACGCGCGACCGCTTCGAGCTCGCGGTGAAGGGCCGCCAGGTCGGCACCCGGCCACGGCCGAAACGAAACCGTCAGGGCCACCCGCGTCGGTATGACGTTGAATGCGACGCCTCCCGTCATGGACGCCACGTTCATGCAAAGCCCCTCGAATCCGGCCGGGCCCTCGGTGCCTCGGCGGCGCCCCCAGGCGTCGATCGCGAGCGCCGCGCGCGAAAGCACGACGAGCGGAGATGCGAGCGAATCGGCGCGCGACGAATGTCCGCCCGGCGATATCGCCGTCGCCCGAGCCGCGCCGATACCCCGATGCCGGACTCCGACCCGACACCCCGTCGGCTCGCAGACGATGGCTCGCTCGATGCCGCGGCACCGCTCCGAGGCGCAGAATGCTCGCAAGATGGTGTTGCCGCGCTCCTCGTCGCCGGAGAAGAGAACCGCGGTTTCGGAGACCGGCGGTCCGAGCCGGGCACGATGGGCGAGCGCCTCGAGGGCCGCAGCGATCGCGCCCTTCGTATCGGCGCTGCCGAGGCCATGGAGGCGGCCTTCGTGCTCGACCAGCGCGAACGGATCCGCCGAATATCCCGAGTTGGCCGGCACGGTGTCCACGTGCGCATTCAGCAAGACCCTCGGCGAAGCGCCGAACGCCGCGAACACCGCGTGGTGCCGTCCGACGGAAAAGGTCTCGACTCGCGATGCGTGCAACGCCGAGAGCTCGGAGGCGAGCTGGGCGACGAGAGGCCACTCGTCACCGCTCGGGTTCTGCGTGTCGATGCGGATGAGATCAGCCAGACGTCGCTGCAGCGATTCGGGGGACGACATCGAAGGGAACATCTCGGGACGGGGGCGCTCCGTCAAGTCGCGCTTCCCATCGCGCCCGGCAGCGGCTGCCGGCTCGTCGTCGCGCAAGGAAAGAGACCGTACCGGCGCTCGACCCGGGGCGATGCCCCGAGCGCTCGAAGACGCGCGACGCCGAGCCCGACCAGAACGGAGTAGAGGCCTGCCGTCGAAAGGATGTGCCAGACGGCGTGGAGCTGCGGGTTGACCAGTCCACGACCGGGCAGCGTCCAAGCGACGAAGCTGCAGAACCGGAGGTCCACGAACCAGCAGGCGATGCCGGCAAAGTACAGGCCCAACCCCCGGAGAACGAGACGGCGAACGAGGGGCGAGTCGCTGCGCCCGCAAAGCACCAGCAGGCGCAGAACGCAGAACGCCTCGACCGCCGAGAAGCTCACTTTGAACGCCCAGAACGCGACGGACCCGCGTGTGCCCCACAGCAATATCGTGATGCCGGCTGCGTAAACCGCGAGACCCCCGGCAGCCAGGCGCCGATCGGTCGGGAGGGATGATCGTCGACCAACACGAGGACGAGCACGAGCGCCAGGTAGACCATCGGCAGCTCGTCGAGCATTTGCAGACCAAAGCGAAGCGTCGCATGAAACGCGGCGCTGCCGACGCCCGCGAGCGCGAGCAAGGCAAAGGCAATCCGCAGCCGGCCGTCGAGCACGCGCCGGTGGCACGCCCATCCGGCGACCCCACCGAGAACCATCGCAAAGCTCGAGACGGTGTTGAAGAGCTCACACACGTACGGTGAGAACCGATAATTCGTCTCGCACCAGTCGACGCTAGCCGTGGGGGGCCCCCAGAATGGACTCATCGGGCGACTCCTCGAGCGAGC
>DASPUY010000012.1:0-17476 GCA_035622655.1 Polyangiaceae bacterium
CGCCGGCATCGAGCGCATCCGGCGGGACACGGAGCGTCATTTCTCCGAGTTCCAAGGCGTAAGCGAGCGCTTGCTCCGCAACGTCGTTCGCGAAATGATCTCCTCGTGAAGGCGCCGCCTCGACTCAATAGGTCACCGTCACGTGGCCAACCTGCGGGCTGACGTCCCACTGCAGGTCACGGATTGCGCGCTCGATGCACGATGCAACGGCCGAACTCGCAGGCTCCGTCTTGACGGCGATCTTCGAGGCGCGTCCCTTTTTCACGTCCAGGTGCACCACCACCTTCATGTCGTCGGGCGCGCCGCACGCCGACACGAATTTGCCGTGGACGAGCGGGGCACCAAGCTGCGCACTCGAAAGAGGAGCAGCCTGGCGGTGGACGATGACCCCCGCATCCTTCGCCCCCGCGTCCGCGGAAGGGGGTGGAGCCGGCTGCAGCGATGACGGCAAGTTGGCCAGCGACGACGGCAAGAGGGAGGTAATCGGCCCCCAATCGGGCGTCGCGGATCCGGCGCGCCGCCGCCACACCCACGCCGCAACGGCCAGCGCCGCGAGCACCACCACGACCGCTGAGGCTGCGACGATACGGCCGCTCCCTCGTCTCCGCATTTCGCCCTTTCGCAGCCATAGTCCGTCCATCGCGATTCGCGAAGGCCGCGGTATGGTGGAAGATGGCGGCACCACGTGCTTGGGCTCACGCTTTTCTTGTTGGCGGCGAATTCGGCGGCGGGGCCGTCACCGGAGCTCGCGCGGCACGTTTGCCCCAACGGTCTCGAGGTCGTCGTTGCCGAGCGCCACGCAAGACCGCTGGTCACGGCCGAGATTGCGGTACACAGCGGCGCGATGAACGAGCCGCCCGAGTACAGCGGCCTGTCTCACTTGTTCGAGCACATGTTCTTCAAGGCGAATCGAGAGGTACCGGACCAGGTTTCCTACATGGCCCGGCGACGCGAGCTCGGCATCACCGGCGATGCGAGCACCGACGTCGAACGCGTGAACTATTTCCAGACGACGACCCGCGATCACTTCGAAGGCATGTTCACGTTCATGCACGCCGCGATCACCGGGCCGCTGTTCGATCCCGGCGAGCTGGACCGTGAACGCGTCGTCGTGACCGGCGAAATCGATCGCAACGAGTCGACCCCTGGCTATTTTCTCTGGCGCGAGACGACACGCCACCTCTTTGCGAAGTACCCCACGCGAAAAGATCCGTTGGGAACCCGCAAAACCGTGCTTGCCGCCACGCCGGCGATGATGCGGACCATCGCGCGGCGATGGTACGTCCCGAACAACGCGGTGCTCGTCGTCGTAGGCGATGTCGAGTCCGACGAGGTGTTTCGCATGGCCGATTCGGTCTACGCAGATTGGAAAAAGACGGCCGATCCATTCCTCTCCTATCCGGTGCCCGAGCCCCCGCCCCTCGGCCGCTCCGAGGTCGTGCTGGTCGAGCAGCCGGTGCAGACCTTCCAGGCGCAAGTCGAGTGGCAGGGGCCGTCGACGGGCGGGCCCACCAAGCGAGACTCCTACGTCGCCGACCTGCTCGGGCGGCTCACGAGCGATCCCGCGTCACGGTTCCAGCGCGAGCTGGTCGACTCGAGCTCGTGCGTGCGCGCGGGGTTCGAATGGGAGCCCGAGCACCACGTCGGTCCCATCGTGGTCAGCGCCGAAGCGGCGCAGGCGAAGGTGGACGTCTGCATACGCGCGCTCCTCGCCGAGCTGCGGGCGATGGCCGAGCCCGGCTTCTTCACGGAGGAGGACCGCCGCGATGCGGCCGACCGCGCGGAGAGCGACCTCGCGAGGCTGCGGGAGCGCACGAGCGAGTACGCCCACATGCTCACGTACTTCTGGGCCACCCGCAGCCTCGAGGACTACGGGGCGTACGTTGCCGGGCTGCGCGCGGTCGGCGCAGACGACGTCGCGCGTTTCCTGAGCGCATATGTCCTCGGCAAACCTTTCGTGTTCGGCGCCATGGCTTCTCCGAACCTGGTCGCGGCAGGCGTCGACCGCAAGCACCTGGAGAATCTCGCCGGGCTCGACGGGGCCGTGCGCACGAGCGCCGATCGTGGCGGGCGATGAAACCCGTCCGTTGCGGGGGGCTCATGGCGTCGCTCGCGCGCACGGCATTGCTCATCGCTTCAGGGTGTGCCCCGGGCGTGCTTGCGCCGAGATCAGCCCCCTCGCAGGCGCCGACCGGCGCTCCGGTCGCCGATGTCGCCGCGCCCCCCGCACGCGAGGTCGATCCCCCGGCGGAGACCGAAGGCGACGTGACCGTCGCATCCGTGCGGGGCATGCCCATCATCGTCGAGCGGGTCGCCGGCGCGGAGTTCTGCGCCATCGAGCTCGTCATCCGTGGCGGAGTACGAAACTGGTCGGCCGATCGGGCGGGCATCGAGGACGTGGCTCTCGCCGCGGCGGCGGGGGGCGGAACCCGCTCTCTCTCCAAGGAGAAGCTGGCACGCAAGCTCGCCTCCCTCGGCGCGACGCTTGCCACGCGGACGCGCGCCGATTTTTCGGCGGTCATCGGCGTTGCGCCTACCGCGAGCTTCGACGACTCCTTCGGGATCGTCGCCGATATCGTCCTGGCGCCGGCGATGCCAGAAACCGAGATCGCGCTCGCGCGGTCGCGAGCGCTTTCCGATCGACGCCACGAGCTCGAGGACGGCGACGGCCTCCTCGGCATGCTCGAACGCCGCGCCGTGTTCGCCAATCACCCCTATGCGGCGCGTCCCGAAGGCACGATTGAAACGCTCTCCGCGTTGACCCCCGACGCGATTTCAGCGCACCTTGCGAAGCTGCGCGAGACCAGTCGAATGCTGCTCGTCGTCGTCGGTGACCTCGACGCCGCCCATGTCATCGGTCGCGCTCGCGCTGCGTTCGCGCAGACGCCGCGCGGTCTTTACGTCGACACACCGATCCCTCCTCTGGAGTTCGGGGCGTCGCAAGTGATGGGAGACGCTCACCCCCTGGCGACCAACTACATCGGCTCGTTCTTCGCGGCGCCCGCGTGGAGGGACGCCGATCACGTGGCGGTTCGCCTTGCGATCGACGTGCTTTCCCATCGCGTCTGGGAAGAGGTTCGCAGCAAGCGAAACCTCTCGTACGCGCCGTGGGCGGTATTTCGATGGTGGTACGCCTCGCCCTACGCCGGCTTTTACGTGAGCACGCTCGATCCCAACACGACGATGACGGTCATGATGGCGGAGGCGCGCCGGATCCAGACCGATCTCGTTGCCCAGGACGAGCTCGCCGGTCAAAAGGCGGTGCTCCGCACGCGCTGCGAGCAGTCCCGGGAATCGAGCGTGGATGAAGCGTCCCTGCTCGCGGACGGGCAGCTTTACGCTGGCGACTGGCGCTTCGCTCGGCGTTACTGCGATGCCATCGGCCGCGTCTCCGCCGAGCAGATCCGCGCCGCGGCGCGCAAGTACATGACCGCATGGCGCACCGTCATCGTCGGGGATCCATCGAAGCTGGATCCGAAGACCGTCCATGCGACCTCGGCTCAGCCCGAAGGGCCACAGTGACCTCGGAAGTCGGAGCGATCGAGAAAGCTCGTCCACAGAATTTTCCAGGCGTCCCAATCGTGCCCGCCGGGGGCATGAAACCGGTGATCGGGAGCGATGGCCTCGGCCAGCGGATGAGGGCTCACGCTACGGTGAGGGTCTCCATCTCCCGCGCCGAGATAAATCTCGGGGGCCCCGTCTCCTCCGCGCGTGGCCGATTGCAGGTACCGCCAGACGTCGCGGTCGTCGTCCGGCGGAGCGTCTGCCGGCGCCCAACGCTGCAGCCCGCCGGCTGCGTTGATCTCGTTCTGGACGTCGTCCTTTCCGAGATAGGGCGCGAGCAAATAGATCCCTGCGACGTGCGGAGCCTGATCCCGGGCGAGGAGTACGGTGCCGAGCCCGCCCATCGATATCCCCACGATCCAGATCTCTTTGTACCCCTTCACCCGCAGCGGCCGCATCACGTCCTCGCGCAGGCGCACGAGGAGGCTACGGTCGAGGTAGTAGCCGAAGGTTGCCGCCGCGGACACCGTGTCCACGTCCAAGCGCCGGGCGCGTAGATCGTCCACGAACCCGTGGTCGATGTAACCTCGATCGTCGTCCCAGAAGCCGGGCATGAAAACGACGGCGCAGCGGGCCGGGTGCGTCGCGTCCATTGCAAATCGCGCGCGAGTGGGCATCGGCGATGGCGCGGGGAAGAAAAGTCCGCAACCCGCAGTGGCCACTAGGCATGAGATTCCTATCGCGCGCCGCATGCGGGCATCATTGCGCACGACGAGGGTCTCTGCGAGCCTCGCGCAAGAAGGAGACGTCAGTGCCCATCCCCTACTACTACCCCCGATGTCGACGGCCGTTCGGACCTCGTGGGCCATTGAAGAGCTGGGAGTACGCAGACCTGGAATTGCAGGTCCGAGCCTACGAGCAGCGCCGCCTCGCACGTGAAGCCCGCCGAGCACGGATGGGTCGGGTCGGTGTTGCTGCAGTAAGGAGTGCAGGTCCCATTGCGGGTGTCGCTGCGCAGCAACACCCCCGATCATGACTCAGTGGTTGTGTGCCGCGGCCGCCTCGACGGCCTTTTTGACGTCGTCGTATTTCGGCTCGTCCGTGGGTACCTGGGAGACCCACACCCACGAAACGTTGCCATGAGGATCGACTACGAAGACGGAGCGAGCCGCGGCTGTGAATCCGACATTGGCCAGGTTTTCGAAAACGACGCCGTAAAGTCGTATCGCCTCGTGCTTGTGGTCCGAAAGAAGCGCGAACGGCAGGTTCTGCTGTTTCTTGAATTCAGCCAGCGCAAAGGGGGAATCGACACTGATGCCGTAGACGGTCGCGCCGAGATTCTGGTAGTCGGCGATCGCGTCGCGGAACGTGCAAAGCTCGGACGTGCACACCCTGGTGAACGCCGCCGGAAAGAAGGCGAGCACGGTGACGTGCCCGTGCTCCGGCACGCTCACGGCCTTGCGATCAGTATCGAACAGCGTGAAGTGCGGGGCATGCGTTCCGATTTTGATGGCCATAGGTCCGTCTCCCTTTGCGATGGATTCTGCCATGCGTGGCGTGTGCGGTGATCGCGCGACCTGGAATCTTGCCAGGACCGCGACGCGAGCGCCATCCCGCCCGAGCGCCCCGCCCGAGCGCCCCGCCCGAGCGCCCCGCCCGGGCGATCACGCATCTTCGAGGAACGCGCGCACCTCGGCGTCGGTTCGTAGTCGAACCCGCCAGAGGTGCGTCCACGCCGGACTGGCGAATCGTGCCGCATAGCGCGAGCGATACTCGGCGTGCTTGCTCCACGACCAGCGAACCGGGTGCTCGGGATCCAGCCATCCGAGCGGGCTCGGCTCACGGTTGGTATTCCAGAGCTCGGTCCCCATGGCCCACCGCATGAGGGAGCGACGAATCACGCGCAGCTCGAGGAGCCATCGCGGCAAGTCGAGCCACACCACCGTGTCGGCTCGCCTCCAGAGAAGGTCGCGCACTTCCGCGTAGTTGCCATCCGCGACCCAAGTCGATCCCTGCGTGGCCTCGTCCACGTCGCTCACGAACGTCGATCGCGGAATCCAGCCCGCGCCGTGGTAGAGCGTGTCGAGTTCCACCACGCGACCGGCCGAAAGCCGCTCGGCAAGGGCCCGGGCAAAGGTCGACTTGCCCGATCCAGACGCGCCGACGACCACGACTCTCTGCATTCCGTTCACATCGAGGGTGCGCGCCGGTCCGGCAGCGGGTGGCTCGGGGTGCGGGGCCGGGATCGAACGTGAAATACCCAGCCCCACAGCGGGTAGCTCCACCCGAGAAAGACGATGTTCGTCGTGAAGAGACGAACGAGCCAGAAGACTTGGCCGGCCTCCGGAATGAGGCGAAGCACCGTGTCGTACAGCGTTCCGTTGAGCGCCAGGGCGCCCAGCTCCACCATGGTGTAGCCGAGCACCTGCTTCACGACGCTGCCCGCACGCGCCCGGAATACGTAATCACGATTGCCGACGAAGTTGACGATTCCGCCGACGAGCAGAGCCGGCAGGCTCGCGGCCCGCGGCCGCCAGTGCCCCACGGCCACGAGAAGCGACAGCGTGGCGAGGTCCACTCCCGTCGCGATCAGGCCGGCAAGGCCCGCTCGCAACAGACGCTGGACCCTCGCCCAAACGCCGACTCTACGGGCGCTCGCCTTTCGCATATCGGCCGACGAGTGTGGCCTCGGCCAGAACATGGCCCTTCATGGCGCGCTCGACAGCGGCCTTGTCGGGTTTTCCAAGGTCGGGCAAGAGCGTGTCGAGGGCATACAGCTTGTGGAAATAACGATGTCGACCCACGGGCGGGCACGGTCCACGGTACCCTGTCGTCTTCCAGTCGTTGCGTCCCTCCCGAGTGCCAGCGGGCAACCCGTCGACTCCCTCGGGCAGCGACGTGACGCTCGGCGGAATGTTGTAGAGGACCCAGTGCACCCAGGTCATCCTCGGAGCCCGTGGGTCGGGAGCATCGGGGTCGTCGACGATGAGGGCGAGGCTTTTCGTCCCCGGTGGAGCGCCCGACCAGGTGAGGGCCGGTGAAACGTCGGCTCCCTCGCAGGTATGTCTTGCCGGAATCGCACCATCCGGCTCGAAGCTCGAGGACGCTAGCGAGAGTGTCATCAGGATGACTCCTACCATGGATCCATCATCGCCTTGCGGCTTCGCAGGCCGCGGCCAAGCATTGCCTCTGCGACTTGCCCGATCAAGCCGCTCCCGGGTGCCGCGCCGGCCGCGACCGTTGCCCTCGCGTCGAAAAGCCTCTACGCACTCGCCCATGCGGATCGAGCGATGGACCACGGCCGCTGCCGCGAACGCGCGAGCCGTGCTGGTTGCCTGCGCGCTTTTGGCAACGATTTTGTCCGGTTGCGCAAAGCCGCGTGCGGCTCCGGACCACACGCTCGTCCAGGTCCCGGGGATTCGCGGCAAGCTCGTGGGGTCGAGCCCCGCTGGCGATCGCATCCAGCTCGTTTTCGAACCCGGGGCCGAGATCGTGTCCGCGCTGTCGTCGTTCATCACGTCCAACCGTCTGGTCGCAGTGAATTTCGATGGATTCGGCGCCTGCTCGGACGCGAAGTTCGCCTGGTACGATGCGCAGCGACGCGACTACAAGATCACTTCGCTGAACGAGCACATGGAGGTCGTGTCGCTCATCGGCGATGCCGCACCGACGGACGACAAAGTTGGATTTCACGCGCACGTCGGGCTCGGGATGGAGGACGGCACGATGCGCGGCGGCCACTTGCTCGAGGCGCACGTGTACCCGACGTTGGAGGTCTTCCTCGTGTCCTCGCCGACGCCCATTCACCGCCGCCACGACGACGTGCTGAACAGCAACCTCCTCGTTCCGTAAGGGCCGTCGACTACCGCGACGGGTTCCACCAGACCGATCCGGTTCCCTCCATGGCGGCGGCGGCGGCCTTGCGAACGGCTTCGAGTGCGGCCGCATCGAGAGGTGAGAACGTGGCGAGCGCCGCGAATGCGGCGTCTTGCTCCGCCACCGTGCTCAGGCCCAGAAGCTGTACGTCCGCGTCCAGGGTCAGAGTCGCATGCAGGCACGCCTCCACGCTCAGGCGCGGTGCGGCAAGCACTGGCCCTCCCTCGGGTAGGGGTCGGCCGTAGCCCTCGGTGAGCGCCACCAGCCGCCCGGCTCCGAACGCCTTGAAACCAATTGTCCCGACGCCGAGGTGGGCCGCCCTCGGCAGCAGCTCGACGTACCCGAGATCGACGAACGGACCCACCGGCATCAGCACGACGTCGCATCGACCGCTGTCGATCGCCTCGCGAGCAACTGCCGGGTTATGCGTCGACACCCCGACGAACCGGCAAGCGCCACGGCCGCGCTGCTCATCCAGACGATCGAACGCGCCTCCGGGGCTCACGAGAGCCGCCCATGCATCACGCGTAGAAATGGAATGAAACACGAAGGCGTCGGGTGCAAAGCCCAGTCTTGCGATGCTGCCGGCGAGCTGCTCGCTGACGGGACGATGGGGATGGTCGATCTTGTCGATGACGAACACGCGCTCGCGCAACCCGCGGAGGGCCCGGCCCACGATCCGTTCGCTGAGGCCGTCTTCGTATGCCGGTGCCGTGTCGACGACGTTGACTCCGGCGTCGATGGCGCGGCGGAGCGTGGATGCGCAGGCTTCGAGCCCGATCGACGGGTCGGCGAGATCGCCTGCGCCCACGGCCGTCGCGAGGAAGCCGGTGCGTCCAAGCGTCCTTCGCGGAGCAACGAGCACCCGGAGTGCTTACATCGGGGCGTTCATCGAGGCGAGGCGGGACCGGCGCGATGTTGTCACTCCAATTATCCGCCGCCACGGGTCGAGCGCCGCCCGATGCCCGGCTCTTGGGGGGCCGGGCGTGACTTTCGGTGCATCTTTCTTCAGTCTTCTCCTCTCTAGCCCGATTGGGAGCCATGCCGCCGCCCGCTCCACTTCGAGCAATACCCATGGACGACCGCGAACTTGTCGCCCAGTGCATCGCGGGAGACCGCGGGGCCCAGAGGCGCCTTTTCGAGCGCGAGAAGCGACGGGTCCACGCGACGCTCTTTCGAGTGCTCGGGTCCAACCAGGGCATCGACGATCTGCTGCAAGAGGTCTTTCTCGCAGTGTTCCGGGGCTTGTCGACGTTTCGTGGCGAAGCGGCGCTTTCGACATGGATCGACCGGTGCGCAGTCCGGGTGGCATTCGCCTACGTCCGGGGCAAGCGAGGTCGTCATTACCTGGAGCTCGTCCCGGAGGACGTGTCCGCTGACGTCCCCGGCCCCGAACGGCGCGCGCTCGCCCGAGAGGCGGCGAGCCATCTGTACGAGGCGCTCGAAGGATTGGAGCCCAAACAGCGCCTGGCCTTTTCGCTGTTCGCCATCGACGATCGCTCGCTCAGCGAGGTCGCGAGCCTGATGGAGGCCTCCATGGTGGCGACGAAGGCGCGTGTATGGCGGGCGCGCCGTTACCTCGAAAAGCGGGCTCGCGTCGACCCGGTTCTTTGCGAGTACCTGGCCGCGTCGGCGGCCCCGAAGGCGGTCGATGGGGGGGGGTCGGCGCGCGCCGCCACGGGGGCACGGCCCAATCCGGTTCAGGCCGCATCGGAGACTTCGGTGCGCGGAGTCGAGGGGCAGCCATGACGCTCCCGCAGAAGATGAACGTTCGTGTTGAGCCTCTCAGCGACGCGCGCTGGACGCGCATCGAGCGCGATCTGTTCGCAAAGCTTCAGGAGACGCTCCCCGAACCGAGGGAAAGCCCGCCCGTCATCGCGGCCAGGCGCGTGCAGGTCGGATGGCTCGCCGCCGCCGCCGCCGTGCTCATCGCACTTGGCGCCATCGTGCGTCCCTGGGGAGCCTATCGCTCGGACCTGCGAATGCGTCTTGCGACTGCGGACGGTGAATCTCAATTCACCGTGGGCGAGTCTGCCCTGGCGGTGGCCGCTCACTCACTTCTGATGGTCGGGGGCGACGACGAGCGCGGGGTCGACGTGGTGCTCGAGCGGGGAGCCGTCACGTGCGAAGTCGCACCACGCCGGGGACGCCCCCCGTTCCGGATCGATGCCGGCGAGGTGCGCATTCGTGTCGTAGGGACTCGCTTCACGGTCACGCACAGCCAGTCCGAGACGTCGGTCGACGTCGATCATGGGACGGTGGAGGTATCCGCTGCGGGAACGGTTGCCGTGCTCCATGACGGGGACCATTGGCCTCCTCGACCGGCGCCGTTGCCCCCGGTCGTACGCGATGCTCGTCCACCGGCGGCCCTGGCGTCCGTCCCGAGCTCCACGGCGCCGCCGCCATCGGCATCGACGGCGCCCTCCCACCCGTCGCGCAAGCGCGTTCGGGGGGTCGCGCCGTCGCACGCCGAACCGGATGCGGACGAGGTGCCCCCGCCGGAGGTCAACGCGCCGCCGCCGGAGGTCAGTCCGGCGCCTCCGGCCACCGCCCCAGAGCCGGCTGCCCAGCAGGTCTTCGAAGACGCGGCCCGACTCGAGCGCACGAACCCCGACCAAGCGGCGGCGGCTTACCGCCGGATCGCCGGTGGCGGCGGCGAATGGGCGCCCAACGCGCTTTTCGCGCTGGGCAGGCTGCAGATGGATCGCGGCAACCGGACCGAAGCTGCTCGTCTTCTGAACGAGTATCTCGCAGCATACCCTCACGGCATGAATGCCGATGACGCCCGGGAGCTGCTGCGGCGACTGCGATGACTCACCGGTCGTATCGGTCTGCGTCGACGGTGGCCGTCGCGCTGGCATCGCTGTTCGTCGTCCGGCCCGCGTCGGCCGAGAGCCGCACGGTCGTGGCGGTCGCGCCCGACCCGCAGCTCGTACGGGCCCTCGACGTGGCGCTCGCGCCCTGGGGCACGAACATCACGGAGGTTCACCCCATCGACGCGGAGGCATTCACGGTGATGGCTCCCGACCGTGCGCGCGCGATCGCTCAAGACACGCGCGCCGACGTCGTGCTGTGGGTCTCGCCCGACGGCGATCACTATCAGGTTTGGATCTACGACGTCGCCTCAGACCACGCGAGCTCGCGACCGGTCGATGCGGCGCCGCCATTCGATCCCACGACGGCTGCGGCCGTCGCCCTCTCGGTCAAAGCGTTGCTTCGCTCGACCGTAGTCGCGCCAGCACCCGAGCGCACCCCGTCCGTCCCCGAAGAGCCGAGCTGGGGGCTTGGGTTGAGCGGCGGCGTGGCCGGTCACGTGGGGCAGGGGGTCGAGGGCCGTTTCGGCCTGCAGGCGTCGGCGTGGCCCGCCGCACTCGCACACCGCCTCGGTTTTTTGATCGATGCATCGGTCGGCACGGGGGTGCCGCTGCACAGCCTCGCCCTTTTCCCTGCCACGGTGCGCGAGTACGCATTCGAGGCCGGGCTGGGCGCCCATCTCCCGGTGTCGTCTTCTCTCGCTGTGGAGCCCTCGATGAGCGCCGTGGTGGCCCTCATCGATCTCGACGCGACCCTGAATCAGGAGCCGGTGCACGCTCTCCGTCCGGCGGCCGGTCTCGTGCCCGCCGTCTCCGCCCCGGTGACGTTCGGGACCCGGCTCCGGCTGGCACCCTGGGTGGGCCTGACGATTCTCACGCTGGGGGTGGGCTTCAACGTTGCCGGCAAAGATCAGGGTCAGGTGTCCCGTTTTACTCCGGAGGGCGGGCTCCGAGCGGAGCTCGTTTGGCCATGAAGAAGCTTCGAATCCTGTGGCGAGTCGGCGCAACGTGGGCGCTTGTTTCGGCGTGTGGCCTCGAGGTCGTCGACTTCGATCCGGCGGACACCCCTACCGGTGGATCGGCGGGCTCGGGATCGCTCGCGCCGACGATCGGAGTCTCGAGCTCCGCCAGCAGCATCGGCGCCGGCGACGCAGCGGCAAGCGCGGCTTCCGGGGCTTCGATGTCCGTCGCTTCGAGCTCCGGGCCGGGTGGTGGCTCCAGCGCTTCGACGAGCACGTCGATGGCCGGAAGCTCGAGCTCGTCGACCGCGGCCAGCTCGAGCACCACGACATCGAGCTCCAGCAGCTCGGTGGCCGCCGTCGTCGACGCGGGTGTGGATGCCGCCGGGGTCGCGGACGCGGGCATGGCGGCGATGGATGGGGAGCCAGAGCGTGAGGAAGGGGGAGGAGGCAAGCAGCAGCACGGCGGCGGCGGTGGCACGTAGAGCAGCGTCCCGAAATGTGGAACGCGGGGCGGGTCCTGCCGCTCTACCAGGCCCCTCACGAGTCTCAGCAGCCGCCGTCGGCCTCGCCGTCCAGGCCCGCGTCGTCCGCGCAGCCGGGAGGAGGCGGGCAGCCGGTTTCGGGCGCCAGGCCACCGTCTTCGCAGACCCAGGGCCACCACGAGGCGGGATCGGGGGAGCCCGAGTCCTCGTAGACGGGCCCGCAGCTCGACAGCGGCAGGAGCAAGGCAATGCGGGCGATGACGAGACGAGGTTTCATGCGCGCTCACGAGGGCGGGAAGACTCAGCCTCCCAGGGGTACCGTCAAACGCAGATCAACTTGCCTCAGCGCGCCATACGCGCTCCCTACGAAGCCGTTAGCGATGCGAATGGCGTAGGCGGCGTCGAAGACATTGAAGACGTCGACGGCGACCTCGGGCTGAAAACGTGCGAAATCGAACCGATGCCTCAATGTCAGGTTCCACGTGGAGTGTCCGGGCACCGTCTGGTTGTTGAAGGCGCCGGTTCTCAGGCCGCTGCCGTACTGGTAAAGCACGGCGACATGGCTTCTCTCGGACTGGTCGTGCAGGTCGAAGCCGGCGTTCACCGTCCATAGCTGTACGTGGTCCAGAATCTGCCAGCCGGGGTAGTACACCTGGTCGGGCGGGAAGAGGTACCTCGCCGAGTCGATTCCCTGACCCTGGTCGATGTCCCAGCTCACGTTGCCGAATCCCTGCAAGTACCGGCTCGGCGTCCCACGCACGGCGAGCTCGGCGCCGACGGCTCGGCCCCTCACGTAGTTGTAGTCCTCGACCAGGGTGGTCGAGCCCACCGTGAGAACGTCAATCGTGTCTTGCGACAGCCGCCCGTACCCCGTGAGACTTGCCTCGAACTGGCGGGGAATGCGGTACGAAAGGCCGATTTCCGCGGACTCGTCCCTCTCCGCCTTGACGTCCACGGGAAGCGCCTGGCCGGGGGCCACGTTGAGGACGCGAGCCGCCACAGCCGCATCCACAGCGTTGGGTGGTTGCCAGAGATACCCTGCGAATCCATGGAGCAGAAAGCCGTTGGCAAACGAATACGAAAAACCGAGCCTCGCGCTGGGGCCTGCGAGCACCAGGTTCGGCAGGTTCGCGCCCAGGAACGTCGCATCCTGGACGTCCGCGCGCACGCCGGGGAAGAGCTTGAACTTCCCGAGGGTGATCTCGTCCTGGAGGAACGCGCCTGCGCTGAACAGGTTCGTGTTGTCCCGTCCGGAGATCGTCAGAGCCGGATTGGGACCGTAGGGCGCGGCGTCGTCGCGCGTGTACTGACTGTAGTCGACCCGGGATTGCGCCACGTCGAACGTCACGCCGGCCTTCCATCTCTGATCTTCGCCGGCGTTCCAGGCAAAAGTGGCGTGCTGGCCCTCGTGAACGAGTCTGTGGACGACGGTCGAGCAGATGGAGCCCGGATCGGCCGTGGCGCCGAGCGATCCCACCGGATCGCAGTCGAGATCGCCGTACGAAACGCGCACGTAAGGCGTCACCTGCAGAAAGCCGCTCGGCAGCGCGTACGAATAGGACAGAGCGGCGAACAGGTCGCGCTCTTCGTCGGTGGGATTGGCATTGTAAGGAACGAAAGGAGGTGGGTTGTTGCCGTAGATGTCGTCGCCTCGCACGGCGTTCGGCGGCGCATCCGAGAGGGGCAACAGCGTTGGGTCGATCGGGATTTGCAGGTGGGACTCGGAGTATCTCGCCAGGAGCTCGATGCGCTGGCGATCGTCGGGCCGGTAATCGATCCGGGCGAAGCCGTCGCCGGAGGTCAGCGCGTCGTGCAGGATGGGGCTGACGGCCGGAGGATCGAGCCCGCGCTGCGTGCTGAGGAACGTGCCCGACAGGAACACGTCGGTCTTGCCGAAGCTCTGCGAATACCAGGCCGAGGGCTGCATCTTCTGGTAGGTGCCGTAGACCATCTGAGCCGCACCGTCGGGACTGCCGCTGCCATGACGGGTCGCGACGTCGACCACCCCACCCGCGTTCGGGCCGAACTCCACAGGCTGGCCGCCTGTGATGATGCGCACCGATTGGACCAGGCCCGTCGGCAGCACGTCGACGAACTGCCCCGCCAGGCCGACCGGTATGGGCACTCCGTCGACGACGTAAAGGACACCCGCCTCCTCGCCCCGGACGTGCAGGATTCCGTCCGGCCCGAACGTATCGTTCGTGAAACCGGGCTGCGTGAGCATGACCTGCGACAGCGGCTGGGCGTCGCCGCCGGGAAGCGTCTGGACGTCTTTGCGCGAAAGCACGACGACGCTGCTGCCGGTCTGGCCCCGTGGGGCCGTCCTGTCCCCTTGGACGCGTACCTCCTGCGGCGCCTCCAGAACCACGTCGATGGGCGACGTGGTTGGCCCGAGGTCCACGGTCACCGTCTTGCCCGTGAGACCCGGCTGGCTGACGACGACCCGATACGGCCCGCTGGCCATCGCCGGCAGCTCGAAGGCGCCGTTCGCGCCGGAATGGACCTGTCCGACCCGGCTGTCCGAGGCGTTCAGGATTTCCACGAGGGCACCCTCGATGGCGTTGCCTTTGGCGTCGTGCGCCGTTCCGCGCAGGCTGAATACCTCGGTCGTCGGGTTGCTGCGGGCTTGCGTGGAGGAAGGCGCGGCGGCATCCGCGGGCGTACGCGGGGCGTCGCGTGATGCGCTGGGCTCGGTTGCCGTGCCCCCGACAGGGGGGGCTCCGCCGGCCTCGGTCGGCGTGGCGGCGTCGCTGGGCGCTGCGCTGGGGTCGGTCGGGGCGGGCGAGATCGTTGCCATGGCAATGATCTCCCCCCCGTCCCGCGGCGTCGTGCCTGGGCCCACCACCGCCGGTCCGGTGTCGGGCGCTACCCGGGCGTCTTCCGGCGGGATTCCGGGTTCCCCGGCTGCCTTTCGGGCGGACGCAAAAACCGCCAGCACGACGAGCAGCGCCGAGATCGTGCGGGCCCCCCACGTCGCGATGCTGCGCGGTGTTCCCATCGACGGCCCGCATTCTTGAACATGATTATCATGTTCCTGTCAATGAAGAATTTGAAAATCGCTTTCATGAGCTCGGGTCCCAGAACCGTGCACGGCCGGCGCGCGGCGTCTCGCCGGCGTCATCGCGTCGATGAAACCAGCGCACTAAAGCCCCACTAAAGCCTCGTGCCAGGCGCGGAACGCCATTGGGGCTCGCCCGCGCACTTCGTGCGTGAACGCCGCTTTATTCTTTCCTCGGGGCTCTGCCCCGCGCTCGCTTCGCGGGCTCCCTCAAACGCGCTCCCGCGCGTTTGCTACGAGCGGCGTTCCCCACCGCCCCCTCGTTTCATCCCTCGGAACGCCGCTCTAGCCTGTCGTGCATGCGCTCGTACTTCCTCGCGGTTGGGGCCGTCGCGACACTGCAGCTTGCTTGCGGCGCCACGCCAGCGACGACCGCCGTTGCACCTTGCGTCGCTTCGGGGTCGATCGCGCCCACTCCGGCGTCGGCGCCCGCGGCGGGTTCGCCTTCCATGACGCGGTCGTCGGCCGAGGTTCCCGAAAACGCCTCGCCCGCCTCGCCCGCGTCGCCCGCGTCTGCAAGCGCCGCATCCAGCGCCATGCCGCCGGCGGCCGGGGCCGCAACTCCGTCCGGCGCGACCATCGGGCCGAGCGCGGCCCCCGCGTCCGCGGCCCCCGCGTCCCCTTCGCTGCCGACTTTCTTGCAGGACGCGCTAGGCGCCGCCCTGGCGGCGATCGCTGCCGGCGACCTGACTCTCTGCGACAGGCAGATCGCCGCTGCGGCAGCGGCCGCAGGACCAGAACTGCACCTCGCGTACCTGGTCGCGCGCGTGCGCGCCACGCGCTTCGTCTACACCGCCGACTTCGACCGAGCAGCCGCCGCGTTGGTCGAGGTGATCCCCGGGCTCGCGAAGCACCCCGAGCTGCCGGACGAGTTCTGGGCTCACAACGCGATGATGATGATCCGTGAGGCCCAGGGCGACCCTGCATCGGCTCTGGCCGAAAACGATGAGGCGACCCTGTCCGCGGCGCGCGGCACGTGGGATCCGGCGCGACGGGACACGCTCGCGTTCCAGAAGGACCGGTGGCACCGCGCGTACCTGACCCGGATGCTCGCCGAGTCCCGCAGAGGCTCGGCGAAGGTTGCGCTGGTCCACTATGCCCAGGCTGCACTCGACGACTACCGCGTGCGCGGCTTTCCGGACTCCGTGGCGGTGCTCGAAGCGTACTTCGCCGCTCTCGACGGCAGGCGCGACGCCGCTCTGGCGGCTGCGAAGCGCGTAGACCCTGCCAAGGACGACGACGTCGAGGACCTGTATCTCGTGGTGGTTGGCCTCGAGGCGGGCGGAGACCGTGCGGCTGCCGAGGCCGTTCGGCGGGCGATGCGCCGCCCCGCGGCCGCGCACATCGCCCGCGCAATCATGCTGCGCTGGCTCGACCTCGACGAGCAGGGGCGCGGGTTCACGCCTGCGCGTGCGGCAGCCCATTGACCGCTCGAACCCCAACGGCGGCCGCGCCGTTCCGACCCGACCGCTCGCACGCCAACGGCGGCCGCAACGTCCCGACGCGACCGCTCGCGCCGGTCAGTTGCACCGCGCGAAGTCCACGAAGCCCCGTTCGAAATCCGTATCGACGAGCTCGACGCGCACGCGATCGCCGACGTCGAGCCCTTCGAACCCCTTCACCACCTTGCCCTCGGCCGCAGGCCGGTCGATCCTCACGTAGGTGCCCTTGATCGAAGCGCCCGTGACGATCGCCTCGAAGCGTTCGCCGATGTGTGTCGACAAGAGGAGGGCCGCAGCCGATTTGCGGACCCTGCGTTCCACCTTCACGGCGTTGTCCTCCTGCACCGTGCAGTGCGTTGCGAGCGCCTCGAGCTCCTGTCGCGTGTAGGGCTGAGCGCCGCTGGTCAAGACGGCCTTGACGAGCCGCTGGGTGACGAGATCGGGAAAACGCCGGTTTGGCGCCGTCGAGTGCGTGTAATCCCTCAGGGCGAGCCCGAAGTGGTCCGGCGGTCGGCGGCCGGGAAGATCCAGCAGGTACTGTCCTCTGCCGAGCAGCTTCACCACCGAGACCGACAGGTCGGCGAAGCGGCCGGGATCCGCGGCGCGGCGCTTGACGAGGAATTCGGCGAGGGCCTGGTTCGACGGCGCGGCGGGCAGTCTTTCGCCGAGTGACTCGGCTAGCGAGACGAGCCTCGGCCAGCGTTCCGGCGAGCGCAGTACGCGGCGGATCGCCGGCACGCCTTTCTGCTCCAGAAACTTCGCGGTCACGCTATTTGCGGCGATCATCAGGTCTTCGATCAGATCCTTCGCGCGATTCCGCCCCTCCGGCACGAGATCGGCCAGAGTGCCGTCCTCGAACACGGCCCTGGCCTCCAGCGTGTCGAGCGTCAGAGCACCGTGCTCGAATCGCCGGGTTCGAAGCTGCTGGGCGACGCGGTTCTGAGTCCGCAGCTGCTCGTCCATTCCGGGTACCGCGCGCACCGGTTCGGGCGCCGAGGCCGCTCCTTCCAGCCACGCGGCGACCGCGTTGTACGCGAGCTTGGCGCGGTTGCGCACGGCCGCGCCGTAGACGCGCGACTCGGCAATCGAGCCGTCGGGCTCGACGAGCATCTCGACGACGACCGCGCGACGGTCTGCGTCGGGCGCGAGCGACGTGAGGTTCGTCGAGAGCCGTTCCGGCAGCATCGGGAAGATCTGCGCCGCCGTGTACACCGAGGTGGTGTTGGCTCGGGCGTGGGCATCGATCGGCGATCCCTTCTTCACGAGCGCGTCCACGTCGGCGATCGCAACGAAGATCTTCACACGGCCGTCGGTCTGCGGTTCGGACACGGTGAGCTGA
>DASPUY010000013.1:0-28181 GCA_035622655.1 Polyangiaceae bacterium
TTTCTCTGGCAAGTGCCTCATTTCATCGCCATTTCGATTTTTCGCGCGGACGACTACAGCCGAGCGGGCCTTCAGGTGGTCAGCGTCCAGCACGGCGAGCGAGCCGCGACGGCGATGGTCGCCGTCTCGAGCGGGCTGCTCGTGACGTCGTCCCTGCTGCTCGGCGGGGGCCCTGGTTTCGCGGGGCGTTCCTACGAGCTCTTCGCTACCGTCCTTGGGGCACTCTTCGTCGCGCTCTCTCTGCGAGGCATGATGGGCGGACCTCGGTTCGACGCGAAACGCTGGGCAAAACGGGTCTTCGCGTTTTCAATCCCTTACCTCACCGTGCTCCTGCTCGCGCTCGTGGTCCGGGGATGAGTGGAGATGTCGGGTGCCCGCCCGCAGCTCCGACGGAGCTCGAGGCAGGGAGAGCCCAACGAACCAACCAGAACGAGCGAAAGCGCTCGGGCGGACCTGGGGCCCCCGAAACAAAGCCCGGTCAGGCCTTGGCTTCGTCCTCTTTCGAGACGGTCTTCTCGGGAAGCTGCTTGGCCTTCGACGCGTCGATCTCGTCGGCTTCCTTCAGCCCTTGCTTGAAGTTTTTGATTCCCTGCCCCAAACCCTTGCCGATGTCGGCGATTCGCCCGGCTCCGAAAAGGAGCAACGCCACGACGGCGATCAGCAGGATTTCCGGAAATCCAACGTTACCCATGGCCTCTATACCCTGCGCCTTGTGGTAGCAGCGCGATTCCTGCCCCGCAAGCGGCGCCGCAGCGCGAGTGCCCGGGCAAAGATCACGGGACACGCGCCGGCGGCCACGGGCACGATGGTGAATTCCCATGGCGGCGCCCCTCCACGCTCGAGAAGTCGCAACCACCCGAGCGCCGCCAGTGGTCCCACGGCTCCGAAGCAAAGCGCTCCCACACGGGTTCGAATCGGCGACACGAGAACGCAGTACGCGCTCGACGTCGCGGCGGCGAGACCACTCAATGCGAGGACCAGGCCTCGTAGCAGCGCCGAGATGCTGGACGCCTGAGCCCACGGCGCCAGACCACGGATGGAGAGCGATCCGGCGTGCAAAGCCGTCTGGGGAACGCCGGCGATGGAGATCCGGGCGTCGTCCAGCTCGACCACGCGGAAGTCGCCCGCGATGCGCGCGTCCTTCGCCGAGAGCACAGCCGTGGACATGCCGGGCACGCGACCGACGAGGCGGGCGGTCCTTCCTTCGACGCACAGCCAGGTGAAATCCGTGAACGGAACGGAATAGGTGACATGGGATCGGGCGGCCTGGCACGAGGCCCGAGCGCGCTCGACGAGCTCGGTGGCGACCCGTCCGGGAGCGCTCGCATCCCGGCCGTAGACGACCGCCACGGCGGCGAGAGCGACGCCGATGGCAGCTCCCTGCAGTCGGAGCCGCGCGACCGTCGTCGATGGCCGCTCACCGAGGCTCTGCAGGACTCGAGCCTCGCCGCTCTCGACCAGACGGAAGCACGCCAGCGCCCATCCGATGGGCCACCCCGAGAGCAACGCCGACTCGAAGGCAACCGCCGAGAGTCCCCGCGCGAAGGGCTCGGCCACCGACCATGGGACGGAGGGGTCGAGCAGCCACGGCAAGATCCGAACGGCACCGGCCAGAAGGCCGGTGAGGGCGACGGCCGAGGACGCGGAGACGACCGCATGGCGCGACGCGCGCGGCAGGCGGATCACGGCACTTCTAAGACGACTTTGCCGAAGGCTTCTCGCCGCTCGAGGATTCGATGCGCTTCACGCGCGTCCCAGAGCGACAGCACCCGATCGACGACCGGGCGGAGTCGGCCTGCGGCAACGTGATCGAGGATCGCGAAAAGCGCGCTCTTGGGGCCCATGGTCGAGCCGAGGATTGCGATCTGACGAAAAAAGACGTGCCGGAGATCGATCGGCGCCACGTATCCCGAAGTGGCTCCGCAGGTCACGATCCGCCCGCCGTTCGTCACGGCCAGAATGCTTTTGGCCATCACCTCGCCTCCGATGTGCTCGATGACGAGATCTACCCCGCGCTTGCCCGTGAGGCGCCGTGCCTCGACCGCGAAGTCGTGCGTGGCGTAATTGACGACCTCGTCGGCCCCGAGCAGCCGCGCGCGCTCCGCCTTCGCGTCGGTGCCTGCGGTGGCGATGACGCGCGCCCCGTGCAGCTTTGCGATCTGGATCGCCGCGCTCGAGACGCCGCTGCCGGCCGCCTGGACAAGGACGGTATGCCCCGGCCGGACCTGGCCCTTGTCCACCACCATCTGCCAGGCTGTCAGGAATGCGAGAGGGACCGCCGCGACATCCGTGAACCCGAGCGCGCCCGGCCAAGGTAAGAGATTGGTATCCGGCACCACCACGTGGTCCGCGTAGCCTCCAGAGACGTGCTCACCGAGGATCGCGTACTTTCGACAAAGAGTGTCCTGCCCGGCAAGACACTGCTCGCAAACTCCACAGGATAGTCCCGGGCTGACGACGATGCGGTCTCCGACGGCGACGCCGCGCGCGCCCGCACCGAGCGCCTGCACCTCTCCGACGACGTCGCTGCCGAGTCGATGCGGATAGACGAGCTTCAGGTTGGGCAGCCCTCGACGGACCCAGAGATCGAGGTGATTGAGCGCCACCGCGCGGACCCGCACGAGCACCTCACGTGGGCCGGGCTCGCCAACGTCGATCGTCTCCCGCGCGAGCACGTCGATGTCGCCGTGCGCGCGTAGGACGACCGCCTCGGTCTTCATGCCATGAGCTCTCGGCTGTTTCGCGCCGCCCCGTCGACCGGAAGCACGGCGTGCGAGAGGCAAAGCGTCAGGAGCACGACGCCTCGATAGACGATGCGGACGTCGTCGACGTCGCACGGGGGCGACCGCGAGTCGTCGTCGTGAAGGCCGCCCTCGAGCACGGCGTCGACGTGGTTGTGGATGAATGCCAAAAGGTTCGGTTGCTCGATCGATACGACGTCGTCGAGGTCGAGCGGCTCACCGCCCTGCGCAGCGCGGAGCTCCTCTTCGAGCTTGATTGCCTCCTCGGTCGCGTCGATCGCGTCCTGCGACACTTCGCGGATGCGCGTCGCCCCGAAGGTCCGCTCGAACGCCAGCCATACGGCGATGGTCAGAAAATATCCCAGCGCCAGCGCAGCCTCGTCGAGCGGGCGCGTGAGAAGCTGCGACAGCGCGTCGGCGAGCTCGGGCTGCGTGGACTCGAATCGCGCAAACGAGCGATCCAGCTCGTCTCGCGACCCCTGCGAGTCCTCCGCGAGCTCTCTCTCGATCTTCTCCAGAGTGCCGGCATCGACGACTGCGTACCGCGGTACGGGGCGAATCGCCGCGCCTCTCACCCACATGGCGGCCATGCTAGCAGGCAGGCTGCGCGCAAATCGATGCGCAACGCGCTTCGCAGGAGACCGGCTGGGGGGCACGACGCCTCGGCGCCTCAGCGGTAGTTGGTTCGAACCGCCGCGGGAATCACCCTCGCCGCGGTCGGCCCGCGTTCCCCGGAGCCTCGGATCCCAGCCGGGCGAGCGCGTGCACGGTCCATCCGACTCCGAGCGCCAGCATGAACCCCATGAGAAGCACCCCCTTTCCGAGGACGCTGGCGCCGATCGGCTCGGTCCCGAAATCGCCGTGAAACTGGGCAAACGTCGCGCTGACGGCGAGCCGGCGGACCGTCAGCGACAGCGCGGCGGCGAGCACGATGGCGGGCGCAGCGATGAGTGCATAGAGAAGGCCCGAGCGGCGCTTCCTCATTAGGTGGGCCGCCACCCAGAACCCCGCCAGGACGTCGCCACCCGCGGCGAGCACGAGCACGAGGTCGATGGCGCTAGGCACCCGTCGGGAGGCGACGAGGTAGAGGTAGGACCAGTCGCCGTGGAAGGCCGCGAAGTAGCCGACCACAGGCAGCCACACGAAGGCCGCAAACGCGACGATGACGGCGAACGATCGCGAGAAGGCGACGGGCCGGTCGCTTGCGGCGAGATCAGCCCAAGCCGCCCAGGCCAGTGCCGATCCCAGGAGCACGCCGACGACGGGGGCGAAAACGATGGGCATGCGCGGCGCCGCCGCGCGCATGATAATCCATCGTTCCGATGGATCCCCAAAAGCTCCGCGAGCTTCTGGACGGAGTGCAGAGTGGGGCCAGGACCGTCGAGGACGCGCTCGAAGAGCTGCGAGACCTGCCCTTTGCCGAGCTGGGTTATGCCCTCGTCGATCATCATCGCGCGCTGCGCCTCGGTGCGCCCGAGGTCGTCTTTGGACACGGCAAGACGGTGGATCAGATTGCGGGCATCGCACACGAGCTCGCGCGCAAAGGTCAGAACGTCCTGGTCACGCGGCTGAGCCCGGACAAGGCCCGTGCGGCAGCCGCGCTGCTCCCGGATCTTCGATATGCCGAGATCGCGCGCGTCGGTACGGTCGAGCATTCACCGATTGCCGTGCTGGGGACGCGTCCCGTCGCACTGGTCACGGCAGGAACCGGGGACCTGCCGGTCGCCGAGGAGTGCGCCGAGACTCTTCGGATGCTCGGCGTCGGCGTCGAACGTGTCTACGACGTGGGCGTTGCCGGCCTCCACCGGGTCCTGCACAAGCGTGACGTGTTCGCTCGGACGAGCGTCGTCATCGTGGTCGCAGGCATGGAAGGGGCCTTACCGAGCGTCGTCGGCGGCATGGTGCCAGGGCCGGTCATCGCGGTGCCCACTTCGGTCGGATACGGCGCGAGCCTCGGGGGATTCTCCGCGCTCGCAGGGATGCTCTCCAGCTGCGCGTCGGGAATCGTCGTGTGCAACATCGACAATGGCTTCGGCGCGGCCTACGCGGCCGCGAGGATCCTCCGCGCCCGCGAGCGTTACTGAGATGGGGCGGGGCGGATGGGACCGCCACGCCGGAAGGGATGCGAGTGCCGCATGGGACATCGAGGTCACGATCGAGACGATGCGGGCAGCCACGGCCACGGCGGTCCCGGGCGACGAACCGACGATCGCGAGAGCCGCCCTCAGGCAGACCCCCGACACGCCGATGGCGGCGATCCGGATGCCGCGCGCGAACCGGCGGCGGGGGGGGAGCTGCACGCTGGGGCGGGACGCGGCAAGATTCTGTTCCTCGATGCGCCGAGCGGGCTGGCGGGTGACATCGTCATTGCGGCCCTCACCGATCTGGGCGTCCCGAGAGGTGCCGTGATGGAAGCCGTTGCGCGGCTGCCGGTCACGGGGTTTCACGTGCACTTCGGGACGCGCGTTCGGAGCGGCATCGTTGCAACTTCGTTCGAGGTTCACGTCGACGAGCCCCAACCGTCGCGAACGTTCGCGAGCATTCGAGCGATGCTCGACGATGCGCCGCTCGAAGACGGCGTGCGAGCGCGCGCCCAGCGAACCTTTCACCGTCTCGCATTGGCCGAGGCGAGGGTGCACGCCTGCGCGGTCGACGACGTTCACTTCCACGAAGTGGGCGCGGTGGACGCCATCGTGGACGTGGTCGGGTCGGCCGCGGCGCTGCATCACCTGGGGGCGGAGCTCGTCGTCTCGCCGCTGCCCATGGGACGCGGCTTCGTCCGTACCGCGCACGGGACGCTGCCTCTACCCGCACCGGCTACGGTCGAATGCCTGGCGGGGCTCGACACGTACGATGCCGGGATCGAGTTCGAGCTCGTCACGCCGACGGGCGCGGCCATCGTGGGAGCGCATGCGTCGCGATCGCACCCTTGGCCCGCGCTGATGCCCGAGCGCACGGGATGGGGAGCCGGAACGGCCGAGCTGAGCGACCGGCCGAACGTCCTGCGCGCGGTCCTCGGGCGTCCCTCCGCGGGAGCCTCGCGCGACGTGACCCATGTGACCCATACCCATTCGGTGCTCGAGGCCAACGTCGACGATGCGACCGGGGAGCTTGCGGCGAGCTGGATCGACGCGCTGTTCGTCGCGGGCGCCCTGGACGTCTGGGCCACACCGATCGTCATGAAGAAGGGACGACCGGGGTTGACGATATCGGCGCTCGCCTCCGTGGAGCACGCGGATGCGGTGGCGCACGCGATGCTCCGCGAAACGACGAGCCTCGGCGTGCGCCGCTACGGGACGTCGCGCATCGAACGCCCCCGCCGGATGGCCCAGGTCGAGACGCCCTATGGCCGTTTGCCGGTCAAGATCTCCGAAGGGCCGTTCGGGCCTCCCCAGATCAAACCCGAATTCGACGCTTGCGTCCGCGCAGCCCATGCGCACGGGGTCCCCGTACGCGAGGTGCTGCGCGCGGTGGCCCTGGCGGCCGCAGCGGCCGAACCGCGAGGGCCGTTGCGCGGGGCATGACGGGGACCGAAACGCTCGGTTATGCTATCGGCGCGTGCACCTGCCGGCACAGCGCGGTCGGGCTCGTAGAAGGCAACCAGGCGACCCCATGAGCGCATGCTCGCAGTGTGGCACCGTCGTCAAACCGTCCGACAAGTTCTGCAACATCTGCGGCTCGCCCATCGCTCGGCCCGTCAGCTCCGCGCCCCCCGTCGGGGCGCCGTACGCGGTCACTGGTTTCGCGCCTCAGGGCCAACCCCTGCCTGGCTACGGCGGGCAACCCGCCGCCCCCGCCCCGCCGCAGCCGCCCCGTTGCCAGCTGGGCCACGAGATCGCCCCGGGAGCCAGCTACTGTATGCATGGCCACCCGATCGCGCTCGATCAAATGCAGTTTGCGGCCGACGCGTACGGAGCCGGCTACGGACAGGCTCCCGCACAAGCGTACCCCGGCCAGCGGGGCGCTGCGGCACCCCCTCCCTACACGCCTGCGCCTCCCCCCGGCTACGGGGGCTCACCGGCGCAGCAGGCGCATCCCGCGACCTTCACGCCCCCTCCTCCGCAATCGCCGTACTCGTCGGCGTTCGGCACGGCCGGGCCCCAGCCCGGTTACGCCCAGCAGGCGCCTCCGCCCTATCCGCCCGTCCCTCAGCCCAATCCTTACGCCTATCAACACGAGCCGCCGCGGGAGGCGCCGCCCAAGGTGCTCCGCGGCTTCCTGGTCGCGTACGGCACCAACCCGAGCGGCGACTTCTGGCCGCTGACCGGCGGGCGTCACACCATCGGCCGGTTCGGGACGGGCGACGGACTCGACATTGCGCTGCAGGACCCCACGATTTCGTCGCGCCACGCGGCAATCGTCGTCGACGGCTCGAGCGGCTCGGTCGGCCTGGAGGACACCGGGTCGACCAACGGCACCTTCGTGAACGACGAGCATATCGGTTACGGGGGCCGGCGCGAGCTGAAGGACGGGGACCGCATTCGCTTCGGCGGATTCACCACCGTGGTCAAAGTGATTGGCCGCGTCTGACTCCTCGGCCAAGGAAGAGCGCTGCCGCCGCCCGCACCGACGAGGCTCGAGACGATGACCGGACGACTTGCCCGCTGCCTGCTGATTTCCGCGATTTCGCTGCTGTGCTTCGTGCTCGGTCGCGACGCCTCGGCAACCCCGGAAGCACACATCCTGCGGATCGATCCGCGCACGGGGCTGAAGGACGGTAAACCAATCCTGACGACCGTCATCGAGGTCGTTCAGTTCAAGCGGCTCAGCGACGCTCTGCAGCCGTGCGCAGGCGCAACCGGCGCGGCCACCCTCTCGTGCTGGAGCGATCAGCTCGAGAAGCCAGCAGCCCTCTGGGAACCATTTCCGTTCCCCGAGCAGAACGCCCACCTGCTCGTCAAGGTCTCGGGGGAAGACCAGCTGACCAAGTTCATCGACAAAGTGCAATGGGGCAAGACGAAAGGCCCCAACGTCGGCACCGCCTGGCTGGTCGCCATCGATGCCGCCAGCGGCATGGGGGCGCGTTTCGGCGACGCGCGAGCCATCGCGCACGAGCTCATCGAGCAGATGCAGCCGAACGATCTGATGGACCTCATGTTCTTCGACGACGTTCAGGTCGTTCGGGACACCAAGTGGAAGGCATTCAAGCAGCGGGCGGAGCTCGGCAACGCACTCAACGACTTCAAGTCGACGAGCGTGTCGCATGGGCGCGATCGCGCGCTGTTCTCCCAGATCAAGGGGATGACACAGGACGCGTTCGGCTCGCTCGGAAACTCCGACCAACCCGACACCGTCCCACTGCATCAGGCGATGGTCGTGCTTTCCAACGGCGCCGGCCGAGGCGATCCGGAAAGCGCGAGCCCCAGCGCAGACATCTTTCACCAATACCTCGATCGGGGTCGCTTTCCGGAAGACAACACGGCGCTGCCCAAAACACCGCTTCCGGTCATCTCGATCTGGCTGCCCAACCCGGGATCGCTGGCCGAGAACATCTACCGGAATAACGAAGCGCAATTCATGCAATCGCTCGCCAATCCGGAGATCGGCGGGTTCTTCGACATCGTGCAAGAAGGCCAGGGCGACCGAAAGGCCAAGACGATCATCGGCCTCGTGCGGGCGCGGTTCAACGCGATGTGGCTCATCCACTGGACGATGAGCTGCATCAACCCGAGCGTCGAGCAAACGTTCAATCTCGTCTTCGAAAATACACATCCGGCGATTGCCCCCGACGGGACGTTCAAAGACGTCCCGATCGGCATGGACCCGACGCAGTGGCCCCTGGACGTCGATGTGCCAAAGACGGTCAAGGCCGCCCAGGAGGCGCCGCTCTACCCCGGCGGGCAGTTCAGCGTCTACGGCGACTTCTGCTGGAGCGGCGACAGGCAGCGTGCCGAAGCGTATTTCATCCCCGCGGGAACGACACCGAGCGTGCAGGCAAGCACCCGGGACCCGGAGATGGCCAAGAAGGTGATGCAACAGCTTCAGGCCGAGCACATGCTGGGAACGGCAATCGCGACCGGCGACGGATACGCGACCTTCGCTGTGCCCGACGACGACAAGGTGCTCGAAGGCGCCGGCGACAACATGGTCGCGAGGCTGGTCGTCTACGACAACAAGGCGCACCGCGCGTCCGCGGTCGACGACAAGAGCATCCTCACGCTGAAAGCCACGAAGAAGCCTCTGTCGATCCCGCTCATCACGGGAATTGCCGGTCTCCTCATCGTCATCGTTCTGCTGATGCTCGTCCTTCTGCGCGCAGGCGGAGGGCGGCGGCGCGGCGGAGGAACGCCCCCTGCGGTGACGCCGCAGCCGCCGGCTTACGGGGCAGCGCCGGGGAGCGGGTACGGCGTCGGCCCGCCGGGCGCAGGCTACGGCGCGCCTGCACCGCCCGCCGACGCGCACGCAGCCACCGCGGCCCTCCCGGGCGTGGTCCCGACGGCGGAGCTCCCGCCCGGGTACCCGCCGCCTCACGCAACTCCTCCGCCTGCGGCCCCGCCCGCAACGCCGCCGCCGCCACCCCCGGTCGGCGCCGTCGCAGGCACCGGCGGGCGGGACACAGGGGCAATAGCCGCACAGCCGGGGCCGCCGATCTTGCAGGTGCGCTGCCCCGCATGCGGCATGAGCACGATGGCCACACCCGGCCAGCCATCGGTCTGTTTCTCCTGCGGCCAGCCGCTCCCCAGCGAGGCAATCAAGGGCGGACCGAGCGCGCCGGCGGCGTTCCCGCCGACGAGCGCGTTCTCGGCGCAGCCGCTGGTGCCTCCACCCAACCCGTACGCCGCGGCACCGGGCGCACGTGCGAGCGTCAGCGCCGCAACGCTGCGCGGGAGCGCCGGACAGTTCACCATCCGCAGCGGATCCGAAGTGCGTGTGGGCCGAGACCCGGCCCAGTGCCCGATCTTCCTCGGCGAGCCGCGCGTGAGCGGAGTCCACGCGACGCTCAAGCTCGACGGAAGTCTTCTCGTGGTACGCGACGAGAGCTCCAACAACGGGACGTGGGTGTCGGGCCTGCGCATCGCCCCCGGTGTGTGGACCCCCGTGTCGTCCGGGACGCCGCTCCGCTTCGGACCGCTCGAATTCACCGTACAGTTCGAGGCCTGAGGACGGGCGGAGGGACATGCCGCCGGCGCCCCCGCTCCCGGCCATTGAGTGCGGCCAGCGGACCGATCCCGGCCGTGACCCGAGCAAGCAAGTCAACGAGGATGCGTTCGAAGTTCGCGAGACTCGCTTCGGGCACCTGTGCGTCGTCTGCGACGGCATGGGGGGCCATGCCGATGGACGCGAAGCTTCCCAGCGCGCGATCACGACGATCCTCGAGGTATTCCACCACGCGCCCGAAAGCTGGGCCCCGGGTCGAGTGCTTCGTACTGCGATCGAGGAGGCGAATCGCCGCGTCCACGTCCTTCGGACGAGCGAGGTCCGGCTCGGCCACCCCGGCTCCACGGTGGTCGCCGCTCTGCTGCACACTCACGGCACCGAGATCGCCCACGTCGGAGACAGTCGGGCGTACCTCGTCCATCTGAGCCAGATCTCCCCGCTCACCCGCGATCACTCGATCATCCAGGAGCTGATCGACCGTGGGCTGCTCACGGCTCGGCAGGCCCTCCATCATCCCGACGCCAACCGCATCACCCGAGCTCTCGGAATCGCGCCGGACGTACAGGTCGATCTACGCGCCCAACCGGTGCGCCACGAGGCCGGGGACGTCTTCGTCCTGTGCTCCGATGGTCTGAGCGATCTGGTCGAGCAGGAGGAGATTCTCGCCATCGCCCGCGACGTGCCTCCCGCCGAGGCCGTCGTCAAGCTCGTCGACCTGGCCAATGCCCGCGGGGGGCACGACAACGTCACGGTACTCGTCGTTCGGAGCCGAGAGAGCGCCACCCTGCCGACGCCGGGCGTGGGGCCGACGATCGTCGAGACGGAGGCCATCGCGCAACCTGCAGCCGCGTTCGAAGGAAGGGCCTCACCGTCGACCCCCCCGCGCACGTCGCCAACGCCCGTCGCCACGGTGCCGGATTCGCCGCCTTCGGTCTCGCCGCCGTCGGCACCCCGATCCGCGCGAGGCTCCGTTCGAAGCGACCAGGACGTGACGCGCCAGTCGGACGGGGTCAGTGCGCCGCGGGGCCCGGCCCATCCGCGGCAGCCGCTGGCGCTCGTCATCGCCGCTCTGGTTCTGGCGATGGTCGCCATCCTGCTTCTCGGCGGCCTGCTCTTGTCTCACCTTGCCGAGCGAGGCGGAAAGCGGCATGCGCGTCCAATCGACCGAGCATCATCATCGGTGGCCGCCAGCGCCTGAGGGTGCGGCCGGCGCGCCGACATGACCGACGCCGACGGATCTCCCCTGCCACTCCGCTGCGCCGCCGTGCCCGGCGGGCCAGCCGTACGCGGAATACGCACCAGGTCGAATGACGATGCGCGGACCGATGTACGCGTACGGATAGCCAGCGAATGCAAAGGCTGGGTTCACCCAGTACGGCCCCCCCCAGTAGTAGCCCGGCCCATAGTCCCAATAGCCGTAGTAGTCGGCGGGGAGGACGAGCAACCGCTCGAACGGCGTTCGCTGAGCGATGGGGCCCGATCCGGTGCTCACGCTCCACACAGCGTCGAACTCGGGAATGGCACTTTCGTGCTGAAGGTCATGCGGGAGCACGAAGAAGAGATCGACCACCCGCTTGCCGTTGGGATCGACCGTTACCACGGGGGGCTGCCCTCCTGCGTTGGCCGACGAGAAAGCCGCGGCCAGCAAACCCCGACCGGCGAGGTCGATGCGCTGCTCTCGGACGTCGAATGTCCATGGAGTGACACTGCCGTTGGCCAGGACGACCCTCAGGTGCAGCGCGCGAAGGGTCTCGTGAGAGTCATGGGCCGGCGACACCTCGGCAATTCCGTAGGACGCGATTCGCACATCGCCCTGCGGCGCATCCGGCGGAATCGGGTAATCCGCGGCGACCAGTCCGTGGATCGACGCCGTCGCGTTGGTGGTCGGCACGTAAGCATATTCGGAAGCGCAGCCGCCCATCGCGAGCAGCAGAGTCGCGAGCCATACGAGTCGAAGCATGCGCATGATGAATGGTGCAAGCTGCAATCCGTGTTCCGAATTGGACGAGCGCGGCCCTTCCCGGCTCGCTGACGAGGACCCGACGGATGAACGTGACTCGGCACCGCATTTGCGATTTGCGATCGGTGCTCCGCGAAATCGTCTCTCTTGGCGTCCGCTGAAGCGATGGGCGACGGCGACGCGGCCGAGCACTCCGGCGCCGGAGGTCGGCGCCGACGGCAAGCACGAAAGTGCGTCTAATTTCAGGAGTCATCATGGCTGTTCCGGTCCAAAGCGGGTCCACCGCCGGCGGTTCTTCTCCCCGCATCCTCAGCATCCTGCTCGGAGCATGGCTGTTCATCTCCGCGTTCGCGTGGCCGCACGGCCCCGCTCAGCGCATGAGCGCTTGTATCCTCGGTGCGCTGTGCGTCGTCTTCTCGATCCTCGCGAAAAAGCTGCCATGGACTCAATACTTGAATACGGTCCTGGCTATCTGGCTTTTCATCTCCGCGTGGGCGCTGCCCCCCGAGAACGTCGGGACCCTCTGGAACAACGCGATCGTCGCGATTGCGATCTTCGTCCTCTCGCTCATTCCCGAGCGACCGGTGGGCGGCGCGCCTCCGCTGGTCGGGCACTCGCCCCCGGCCCGGTCCGTGTGAGCGCGCCCGGCACGCGCTGACGTGCTCAACCAGGGCGCACCAAGCTCCGCCGGCGGCGCGCGGGCTATCGTCCTCCGGCGTCGCGCCTCGTCCCCCGGGGGCGCCGCAGGGAGACTCCAATGAAGGTCGGCCCTCAGCCCTGCAACGTCTTCTGGATCCGGTCCATCACCGAGTCGGTCAGCGCAACGACGAAGTCAGTCGCATGCATGTTCTCGAGAACCTGACTCTTCTTGCTGGCGCCGGTGATGACCGTCGAAACGTTGGGATTCTTCAGGCACCACGCGATCGCGAGCTGCGAGGTCGAGCAGCCGATGTCCTTCGCAATGACGGCGAGGGCGCGAGTGACGTCGATGCGTCCGGGCTCGAGGACGTGCTCCCTCAGCCAGGCCATGCTGGGCAGGTCCAGCCTCGACCCCTTCGGAATTCCCTCGTTGTATTTTCCACTCAAAACACCGGAGGCGAGCGGGCTCCACGTCGTCGTCCCGTATCCAAGCTTGTCGTAGAGCGGCAGGTATTCGGTCTCCACTCGGTCGCGAACGAAGAGGTTGTACTGCGGCTGCTCCATCGTCGGAGGTGTCAGCCCGTTGTCGACGGCGAACCGGTGGGCGCCGAAGATCGCGTCGGCGGTCCATTCGCTCGTTCCCCAGTAAAAGACCTTCCCCTGGCGAACGAGGATGTCCCATGCGCGTACCGTCTCCTCGATCGGCGTCTCCGGATCGGGTCGATGGCAGAAAGCGAGATCGACGTAGTCGAGTTGCAAACGCTTCAGCGCTCGGTTCACGCCCTCGATGATGTGCTTGTGGCTCAAACCCGTCTCGGTCGGCGCCTCCCCCCCCCAGAAGATCTTCGTCGAGACGATGAACGTCTCCCGCTGCCAGCCGAGCTTCCGGAACACGCGTCCCATCGTTTCCTCCGCGCGCCCGCCGCCATAAGCTTCGGCATTGTCGAAAAAATTGACCCCTGCTTCACGAGCGGCCGTCATGCACTCGAGCGCCGCGTCGTCACCGACCTGGGCGCCGTACGTGACCCAGGCGCCGAGAGAGAGTTCACTGACCTTGAGCCCGGAGCGACCCAGACGTCGATAGCGCACGATCCTCTTCCTCCTCTGCTCGGACAGGAGCTGGCGGGGGCGACACTATGCCACGACCCGACGGCGGTCGGGCTCGATTCGCCGCGCGATTCGCCGAGGGCGCGCGGCTCGCCAACGCCGCGCGGCTCGCCTATACCCATCCGTCCAGCCTGCGGAGGGCGCGCCCTTGGGCTACGTCACGAAAGTCCGGCTCGGTGTACTCTGCACCATGGCGGCAGCGGCACTCGCGCCGCTCCGCTCGACGGGAGCCGCCGCGCAGCCGGCTCCCGTGCGCTGCGACGAGTGGGACGTCGAATACGGCGTGACGGCCCGCCTCGAGCTGGCCGAGACCCCGCTCGGCCAGGGCGACGGCATGTATCCCATCGGCCCAGGGCGCATGGTGCTTCGATTCGAAGACCAGGCCGGCCGCCCGGGAGGACGCGTCAAAATGGTGGCCTACGACATGCCGCAGACGTTCACCGTCGAATCGAGAACGCTGTTCTGGAAAACGACCGTGATGACGAACGCCACGACCACCGGCATTCTCAATCCGTGCGCGGAGCCGGAAGGCATGCTGGCCGGAACGACGATCGCGTGGAACACGCCGGTGCGCAGCATGCGAACCGAAGGCACACTGACCTGCGACGGCGCCTTCTGCGGAAAATTCGGTGCTCCCCCACCCGGACAAAGCCCTCTGCGCATCGGACCGGACCCCGTGCTCTTTCAGCCGTTTCACTTCAGTGCCGACATGAAAACTTTCACGATGGGCAAGACGTTCGTGGCGCGAACGCCGATGCCCAAGCAGACCTCGTACCTCCTGCTCGCGGGACGCGAGACGAACCGATCGCCACGAAGCAAGACGTGCCCGTAGCTCCAGACGTGGCGCGCCTGGGTGGGTTTTCTCGCTTGCGGAAGCCTCGAGCCCAGTCGCCTCGTCGCGGTCGCCCGCGGGGCGATCATTGGCAGTTTGCCTGGAAAGTTGTCGCGTAGGGTACTGGAAAGTCCGTGGAAGTCGGTTGGTACGTTCGCAGTGACGGGCGAGAAACGATCGGGCCGCTGACGACGGAGCTTCTGGCGAGCAACATCCGCACGGGTCGAGTCCCGCTGAACGCGGCTGCTTGCGCGGCGGGGAGCGATCAGTGGCTGCCCGTGCTCGAGCTCGCTCCGTTCGCCGATGCGGCCCGCGAAATCATCGTGCCCCCGCGTCCCTCGTCGGTTCCCCCTCCCTCGTCGGTTCCCCCGCCGCGGAAGACGGATTCCGCGATCGAGCACGATACGGTGCCGTCTCAGGTGATCTTTCAACGCGAGCAGGATCGAACGTCCGACTCGCCTCTCACCTACCGAGAATACGTGCATTTGGTAGCCAAAGGTACGTCCGTGTCGGATGCGACGACCCTGTTGAGGGCGCAACTCAAGCTGGTCCAGGCGTCGCTCGAGCACTTGCCGCCGGGCAAGCTGGTCCAGCTTGCCGTGTTCGACACTGCGTTCCAGGGCAGGCCACCGGGCGCCCCGCTGGCGACACTGAAGTGGAAGGACTGGCCGGAATCGGAGCGCGCCGCTCCTGTTTCGGCCGCTCGAGTCGTCGCCTCCGAGGCTCGGACCGCCGCTTCGGAAGCCCCGTCTGCGCTTGCGGCCGAGCCGCCCGACAGCGGGCCGAGCTCCGCAGACGAGGTGCCCCTCAGCTTGGTGACTCGAGCAGGCACACGCGGCTCGCCGGATGCCCACGGTCAGGAAAACGATCTCGTCGGCGATCTCTTCGATGCGATGCACGGGCTTCACTTCCTCCCCGACGCCATCGAAGCCGGCGACTTCTGCCTGCGGATCTGCCTGGAGAAGCTCGGTTGCCAGGCCGGAGTGGTGCACGTCTACCAGAGCGATCAGAGAGACTTCGTTGTCACGAACGTGCGTGGCCCGGCGGCGAGCCGCCTCTTGCTCCGGCGCCACCCGATCAGCGATCCCCCGCTCGCCTCCGTCATGAGCCAGAGACGACCCGTCATGCTCGAGGCCGTGGCGGACGATCAGGATCGCTCGGAAAGCGAGCGATGCCTTCCGAATGGAGGGATGCGGCGCGTCTTGCTCGCGCCCGTCATGCCGGCCGGCCGCTTTCTGGGGGCGATCGAGCTATTCAACACGGTGCACGGCCAGCCCTTCACGCAGGCGGAGGCAAACGCTCTCGCATACATCGCCCAGCACTTCGCCGACTTCATTTCGACGCACGGGGTGGTCACCTCGCACGACCGGATCCGAGGACGACATGATCGACTGGCGTCGACGCGTCCCCAGAGATCCTCGATCGCGCGCGCCTGATCCCGGTGCACGTTACTTGATCAGTTTTCCGTCGAGTGCGATGGCCGCACATGCGATCATCGTCGACTCGCGCAGAAGGCGCAGCGCGGCGGCCTGGTCCTCACAGGGCAGCGTGTGGGCGAGCACCACTTCTGCAAAGCGCTTCGCGCCTTCGTGGATGGCGGCGTAGGCGGCGAGTTTTTCGGGGGTCGCCGGATGATGGCTAAAGACGTATTCCGGATCGAAGGGAGGCAGCATGGCGGCTAGTATTCGCCGGTCTCGGGCCGCCGTCCATGCGCGAGAAGCCGGACGGGGACGCTGGTCACTGAGCGGCCTCGGCCTGCAGCAGCTCGGCCGCCGGGTCGGAGCGGGACGCGAAGAACGTCTCGTAGATCGAGCTTCCGACTTCGTTGAGCTTTGATTGCAACGTGTCGAGATGCTCGTGCAGACCGTGCTCCAGGATCTCGTCGACGACGGCGAACTCGTACTCGGCGCTCAACCGGCCGAGCAGACGTTCCGGCTTGGTCCCCATGGCTTCGGGGGGCGTTCCCGTGATTGCGCGCAGCGAATGCTGGGCGTTGCCCAGGCAGTGGCGAATCGACCGGGGAAACAGCTGGTCGAGGACTAGAAACTCGACCACTAGGCCGTGCTCGAAGCGACCGTAGCGCTTTCGGTACATCTCGAGCGCGCTCACGGATCGCAGCAACGCCGACAGGTGAATCTCGTCAAGGCTCGCGCCGACATCCAGTGGCCGAGCGAGGAGGATCGCCTGCTTGGCGTCGACGATGCGGCTCGTCTGGTCGGCGCGTTCCAGGGAACGCCCGAGACGGCCGAAGTGCCAGCCTTCGCCGTGCGTCATCGTCAGGTACGTCGCGCCCACGAAGAGGTAGGACGCCTCTTTCACCGCCGCCAGAAAGTCGTGCGGATCCTCGACGATGGCGTCGACGGCGACCGCGTCGCGGACGAGCAGCCACCACTTGTTGATCTGCTCCCACGTCTCGGACGAGATCGCTTCGCGGATGGATCGCGCATTGTCGCGCGCCATGCGCACGCACGAGACGATGGAGTGCGGCGATTCGCTGTCGATGGTCAGGAAGCGCACCACCGCGTCGCGCGAGGCAGCCCCGTAGCGACTTGCGAAGTACGTCTGTTCCCCGGTCGCGGCGATGACACCCTCCCAAGGATCCTCATGCGAATCGGGCAAATCGAGCGTGACTTGCAGGCTCACGTCCAGAAACCGTGACACGTTTTCCGCTCGCTCGGCGTAGCGGGACATCCAGTACAAGGCATCCGCCGCGCGGCTCAGCATGGGGCCCCCTCCCTGGTCGGGACCTCGTCGGCAAGCACCCAGGTGTCCTTGCTGCCGCCTCCTTGGGAGGAATTCACCACGTAGGATCCCTTCTTCAGCGCAACGCGCGTCAAGCCGCCCGGCACGACGAAGATGTCGTCGCCGCCGTGCAGGATGTAGGGCCGCAAGTCCACGTGCCGGCCCTCGAGAGCTTCGCCCGCCAGCGTCGGCACGCGCGAAAGCGCGAGCAGGGGCTGGGCGATGTAGTTTCGGGGGTTGGCGCGGATCCGGTCGGCGAATGCCGCGCGTTCCGCGGCCGAAGCCTGTGGGCCGATGATCATCCCATAGCCGCCCGATTCGTTCGCGGCTTTGACGACCAGCTTGCTCAGGTTGGCGAGGACGTGCTCGCGCTGTTTCTCGTCGGAACAGACGTACGTGGGCACGTTCGGTAAAATGGGGGTTTCGCCCAGGTAATACCGAATGATCGCGGGCACGTACGCGTAGATCACCTTGTCATCGGCGACGCCCGTGCCCGGCGCGTTGGCGAGCGTCACACGGCCCGTCCGCACGACGTTCATGATGCCCGGAATCCCGAGCATCGAGTCACGGCGAAAGACGGTCGGATCGAGAAACGTGTCGTCGATGCGCCGGTAGACGACGTCGACGCGGGCCATCCCCCGGGTCGTCCGCATCCAGAGAAAACCGTCGCGAACGGTCAGATCGCGCGATTCGACGAGCTCGACACCCATCTGCTGTGCCAGAAAAGAGTGCTCCGAGTACGCGGAGTTGTACGGGCCGGGCGTGAGCACGACGACGGTGGGCGTCGCCACCCCGGAGGGTCGCACGTTCTGGAGCACACGAAGCAGCTCGCTCGGATAGCCATCGACCGGCCGCACCCGCGACGCCTGAAAAACGCGCGGGAACGTTCGCTTCATGACCGTGCGGTTGTGCAGCACGTAGGACACGCCCGAAGGGCAGCGCAGGTTGTCCTCGAGGACGTAGTACTGGCCGTCTCCGTCGCGGACCAGGTCCGTTCCGGTGATGTGACACCAGACCCCTTTCGGCGGGTCGAGCCCGCGGCACCCGGGCAGGTACGAGGTCGCGGTCTCGATGATCTCGCTCGGAACGACGCCGTCGGTAACGATGCGCCGCCCGTGATAGACGTCGTCGATGAAGAGGTTGAGGGCGCGGGTTCGCTGCGTGAGGCCGCGCTCGATGGTCGCCCATTCGCGCGGCGGAATGACCCGGGGCACGAGATCGAACGGAAGGATCTTCTCCGTCCCTTTCTCGTGACCGTAGACGTTGAACGTGATGCCCGCGTGCAGAAGGGAACGCTCCGCAGCCCGCTGACGGCGAAAAAGGTCGGCATCGGGGAGCGCGGACAGCGTGCGTGCGAGCAGCTCGCAGCCAGGACGAGGACGCCGCTGTTCGTCGAACATCTCGTCGTAAAAGGGACTCGGCTCGTAGCGCGAAAGCTCCATGTCGGGCTCCGATCGTGCCTACCATTCACTCGTTTCGCACGTGTTTCTTCGATGCTTGAGGCGCGGTTCGGGCTTCGCGAGGCGGCACGGGGCAGGCCTCATGCTCAGTCCCGCGAATAGGCCTGCGATCCCATCTCCATCTCGTCGAGACCGGACCATTCCACCTCGGCGGCCACACGATTGCCCATCAGCCGTTCGAGCGCGTAGAAGAATCCGAAAGCGAGAGAAAACACGAGGAGGCCATCGGTCAGAACGCCGATCATTTGCGCGAGGAGCTGACTCGGATCGCCGAAGAGCAGCCCGCGAACTGGTCCGGCGACGCCGTTCCATCCCTCGCCGAAGCTGCCGTCCGCGAACAGGCCCACCGAGAGAGCTCCCCAGGCTCCGCCGACGCCGTGCACGGCGATGGCGCCCACGGGATCGTCGATTCGAAGCTTGCGTTCGAGTGCTCCGACCGCCCAGGTGACGAGCAGTCCGGCGATGAGGCCGATGAGCGCCGCCGCCGACGGTGACACGAAGGCGCACGGAGCGGTGACGGCGACGAGCCCCGCGAGCATTCCATTGCACGCCATCGCGACGTCGGGCCGCTTGTGTTGGTACCAGACGTAAAAGAGGGAGGTGAGGGCGCTCGCCGCGGACGAGATCGCGGTATTGACGGCGATGGCCGCGATGTGGGGCTCGCAGCCCGCAAGGGTCGAGCCGGCGTTGAATCCGAACCAGCCGAAGGCCAGGACGAATGTGCCCATGATGGCCATCGGCAGGTTGTGTCCTTCCATCAACGCGATCGTGCCGTCCTTGCGAAACTTTCCGATGCGCGGCCCGATGACGACCGCGCCCGCCAGCGCGGCGACGCCGCCGGTCATGTGAACGACCGACGAGCCTGCGAAATCGACGTGGCCGTGGCCCAGCCCGAAATTTTCCCCGAGCGATGAGAGCCAACCGCCACCCCACGTCCAGTTGGCGATGAGCGGATAGAGGAAAGCGGACATGAAGAACCCGTAGACGATGAACGCCGAGAACTTCCATCGCTCCGCGAGCGCGCCCGTGGGAACGGTCGCGGCGGTATCCATGAAGACCGTCGCGAAGAGGAACATGGCCAGATTCGCCGGGTCGTGTGCGACGTTGACGAGCGCGAACTTCGAGGCCCCGAGCAAGCCCAGGAAATGCGTACCGACGTGACAGCCGAGCTCCGCGTGCGGCTCGTCCTGCAGCCCGAGCGAGGCCCACCCCGGCATCCCGCCCATGGCGAAGCCATATCCGAGGGTCCAGAAGCCGAGGACGCCGATCGGATAGATGACGAGGTTCATGGCCATCGTATGGACCGCGTTCTTCGCGCGCGTGAAGCCCGTCTCGACCATGGCGAAGCCGAGCTGCATGAACATCACGAGAAAGGCGCTGAGCAGGACCCACGCGAGGTTGAGCGATTGCGCCGTCATCGGCGCCCGGCATCCGAGGCGGCGGGCCGCGGGGCCGGCGCAATCCGCGGGCCGGAACGGCCGGTCATCCAGGTGAGGGCGAAGAGCGCCGCGATGACGGTCCCCAGGAGCGCCGGAACCAGAACACGCCGCGGGAGTCGAATCCGCTGCAGCAGCGGCGGCGTCTCCCGACCGGAGCGATCGCGGGGAACGACATTCGCCGGGTCCTCGAGATCCGCGAGCATCTCCTTGGCGCTCGCGTAGCGCTCGCGCGGCGAGCGTTCGATCGCCCGCATCACGATCTCTTCGATCTTCGGATCGATGTCGTGGACGACATCGCGAATGGGCCGCGGATCCTCGTTGAGCTTTTTGCGCATCGTCGCGTGGATGTTGCCCGCGCGGTACGGAAGCTCGCCGGCGATCATCTCGTAGAGCATCGTCCCCAGCGCGTAGACGTCGGTCCGCACGTCGCCGCGGCGACCCCGGATCTGTTCGGGCGCCATGTAGTCCGGCGTCCCCATCGGAGCCGAAAGGCCGAACCACGTGAGTCGCCGGGCCGATTCATCCATGGCAATGCCGAAATCGAGGAGCTTGATCTTTCCATCAGGGCCGAGAAGCACGTTGTCGGGCTTCAAATCGCGGTGGACGATCCCTAGCTCGTGCATGTACACGAGCGCACCGCCAATCTGACGCGCCACGTCGAGCGCTTCGGGCACCGGAAGGCGCTTGCGGTCCTTGGTGATCGCGCGAAGGGATCGGCCCTCGGCAAACTCCATCACCAGGTACATCCGGCTCTTCGCTTCCGGAGCGAGGACGCGGACGATGTTCGGGTGGTTGAGCTTCTGTCCGATCTGCTCTTCCCGGCGGAACCGCTCGAAGAACGCGACGTCGCTCTCGTACTGCATGTGCGGCACTTTCAGCGCAACGGTCGAGCCGGAGCGCTGATCGACGGCCTTGAAAATCGAGGCCATCCCGCTCCGCGCCAGTAGCTCTCGCAGCTCGTACTGGTCCAGCCGGTCGCCTTCGATCACTTCCCGCATCGATTGCCGGCCCCTCTACTATCACGGTCCGGCCCAACGCGGCGCGGGCCGCCCGCCCGGACTCCGGGGCAGGCGGCCAGCGAGCTAATGTCATCATCACGGCTCGATGGTCTCGGGGGTCACCAAGGAGCGACGAAGCCACGAAGCCACGAAACAAAAGCGCGGCGCTTTGGGTGCGCGCGGAACTGTTTCGGCTGGGGGCGTGTGGGGGTGGCGCGGCCGCGCTCCCCCCAACCGAAAACTACGACACCGCCGGCTTCTCGGCGATGAATACCGGCTTCGCTTTCGACCGGCTCGCCCGCATGAAATAGATCCCGCCGAAGATGCCCCAGATGGCGCAGACGCCGAGCGCAATGTACGGCTCCTTCAGGCTCATCCCGCTCACCAAGAACGGACCGATGAGATAAAAGAGCATGCACGCGAGGTTGGCCACCAGGCCGAATACGGGCACGAACATGTGCTTGAACCCGTGGAACAGGTGGTGCTCCTGGAACGCCACGATGCAGATGACGCAGGTGAGCATGTAGAGCAGGAACGTCCCGAAGTTGCTGATGAGCGTCACGATGACGAGGGTGTTCGGCAGCTTCGAGATCACGTCCGGGTTGAAGAGACCGATGCTGTACCAGATGTTGTGGTACTTGGCGTCGAGGGCCGTCGGCGTCGTGCCGCCGAGGTACACGGTGACCGTGACCATCCCGAGCACCGCCGAGAGAATAGCGAGCGCCCAGATGGCTCGGTGCGGCGTGAGCGTCTTGCCGTGGAGCATGCCGAAGTGCGAGGGGACTTCCTCGTCTCGACCCATGGCGTAGGTCACGCGCGCGCCGGTCGAGAGACAGGACAGGGTCGTGCCGATGAGGGCGAGGAACACGGTGAACGCCTGGACGAGCATGAACGCCCGGCCCGCCGCGTACGATCCGAAGAGCCACGTCCCTGCGATGACCATCAGGTCTCCGATCGGCGCGCCGGAGGCTCCCGCGTTCGTCAGGGTGTAGCCCTGATTGAGCATGTAGTTGGCGGCGAAGTACTCGAACAGGTAGCAGACGAGGCCCTGGATGAGCAGCGACAGGATGACGGCGCGCGGGATGTCGCGCTTGGCGTTCTTCGCCTCCTCGCCCATCGCAGTGACCGACTCGAACCCGACGAGGATCAAGATCGCGACGCACGCCTGGATGAACATGAAGGACATGCCGTGCGGCGCGATGACGGAGGCGGCGCTCGTGTGAAATTGGAAGTGCGGAGTGAGATCCTTGGGGTGGTCGGAATCGACCGGATCCATCGTCGTCGCCTGGTCGGCTGCGTAGCTCAGCGTGAACGGCACCGGCTTTCCGTCCTTCATTTCCGCAACTGGATTGCCGCTGTCGTCCATCTTGTCTTGCGTCACCGGATGGCCGGAGTCGTCGAGCTTCGGTTTGCCGTCGACCATGACCGGTTCCTGCGCGACCACGTAGTTCACCGGCGTGCCGTTCTTGAGCTGGAAGCCCTGCGAGCCCTCCGGGTGCGACGTGCGGTACGCGATGGCGATGATCGAGAACACGACCAGAGCCGTGATCTGGATGATGTTGATCGCCATGTTGACGCTGGTCGTCCCGCTGACGCCGCGAAATGCGATGTAGGCCACGCCGAGCGCGAATACCCAGCAGAAGACGTACATGAAGAGCGGACTATTGAAACTGCCGCTGAACGTGTCCGGGAAGAATTGGTTCAGCAAATATCCCGCGAGCAGCGCGGTCACGCCGACCATACACCCCGGATAAACCCAGTAATACAAGTGGCTCGCCCAGCCGGTCATGAACTTTGCCAGTCGGGCGAACTTGTACGCGTGCGTTTTGGAGAGAAACGCCTGTTCGGCGAAGAAGTACGACGAGCCGGCGCCCGGATAGAGTTTCGAGAGCTCCGCGTAGCTGATCGCCGTCGCGAGGCAGAGAAGTAGGGCAACGAGGATCCCGAACCACATGGCGGACCCCGCCATGGGCGCTCCGTAGAGCGCCTGGATCTGGAACGTGAGCCACAAGAACGCGCCGGGCGCGATCAGGGCCATTGCGTTGATGGTCAAGCCAGTCAGGCCAAGCGTGGCGCGACTCGAGGACTGTCCGGAGTCCGGTGTTTTGGTGATGTCCGACATGTGTTGGATCCCCGTGGTTTTGGTGAGGACGACGACAGCGAAGGAGCGGCCGTGTGGAGGCGAACGAGCGCACCCTACCTTTGAATTGTTTCCGGAGAATTGCGCCGGCGATTCAGTTCGACTCGCATTCCAAACTCCAAAAATGCAGCGCCCGCGGCCCTATCGAACGCTTTGCGAGATCTCATTGGTTTCAGGAATGTTTCCAGGTGCCAGAGCTCTCCCATAATGAAAGCGTTAATGGGATAGTGGAGCGCATGGCGATGGCGACATCGAACGACGACTGCGTCGCCCCCGATTTCTTCCGGTGCGCGGCGATCTCCGACACCGGCACCGAGCGTCCCCACAACGAAGATGCTTGCGGCGTGCACGTCGAGAGTCCGATGCACGCGCTGGTCGTCGTCGCCGATGGAGTCAGCGGCATGGAGGGCGGTGAGATCGCGAGCCGAACGGCCGTCGACGTGACCCTCAGCGCCTACCGTGAGAGCCCCGTGTCGTGGGGGGCGGCCAAGCGCCTGTACCGCGCCGTCCAGCGGGCGAATATCGAGATCCACGATCGCGCCCTCATCGTGACGGAGCTGCGCGGTATGTCGACGACGCTCACCGCAGTCGTCGTCGACGGCGGTATCGCGCACGCGGTCCACGTGGGCGACAGCCGTTTGTACGTGCTGCGCAGTGGTCGCATGCTGCAGAAGACGAAAGATCACACCGTCGCTGCGGAGAAGAGGCGCATGGGGCTCGTCAGCGCGGAGCGATTCTCGACCGATCCGGGCCGCTCGACGCTCACGCGCAGCCTTGGCAGAGACCTCATCGCCGCGATCGATCGCCTGTCGTTTCCGCTCGCGCACGGCGACACGCTGCTGCTCTGCAGCGACGGGCTCTACAACGTGCTGTCGCACGACGAGCTGCGCGATCATGCGCTGCGACCCGATTCGCACGCCGCGTGCCGGTCGCTTCTCGACGCGGCAAACGCCAAGGGGACTCCCGACAACCTCACCGCCGGGATCGTGCGCGTCATCTCGCCTCCGCCCGTCGCTGCACGGTCCGGCTGGCGCGCCCTGGTCACCAAGGTCCTCGGCGGACCATCCTGAAGGCGCTCACGGACGGCCGACGACAGGTGCGCCGCCGTCCGGGACAGGGAATCGCTCTGGTTCGCCGCGGGATCTTTCGGGGGTCGCGTGTGCGGCACGGGGCTCGCTACGCCGGGGTCCGAGGGCACGCAAAAGGACGCGCACGCCCGGCAGGAGACGTCCCATGGAAGACAATTCGAGAGACATGAAGGCGGTCTATACGGTGGTCGATCGCGGACAGGGCAAATCGTTCTGGATTCGCATCGGAGTCGGGTTCACCAATCGCGACGGGTCATTGAATCTGCGGCTCGATGCGATCCCCGTGAACGGAACGTTGCAAGTGCGGGACTGGGAACCCCACGACAGAAAGCCGGAGGTGAGCGACGCACCGCTGCTGCGCCCCCCGCGCCCCAAGACCCGGGAGCCTTCGGGCGACGCCGTGGCCGAGGGGTGACGGCGCGGGCGCCTCGTTCGCGCACGACGTGCGCGGGCGCGCCCCATGGCGCTGCACGCCATGCAGCGGCGCTTTAGGGCGCTCGCAGCGAATCTTGCCCGGCGGCTGCCGCGGCGCCTACGGCCGCTCGCAAGGCGTCCACGAGAACGCGGACGCGGTCGCGCCTGAGCTTGTACGCGGCACGATTCACGATGAGCACACTGGAGATCCGGGCGACGTCCTCCCGTTCCTCGAGGCCATTCTGGGAGAGCGTCGCCCCGGTCTCGACCAAGTCGACGATGAGATCCGAAAGGCCCGCAATGGGCGCCAGCTCGACCGAGCCCTGCAAGTGAATGACTTCGGCCTGAACGCCGCGGCGGGCGAAATGTTCCGCGGTACACCGGGGATACTTCGTCGCGACGCGTGGAACTCCGGGCGGCGGGGCCCGGCCCACCGGCCCCGCCACCACCATTCGACACCGACCGACGCCGAGGTCGAGCGGCTGGTATACTTCGCAGGTTCGCTCCAGAAGAACGTCGCGTCCGCAGATGCCGACGTCCGCAGCGCCGTACTCCACGTAGGTCGGGACGTCGTCGGGCTTGAGCAGCAAGAATCGCAGGCCGGCGTCGGCGGCTTCGCGCACGAGCGTCCGATCGTCGGCCAGGAGCACGCTCGCGTCGACTCCGGCCCGGGCGAGGAGCGGCACCACCGCACGCAGGACGCGTCCCTTCGGGAGTGCGATCGTCAGCGTCCGGCTCATGCGTCCGCGCCTTTGATGCGCTCGATGCGAGCGCCGAGCCCGCGGAGCTTCTCCTCGATCCGCTCGTAGCCCCGATCGATGTGGTACACGCGCCGCACTTCCGTCTCTCCGTTCGCCACCAGGCCCGCGATCACGAGCGACGCGCTGGCCCGGAGGTCGGTCGCCATCACGCTCGCACCATAGAGGTTGCAGATCCCTTGCACCATGGCGCTGTTGCCACGAAGCGCGACGCTCGCTCCCATACGCTGGAGCTCGGGAACGTGCATGAACCGGTTCTCGAAGATCGTCTCCGTGATGACGCTCTCGCCCCGGGCGCAGCACATCAGCACGAGAAATTGCGCTTGCATGTCGGTCGGGAACCCCGGGTGCGGAGCCGTCGTGACGTTGACGGCCCGCAATGCCCCCCGTCTCAGGACCCGCACGCCGCTGCCCTCGCTCTCCACCTCGACCCCCGCGGCGCGCAATTTCGCGACGAGGGCCTCGAGGTCCGAAAGCTCGGCCTTCTCGAGGATCACCTCGCCGCCCTCGACCATTGCGGCAGCGATCATGTACGTCCCGGCCTCGATGCGGTCGGGGATGATCGCGTGATCGAACGGCTCGAGCTCGCCGCGCTCCGAGCCGCGAACGTGAATCACGTCGGTCCCGGCTCCGTCGACCTCCGCACCCATCTTGTTCAGCACGCGCGCCAGCTCTTCGACCTCCGGCTCGCGCGCGCAGTTGACGAGCGTCGTGCGGCCCCTGGCGAGCGCCGCCGCCATCATCAGATTTTCGGTCCCGGTCACGGTCGGAATGTCGAAGTAAATCTCGCCGCCTCGGAGACGTCCGCGGCCGCCCGGACCCTCGGCGACGACATAGCCGCGTTCGAGCCGGATCGTGCAGCCCATCGCCTCGAGGCCCTTGAGGTGCTGATCGATGGGGCGGGCGCCAATCGCGCAGCCTCCCGGGAGCGAAACCTTGGCGTGGCCAAACCGTGCGACGAGGGGCCCGAGGACCAGGACGCTCGCCCGCATCTGTTTGACCAGCTCGTAGGGCGCTTCGGGGCGAACGGTGGATCCGGCGGCCACGTCCACGTACGGAGTCCCGACGTCGACCGACCGCCCGAGAAAACGGAGGAGCGCCGCGGTCGTCTCGATGTCGCGCAGCGCCGGGACGTTGCGCAGCCGGCTCGCTCCGTCCGAGAGCAACGTCGAGCAGAGAATGGGCAATGCCGCATTCTTGGCGCCGCTGATCCGCACCGAGCCACGCAGCGGCGCACCGCCGCGGATGACGATGGCGTCCATGCCTCTTCTTTTGCCCTAAGTCGCGCCGTTAGGCCAAGCATCCCGCCCGGAGCGGGCCGGTCGCCCCGGGTTCAGGGGTTCGGCGAGAGCATGATTTCGACGCGATTCGCGCAGGCGGCGCTTCCCTGACATTCCGCAGCCCCTTCGGTCGGCGGCGCGGAGAGCACGCGCGTCGGCGATACGCCTCGCGAGCTCAGGACTTGGCGCACGATGTGGCGATGGTCCTCGCTTCCCGAGACGCCGAGCGTATCCGCGGCCATGGGCCCACCTTCGTGCATGCAAATCGCAATCGACTCGAGGACCGCGAGCCACACCAGGTCTGGATCGAACTGGTCGACGTGGCGCCGGACGAGCCGGAGCTGTGGACACCGCGCCACGACGTCGCCGTCGACGATGAGCTCCACGTTGTCGTCGTCGCCGGGCTGGTCCGACCCGACCCGATCGCTCGGATCGCGCGACGGTGAACCGCCGTCGGCCGACTCATTTCGCGCCGACGGACTCGGAGCCAGAGGGCTCGACGCCTCGTGACCCGCGGCGTTCGCCGTGGACGGGACCCCGGCCGGTGTCACGGCGGTCGAGGCGCTTGCGGTGGTCGGGCCGCTGGGCGGCGCGGCGTGCGCACCCGACCCCGCGCACGCGCCGCAAAGCGCCATCGTTGCCCACGAGAGTGTTCGGATCGAACCCTGTCCAAGGAGCTTCATTGGGTCTCCTGTCGCTCGATTCGGCCTCCTGCGCTCGCGCTTCGTCGGCAGACGTTGTAACCCGATGACCGAACCTGCGGCTTCTCGGTGCAGCGGTCATGCCGACTCGCCGCCGCCCGTTCGGGTCCGACCGGCGCGGCATGCGCCGTCCGCGCGCGCGGGTGCTCCTCGAGCATTCACCGCGACGGCGCTCGGACGAGGCAGTTCGGCGAGCCAGAGGCGGCTCAGCCTCGACGCGGACCTCCGGCTCGAGCACAGGGCCGGCAGCCGGCTGCGCCGTGGCAGCGCGCCATGACGGGGCGCTTCAGGTCTTCGCCTTCGACTGTTTCGCTGCCATCAAGCGGGCGCGCAGGCGCGGCGCGTACCCTTCCTTGTTGACCTGATTCACGCGCCCGATCGCCAGTGCGTCGCGCGGGACGTCCCGCGTCACCGTCGTTCCCGTCGCCACGTACGCGCCCTCTCCGACGGTCACCGGTGCAACGAGCTGAGAGTCGCTGCCGATGAATGCCCCGGGCTCGATCGTGGTCGTGTGCTTCTGCACTCCGTCGTAGTTACAGAAGATCGTCCCGGCGCCGATGTTCGCTCCGGCGCCGATGACGCCGTCGCCGAGGTACGAGAGGTGGTTGGCCTTTGCGCCGCGACCCATCCGTGTCTTCTTGGTCTCGACGAAGTTGCCGACGTGCGCTTCCTCGCCGAGGTCGCTTTCGGGGCGCAGATGCGCGAATGGGCCGACCTGCGCCCGCTCTCCGATGCGGGCATCCGTCGCTACCGTGTACGGTCTGACGACCGCGCCTGCCCCCAC
>DASPUY010000014.1:0-6330 GCA_035622655.1 Polyangiaceae bacterium
CGACGGTCGGCCCGTCTCCGTCGCGGCGAGCGACGAACGGTCGTATCGTGAGCCACCCCGAGAGGCGTGTTGTCTCACGCTTACCAGGTGGCCACGAGCGCCCGCGCCTCGACTATGTTGTCCTCGATCGCGCAGTAGGTCCAGCCTCCGTAGCGGCCCAGCGACCACACGCCGTGCGGCGCCAGCAGCGCCCTGAGGCGCCCGTGCTCGGCCAGCGAGCGTTTGGTAATGTGGACGTAGGCGGGGTCCATCACGACGCAGTGTTCGGCGATCAGCCGCTGCCGGTCGACGACTCCTTCGCGCTTCAGGTCCGCGACCACGCGCTCGCGAAGGGCTGCCATGTCGACCGGTGCGTCCTTTGCGAAGCCGAGCTCCACGTAGAGACTCAACCGACCCGAATCGAGGATGTTGTCGTACCAGCCCACCCGATAGAAGCTGGTCGCCGGGTCTGGATAGTAAGTCCAGTGGACGTCGCGGTCGCCCTTGGCGTCGAACCCCAGGTTGAACACCACGACCTTGTTCCAGACCCACGTTTCAGGGTCGTGATTCAGGCGGCAAATCGAAGCGAACCGGTTGAACGGTGCGCTCGAGACGAGTCGGTCGAACCGAATCTGCCGGCGGGTGGTTCGGGCAATCTTGCGCTCGAGATCGACTTCGACCAGGGCCTCGTCGAGCGAGATCGAGTCCGACCGGAGTTCGCTCGCCAGAGCGCGCACGTATTCGAAGGCGCCCCCCTGGGGGTACGTGAAGGTGTCGTTGTAGCTTCGATTGTCCGGCTCCTTCATGTTGCGGACGATGTCGGTGAGGTCGGCGTGCGGGAAGAACCGGCCCATCGAATCCTTGTCGAGCGTTGCTAAATCGCAGGCATAGAGTTTCTCGTTGTAGGGGAAGAGAAAGCGCTCGCAGATGCCGCGGCCGAAGCGAGCCAGCAGCATTTCTTTGAAGTTTCTCTCGGAAGCCTTCGTCGGGCGAGCCACGTCGCTCGATCGCGCGAAGTAGAGATCGTACAGGCAATCCACGAAGTCGGCTTGGGGCAGCTGATGGATGTTCTTTTGGAAGGGGAAGTCGATGCGCCGCCCCTTGTACGAGATGAACGTTCTTCTCCGGACGGTCGCGATGGTCTGTCCCGGCATGCGGTCGCGCAGCCATCGCTCGATCTCGGGATGCTTGAAGTGAAAGAAGTGCCCCGAATAATCCCAGACGAAGCCTTCTTTCTTGACCGTCTTGCACCAGCCGCCGATCTCGCGATCGGCTTCGAGCACGAGGTAGTCGTGGTCGTGCCGCTCGGAAAGAGCGGCGGCGGTGGCGAGCCCGGTGATCCCGGCCCCGACGATCAGCGTACGCACCGATTCCATCGTGGGATCAGACCGCGCGTCGGGCCTTCTGATAGCTGCCGAGATGCTTGACCATCGGACAAGTCGCCCGGAGGCGCTGCAGCGCGTTGGCGACGTTCGCGTCGTCGCGGTGGCCTTCGAGCTCGGCGAGGAAAATGTAGTCCCAGGGCTTTTCCCGGCTGGGACGCGACTCGATGCGCGACAGATTGATTCCTTCTTCGTCCAGGATCGTCAGCACCCGCAGCAGGGCGCCCCGACCCTGCGCGTCGCGCAGGTTGAAGGCAATCGACGTCTTGTCGTCGCCTGTACGATTCGCGTCGTCCGTCGAGACGACGACGAAGCGCGTGTAGTTCTCGGGGTGGTCCTGGATGCGCTCGCGCATCACGGACAGGCCGTAGATCTCCGACGCGAGTCGGCTGGCGACCGCCGCGCCGTTCGGGTCCGTCATCGCTTCGCGAACGGCCGCGGCAGTCGAAGGTGACTGGACGAGCTGCGCTGCTCCGAGATTCTTCGCAAGCCAAACTCGACACTGGCCGAGCGGTTGAGGGTGCGAGTAGACGCGCGCGATCGATGCGAGCGTCGGGGCGCGTGTCAGAAGGCACTGCGACACCTCGAGCTCGAACTCGGCCCGGATGAGCAGATCGCTCGCCACGAGCGCATCGATCGCGTTGGGGACGGCTCCCTCCGTCGAATTTTCGATCGGCAGCACGCCGTCTTGCGCTTGCCGCCGCGCGACCGCATCGAGCACGCCTTCGAACGTCGTCGCCTCGAGGTACGTCGCAGCCAGGCCGAAGAACGCGCGCGCCGCGGCGTGCGAGAACGTGCCCTCCGGGCCGAGATAAGCCACCTTGATGGGCTCTTGCAGCGCGAGGCATGCGCTCATCACCTCGCGGTAGACCGCACGGATGGCATCCGGCGGAAACCCGGCTGCGCGCTCGGTCAGCCGCTCGAGCACCCGTCGCTCGCGTTCCGGATCGTACGTCGGCAGACCTGCCGCCCGCTTGGCGCGAGCAACGTCGGTGACGACGTGCGCGCGCTCGTCGAGTAGCTTCAGAATGTCGTCGTCGAGCTCGTCGATTCGCTTTCGCAGATCGTCAAGTGACACACGCGGACCTTAGCGCAGAGCCGCCTGGATCGGGAATCGGAGAGCTCGGCGGGTCCAGGCTGGCGCCTGGGCGGCGAACGGGGTAAGGGCGCGAGAAGGCTCTGCGCGGCGAGCAAGCGCACTGCCGGCCGAAGCACGACCGGTCGGATTGACGGACGAACGAAGGAGCAGAAGGAGCAGGGGTGTCATGGCGGAAGGGCTCAATCGTGTGATGCTGCTCGGGAATCTCGGGGCGGACCCTGAACTGCGCGTGACGCCGGGCGGTCAGGCCGTGCTCAAGCTTCGGCTCGCGACCAACGAATCGTACATGGATCGGAACAACGTCCGTCAGGAGCGGACGGAGTGGCACCGGGTGACGATCTGGGGCCGTCGCGCCGAGGCATTGGGCAAGATCCTGCAAAAAGGCGATCTCCTCTTCGTCGAGGGGCGCATGCAGACGTCGAGCTACGAAAAGAACGGTGAAAAGAGGTACTCGACGGAAGTCGTGGCGAACAACGTCGTACTGCCCGGGAGCGGCGGCGCTCGAGGCGCTCGAGGCGAAGGGACGCCGCGTGAAGCAGGCGCGAGCCGTCCCGCGCGCGACCGGGAGCCCGCCGAGGCGCCCTTCGATGACTTCGCCGATCATGCCGATCGTGCCGGAGGTGGCTCTTCCGGATCTTCGGGCGGCGACGACGACATTCCCTTCTGATGAGAAGGCGCGAGCAGCGAGAGCGAGAGCGAGACAAGGCCAACCTTGCGAGGCGGGACCTGAGAGGCTACGTTGGTGGGCTGTCATGAAGGAAGGCATCCATCCCGAGTATCCGGTGTCCCGTGTCACCTGCGCATGCGGCAACTCGTTCGTCACCCGCTCGACTCACGGTGACCTGCAGGTCGACGTGTGCTCGGGCTGCCATCCGTTCTACACGGGGACCCAGAAGCTCATCGACACTGCGGGCAGGGTCGATCGCTTCCGCAAGCGATACGAAAAGAAGGCTCCGTCGTCGAAGGCCGAACCGAAATCCACCGAGGCGAAGTAACCGGAGCGGAGCCGCAGCGGAAACGCGTGCGCCAAGCGGTCCGACCATGACGCGACCATCGCGACCCTACATCGGCGGCCAGGCGGTCCTCGAGGGGGTCATGATGCGCGCGCCGAGGTCGTTCGCGGTCGTGGTTCGCCGGAGCGACGGCAGCTTGAGCGTGCGCGAGCGCGCCATGACCGATGCGGAGCACGGCATCGGGCGCTGGCCGTTCGTCCGAGGAGTCGTCACGCTGGTCGAGTCTCTGCGTCTCGGGAGCGAAGCGTTGAGGTTCAGCGCGGAGCAGCTCGGCGCGGATCTGGCCGGGTCTCGGAGCGCGGTGGTGCTGGCGATGGTATCGCGCGCCATTTGCGCGTGGGGGGTATCGCTCATTGCCCTTTCGTCGAGCGACGGCGATGCGCCTTCCTCGGGCGCGACGCCGCCTCGAGCACGCAGACGGGCTGGCGGTCTCGTCATGCTGGCCGTCGCCGTCGCATTTTTCGTGGCTCTGCCGCAGGGCGCGGCGGCGGCCGTCACGCGCCTGCTCCGTCTCCAACTCGAAGTCCAGAGCCCTGGCTTTCAGGCGATGACGGGCGCCTTCAAGCTCGCCCTCGTCGTCGGTTACCTACTCGCCATCCGTCGCATCCCAGAAATTCGGCGAGTTTTTCAATACCACGGCGCGGAGCACAAGACGATCAGCACCTACGAGCGCGGCGAGGCCCTTAACTTGGCAAACGCGCGGACGAAGACGACCCTCCACCCCCGATGCGGCACCACGTTTCTCGTGATGGTGGCGCTCGTCTCGATCCTCGTCTTCACGGCGGTCGGTGCTGCGCTCCCGCGCATCCACACCGGCAGCGCGGTGCTCGACAACTTGATCTTCTTCGCCGAGAAATTGCCTTTTCTCCCGGTGCTCGTGGCCATCACCTTCGAGCTCCAGCGCATTTTCGCCAGGTATCTCTCCACCGGACCGCTACGCGTACTTCTCTGGCCGGGCTTCCTCGTGCAGAAGATCACGACGGCCGAGCCCGACGACGCTCAGCTCGAGGTGGCGCTCGCCAGCCTGCGTGCGACGCTTTTCCGCCAAGAGCAGGGGCAGTCGCAAGGCGAGGGGGACGTGTGCTTCGCGAGCTACGCAGAGCTCGTCGGCGCGGAGCGATTGCGGGCGCAAGACGTCGCTCGCGCGTGAGGCGAGGTCACCTCGGCGCAGCCACGTTAGGATGAAGGGCGCGTCCGCATGCTTCCGATCGAAAAGCTCGAGCAGCTCGTGCGCCACTATGGCGAGCTCGAGGAGCTTTTGTGCCGGCCCGAGGTGCTTTCGGATCGGTCCAAACTGACCAAGCTCAACAAGGAGCGCAGCGATCTGGAGCCGCTCATCGGCGCCTTCGCGCGGTATCGGGATCTCGAGAAGAAGATCCACGACGACGAGGAGGCCCTTTCGGACCCGGAGCTGCGCGACCTCGCTCAAGCCGAGCTACCCAGCCTCGCCGATGAGCGCTCGCGGCTCGAGCAGTCGATTCAGCTGCTGCTCTTGCCGCCGGATCCGGACGAGAAGAGAAATACCATCCTCGAGATTCGCAGCGGCGAGGGGGGCGAAGAGGCGGCGCTCTTCGCCGCAGACCTTTTCCGCATGTATGCGCGCTATGCCGAGAAGAAAAGCTGGAAGGTCGAGATTATCTCCACCAGCGAGAGCGCCACGGGCGGCTTGAAAGAATGCATCGCGCTGGTCACGGGTCACGATGTCTACGCGCAGCTCCGATTCGAAGGGGGCGTTCATCGAGTTCAGCGGGTGCCGCTCACTGAGCAGCAGGGGCGCATCCACACGTCCACCGCGACCGTCGCCGTGCTCCCGGAGGCCGACGACGTCGACGTCCACATCGACGAGAGGGATCTCGAGATCAGCATTGCGGCCAGCGGAGGCCCCGGGGGTCAGGGTGTCAACACGACCAACAGCGCCGTGCAGATCCTGCACAAGCCGAGTGGCATCATCGTGAAGTGCCAGGACGAGCGATCGCAGCTCAAGAACAAATCGAAGGCGCTCAAGGTCCTGCGCAGCCGGCTGTTGGAGATCGAGCGCGAAAAACAAGAGGCCCGCGAAGCGCAGACGCGGCGCAGCATGGTTTCCACCGGGGAGCGATCGCAGAAGATACGTACGTACAACTTCCCGCAGAACCGAGTCACGGATCACCGCGTGCGGCTCACGCTGTCGAAGCTCGACCGGATTCTTGAGGGGGATCTGGACGAGCTCTTGACGGCGCTCCGCACGAATCATCAGGCCGAGCGCCTGCAGGCCGCGGGGATTCTCGGCGTGTCCGCCGCCTCCTCGGGAGGGCAGGGCGACGACGAGGGAGACGGCTGACGTGCGACTGACCGTCGACTGCGAAGCGCTCGTGGTCGGGATGACGCTCGTGCCGGGTCTCATCTCGCGCAACAAGAGCTTCTCGCTTTTCGAGAACCCCGAGGTGCGACGTGCGCGCGGGCGCTCCGCGCTGCTTCGCGGCATCGTCCGCCAGCTCGCGGGCGCCCAGGGTCACGTGGAGGGGCTCGAGATTGTCTCGGGGGCGGCGGGTCGCGAGCTTCGCTACCGATTGCCTCGCGCACACGTCGAACGCCGAGCGCTGCTCAGCGACCTCGAGTATTCGTGTGTCTCCTATCTCGCAGGTCGCGCGAATCTGCAGGGGCTAGAGCCGACCGACGACGATCGAGCGCGCATCGACGCCGCGCTCCGGCGCCTGTCAGCGGGCCTGAGGCTCTCCGCAATCGAATCGCCGAGCCGAGCCTGAGCAGTCTCGCGAGCCTCGCCGCCCGCCTGGTACGCTCGCCGTCCATGACCACCTGCCTCTTCTGCAACATCGCCTCGAAGGCGACGCCGGCGCAAATCGTCTTGGAGAACGAG
>DASPUY010000015.1:0-9761 GCA_035622655.1 Polyangiaceae bacterium
AACGCGTACGCCAGGCACAGGACTGCGACCCCGATCAGCGCGACCGTGCCGTAGGCGCCCAGACGAGCCGCCTGCAGCGTGCGTGCGCGACCGTCCGCTCCCGCCGCGAGGGCGACGGCGAACGTGTAGCTCGCGACCACCATCGCTCCGAGGAGCAAGGTCGCCGCGAATGCGGGAAAGGTGCTTCCGAAAACATGCAGTAGGCTCGCCATGATCGCCTCGAGAACGCCGTCGTGGGCCTGCCGGAGCTTAGCAGTCGAGCAGGGTCGTGGTCCCCCTCGGCGCGCGCTTTGTGGCGCTTGTCGTGCCAGAACGAGCGGATATTTCAAGGCAGGCGTCGATGTCTTGACGGTCGGGCCCCCCGACTCTCGCTCCGGCGGGCCTTCGACTCTCGCTTCGGCGGGGAAGGCTCGGGGCTCTCGCTCCGGCTGGGGGGGGGCTTGGGGGGAGCAGCGCTCCCCACGACGCGAATGGCTTGGCGGTCCCGCCGCAGCGGAGCCGAGCGTCAGCGAGTCGAGGGGGGAGCGAGGCTCAGGATGACCCGAGAACCCCGAAAACGAAAAGCCGAGCGAGGCTCAGGATGACCAAAGCCCCGCAAAAAAACCAAACTAGTCTCCGCGCGCGAGAGCGAACGTCGCCGCGCGCACGGCGCTCGCCTCGGCGAGGGACAGGTTCATCGTCCCCGTCACGCGATCGCCCGACATCGTTCCGAGAAGCGTTCCAGAGTATCCCTGATCGGCGGGGTCGCGTCGCAGGACGTTGGCCGTGATCGTTGGGCCCGATACGACGCCGTCGATGGTGGCCGGTCCGAGGGGGCCATCGATCGCCCCGAACACGCGTTCGCCGCGAACCTCGAGCGTCATCGCGCCGTCGCCCAGCCCTGCCGAGGTGCTGGGCACGCTCCAGCGAACCCCCTTCCACTCCGGAGGTACGAAAATCGTTGCGCTCTCGCTGTGGTATGTGCCGCGCCACTGCGAGGGCGTCGCCCCAGCTGCCCCGGCTGCGTGGCCTCCAGCTTCTCCCAAGCCGGGCTCCGCTCCGGCGCCACCGGTGCTCGCGTCCGCGGTCGAAGACTCCAGGAGGGCGCGCACGGTTCGCTCCGACGTGTCGTGCGACGAGGGCTTGGCGCACGCTCCCAGACAGAGCGCAAGCGACACGATCCGGAGTCGCATCAGGGCTGATCCGTTCGTTCGCCGTAAGGCTGCGGACCGCTCTGGAGCGACTGCACGATGCGAACTCCGACCTCGCCGTCGATGTCCACCAGCTCGCCCCGCGCCATGGCCACGCCGCCGACGCGCAGCACCACCGGGTCGCCGAGTCGACGACCGAGAGCGATGACGTCCCCGCGGGCCAGGGATGCCCATTCTCGAGCCGACATGCGCGCCTCCCCGATCTCCACCCTGACGACGACCGGTACGTCGCCCACGGCGCTCACCAGAGCGTTTTCCTCGTTCGAGTCCACCATGCCATCCTCCGTCCCGCTGAGCGCGTCGACGTCGCCGGCTAGCACGACGCGCCCGTCGCCTGCGAGCTCGACACGGATGCCGAGCTCACCATCGGGAGCCGCCAGCCACGCGCGACCACGAAGGTTTCCGTCGTCGGACCGCGTCTGCGACCATCGGTCCGGCACGAAGGCGTCCCCGGCTCGCAGCGCACCGATCTCGGCCACCCTCGCGCGCGCCGTACAGGCGACGACACTCATGGCGAGCGGCGTGGGTCCGAGACGCTCGAGGACCTTCGAGGAGAACGGCGGCGCCGGCGCGCCGACGCACGCCCTGTGCGGGATGAGCGCCCGAGCCGCAAAGGCGTCTTCCCGTACGATGACCGTGAGCGTCACCGCGGCGAGATCGATATCCTTCCGCGCGAGGTCGGCTTCGAGCTCCACGCAGGACCCGACCCGAAGAACCCGGAGCGCGGCGTTCGAATGGACGCGTCTGGCCAGCGCGACGAGGACCGCCGAGAAGGCGCCCGCCAGCGCGGGCGACCCGGGGGCCGTCGCGTCGACGACCCGCGGTGGGCTGCGCCGGAGCGCCCGCGCGACCACCTGGGTGGCCAGGGCGCGTTCCGCCTCGATGAGAACGCAGCCGTGGACGCCGTTGCCTTCGGCCGCCGTCAACAGAACGCCGATCCCATCGTTGAAGGGGGCCGCGACGCGAAAAGTCGTCACCCGCCGCAAGAGAACGTCGACGCGCGCGTCGATGAGCTCGGCCGCCGCGCTCTCGATCGACTCGAGGCTCGTGTGAGCCCTCGACCAGCGCCCCACGTCGCGCAAGAGCGCCGCTTCGGCCCGAGTCATCGAGTCGAACGTCGCCCACGGGAAGGGGCGAACGATCCGGGGGGTCGAATTCACCACGGCTATTGGTACTCTCGGATCGAAAGCCCATGGTCGTCTTTCCGAAGCCGGGCGTTTGCCGGGTGACCTTGGGCCCCGTGTCGTTCGTCGCCATGGGGGCGGTGATCGCCCTCGGGCTCGTCTCGAGTCCGGCGACCGGGGGCGGCGCCGAGGGGTCGGCGGCCGGCCGCCCGGTGTGGGCAGGGCAACCAGGGCCGGCGGCGGGAGGCTCCGCAGGCCCGGGACGCATGGATCCGAGGAAACGCGCGTACACCGACGCCTGCGACCGCGGAAACGCCCGGTTCGCATCCCGCGATTTCGACGCGGCGATCGCATCGTATCGAGCGGCGATCGCGCAGAGCGTGCACGAACCCCTGGGTTACTATCTGCTCGGCGAGGCCGAGCTGGCGATCGGGAATCTCGCGGACGCGGAAGCCGCGTGGCAGCGAGCTCTTTCCGAATCGGAGCAGGACGTTGACCTCCGCGCTCGAACACTGTTCGTTCTCGCCGACCTGAGGGAGCGCCAAGGGAGGTGGGACGAGGCGAAGATTGCGTGGCAGGCGTACCTCGATTGGCTGGCAAACGCCAAGGCGAGCGGCTTCGCGGCGAGCGCTCGATCCCGACAGGAAGCGATCGACCGCATGAGGCGTCAGGACCGCACCTACGACGTCGTCCGGCAGCGGATTCGTGAGACGAGCGACGGCGGAGTCTTCTCCACCGTGTCGACCGAGCCGCCTACCCCGTGAGCTCGAAGCGCGCGAGGGGAAAGTATCGGGCGCCCGCTGCATCCAGCACGCTCCGGTAGATGACGAGGCACGTCGGCAAGACGTCCCCCGAAGCTGCGGCGAGATCGGGACGGAGCCAGCTTCGCGTGTCGCACGGGCGTTTGAGCCGAGCCAGCGTGATATGCGGACGAAACGCCCGGCTTTCGCGGGCGAACCCCAGGTCCGCACAGAGATCTTCGATGCGTCCGGCGAGGCCCTCGAGGTGCCCATCGGGATCGTCGACCGCCGCCACGACGACGCGCGCGTGCTGGAGGGTCGGAAGTCCGTTCACGCGGATCGCCGCCGCGCGCAGACGCGGAGTCCCTCGTGCCACGGCCGCGACGGCCTCCGACAGATGCGCGACCCGTGGTGTCGCAGCATCGCCCAGGAACTTGAGCGTCAGGTGGACTTGCTGCGGCGAAATCCAGGTCGCGGCCGGCGCACCGGTGGACCCGCGCAATCGGTCGGACAGTCGCGCGATACGGCGCGTGCTCTCGGCGTCGAGATCGAGCGCCACGAAGGCCCGAATCCGCTCCGCGTCGGGCGGGACCGACGTCGAGCTCACCGCGATTCGCCGGCTCCGGCTCGCTCGGCTGCCCGCTCGCCGGCCCGTGTGCTGCAGAGCTCACGAATCATCTGAAGCCCCGTGTAGGAGGCCAGGATGCGGATCTGCTCCCGCTCGCCGCCGAAGACCCGGTGCTTGACGTCGACGGCGCCCTCGGGGCGCGCGAGAGCGATGTATACGGTGCCGACGGGCTTGGTCTCGCTTCCGCCTCCTGGGCCGGCAATCCCAGTGAGGGCAAGCGCGACGTCCGCTCCGGCGACGCTTTTGACTCCGCGTGCCATGGCCTCGGCAACTTCCGGGCTCACCGCGCCGTGCCACCGGATGGTCTCCTCGTCGACACCCAGGATGCGAGTCTTCGCGCTATTCGCGTAGGTGACGGCGTCGAGCAGGAGGAAATCGCTTGCTCCGGGTTCGCGGGTCAGCATCTGCCCCACGAGGCCGCCGGTGCACGATTCCGCGACCGCAAGCGTCCATCCGCGCAGCCGGATGGCTCGTCCGACGACGCCGGCGAACGTGTCCTGCGCCTCGCCGTAGGCGTGCGCTCCGAGCCGGGAGCGAACGTCCGCCGTCGCCCGGTCACAGAGCTCGCGGGCGAGCGCGCGCGACGCGCTTCGGGCCAGAACTTTCACTTCGATCTCGGGAAAGTGCGCTCGGTACCCGATCGTGATGCCGGGGAACGCCGCTTCGACGCCGTCGAGTCGCTCGCCGACGACGCTCTCGGGCAGACCGAACGTGCGCAGGTGCGATTGAAACGAGGTGTTCGAAGCGAGCGCGCGGATGCGTGGCGCCACTTGCTCTTCGAACATTCGTCTCATCTCGCTCGGCACACCAGGCATGAAGTGCGCGGCGCATTCGCCGATCCGGATCGCGAACCCCGGGGCAGTTCCGATGGGATTGGGCAGGATGTCCGCTTCTTCCGGAAAGTCGGCCTGCTTGAGGTTCGACGCCATCATCGGGCGTCCGGCTCGTTCGAATCGTCGGCGGATGTGATCGAGCGACGCGTCGTCGCGCACGAGCTGCCTGCCCAGGGCGGTGGCCACGGCCTTCGACGTCAGGTCATCGGTCGTGGGTCCGAGGCCTCCAGTCGCCACGACGACGCCGACTCGCGACGCCAGTCGGAGCACCGCCTCGCCGATCCGCCCCTCGTCGTCGTCGACCACGGCATGTTCCAGAACCTCGAAACCGAGGGCGACGAGCTCGGCGCTCAGCCACGTCGCGTTCGAGTTGACGAGCTCCCCGCGCGTCAACTCGGTCCCGATGGACAACACTGCGCATGTCATCTGTGCCGGGCCCGGTTCCTGGTGCGCCGCATCGACGAATCGAGGCAGGTTAGCGCAACGATGCGTCAAGGGGGATAGGCACAGCGGACTCCGACTCGCGGGTCGTGTGCGGAAGGATCAAGCTCGATCCGGGCCCAGACTCGGAGCTCGGTCGCAAGCGAGCTTTGCCACGATCCGCCCTTCGCAGCCCCGACCATGGCTGCGGTCCTCGGTGGACCCGGATCCATCGCCCCTTCGGCTGCCGGCCCCGACCGCTCGTCCGACCCCTCCGCAGCAACCCATTCGGCCGCGTTGCCGGACAGGTCGTGAAGCCCGAGGGGCGAGTCGCCATCCGGATGGGCTCCAACCGTGTCCGGGCCGTCGGCTCCTCGGGCGCATGGGCCCGAAAGCAGCCCCCACGCAGCACGCCGACAGACTGCGCCTGTGTCACCCCAGGGGTAACGCCGAGGCGGACTCGTGCCCGACGTGGCGGCCGCGATCCATTCATTCTCGGTGGGCAACCGCCCCCCACGATCCGCGCAGAAGCCCGCCGCGTCGTCACGGGAAATTCCCGTCACGGCACGTGCCGCGTCGCCTTTCAGCCCCAGGGCTCCTCGCGTTGCTTCGAAAGCCGCCAGTCGAAAGGCACCGACGTGCACCAGCCGAGGGACGACCCGTCCTTCCGCCTCCCAGTCGGCCGAGCCGATGAAGATCGTACACGCGGGGACCAGGACGCGTACATCAGGCGCATCGCAGCCGTGGTCGGTCCACGTCAGTGGAGGCGAGCAGGAGGCTCCCGCGAGCCGCCGCGCCAGACAGCGCGCGCCTTCGGCCGTGAACCCCTTGCCGCAGCGCGCGCCGTCGCCGCGATCGCGCAGTCCAACGGCGGCGGCGAGCGCGACCGCAATCGACGTGGCTATCAACGTGGCCGCGGCCGCTCGTCGCAAGAGTTCACCTCGACAGCATGGCGGTCGAGCCGCCACGGGGTACCCTCTCGGGCGCATGACGGTCGACGCATCCGATACCGCTCATCCCGTTCGGTTGGCCTTCTCGCCGGATAGCGACGATCTATTCATGTTTTGGCCGCTTCTCGAGGGGAAAATCGATACCGAAGGGGTCCGCTTCGAGGCGCAGCGCGCCGACACGGAGACGCTCAACACGCGCGCGGCAAGCGGCGAGCTCGACGTCTGCGCCGTATCGATCGCCCGGTGGCCATCGATCGCGGAGCGATATCTACTGCTGAAGCACGGCATGTCCGTGGGCCGCGGGTACGGTCCGGTCCTCGTCGCTCTTCAGCCGCGCTCCGTGGACTCGCTTCGCGGCGCGCGGATCGGCGTGCCCGGGCTTCGGACGACGGCCTTCTTGGTCGCTTCGTTGCTCCTGCCTGCGTTCGAGCCCGTCGTGGTGCCGATCGCTCCCTACGCATTGGCGTTCGAAACCTTGAAATCCGGCGCCGTCGAAGCGGTGCTTCTCATCCACGAGGGTCGGCTGACGTACGCTCGGGAGGGAGTCTCGCTCGTGTGCGATCTGGGCACGCTATGGGCGGAGGCCACGGGTGGACTTCCTTTGCCGCTGGGAGCCAACGCCATTCGAAGGGGACTGGGCGAAGCTCGCCTCGCCCAGGTATCGCGGCTCGTTCACGCGTCGATCGCCTGGGCACTGTCGAACCGCGAAGAAATCCTGCGCGCGCTGCTCGCACGAGAGACGCGCCGCGATCTTGCCCTCGATCGAGGGCTGCTGGATCGCTACCTCGCGATGTACGCCAATGAAGACACGCGGAGCGCGCCGAGAGACGTCCTCGAAGCCATCGACGAGCTCTACGCGCGCGCATTCGCCGCCGGCCGGCTCGACCATCCGCAGCGGGCGGAATTCGCTCCATAGAAGAGGTCTTCTTGTTCTTGCGGCCGTCCCCGCGGCCCTTCTCGCGTGGTGGCGGCCATCCGCGCCGGGTCCCAGCCTGGCTCCCGGCAGCCGAAGATCGGTCCGGTCCGCCCGAAGGCAGTCATATGTCGGGATCCTGACAGTTCGCTGGCGCGGAGATTCGCGGCCTTGTCGCCGGCTGGCGGACGCGCACGATATTTGCTGAAATTGCACTGGCACATGCTGGCAGGTGCACGATCGGCCGTTCAGGAGCGTCGCCAACGCGATCGCTTCGAAGCACTTCGAAGTCGCATCTTCGACGAGATGGGCCACGCCACCGCGCGCTGGCGGCTCACGTGGTTTCTCCTCCTGAACCTGCTCGTTCTCACGTTGCTCGTCTGGCGCGGGGAGTCCGGCCCGCGGGCTCTCGTGCAGGGGCTCGCGGTCGTCGTGCTCGGGACTCTGTTCGCAGCCCGCGTATGGCGGGACAGCGTGGCTCTGCGGCTGCTCTCCTTCTTGCTCGGGGCGCTCGCCTATTTCGCGCTTCTCGCCACGACTGGCGGGCTGGCGAGCCCGCTGCTCATGACGAGCGCCGTCACGATCACGGCGGCGGCCATCACGCTGCGCAGCCGCCCCGGGCTGCGCTCCGGGGTCTTCGCGGCATTCCTGGCGTGCTTCGTTTGCCTCGCCGTCCTGTCGCGGACGCAAATCGGCCGGCTCGCGCCGCCCCTCCAGCCATCGGCCCAGTGGGCGAGCCCGGAGTACGTCGCGGTGGCGCTGCTCGCGGCGGTCTTTACGATGGTGGCCGTCTATCGCATGGGCTGCCGGATGAGCCGCGGCTACGAGCGCGCCGCCATCGAGCTGGCCGAACGACGCGAGGAGGTCTGCAGCGAGAGCGAAGATCGGACGCGCGCTCTCGAGGGGATGGCCGCGCGTCTCGCACACGAGGTGAAGAACCCGCTCGCGGCCATCAAGGGCCTGTCGACCCACCTCGCCCGCCAGGCGACCGATCCGAAGACCGCGGAACGGCTCGGAATCGTGGCGGCCGAGGCCGACCGATTGCAGGCGATCGTCGACGGGTTCCTGTCGTTTTCGCGGGGCCTCGACGATCTTCGAATCGCTCCGACACGCGTCAAGGAAGTCGTCCGCGAGCTGGCCGTTCTGCTCGAGACGCGAGCGCACGAGGCCGGGGTCGCGATCGACGTATCGGGAGAGGACGACCTGACGGTGGATGCCGATGCGAGAAAGCTGCGGCAGGCCCTGCTCAACATCGTGCTCAACGCGATCCAGGCGTCGTCGTCGGGCACCCGGGTGGGCATCGCCACGCGGCGCAGCTGCGACGGGGTTCTCATCACGGTGCGTGACTCGGGGTCGGGCATGACCGCCGACGTCCTGGAGCGCATCCGCAAGCCGTACTTCACCACCAAGGAGGGCGGCTCGGGGCTGGGAGTGGCCGTCGCTCGTGGGGTCATCGAGCAGCACGGGGGCAGACTGGAATTCAAGAGCGCCCCCGGGACGGGGACGACCGTTTCCCTTCACCTTCCGGCCAAACCGGCGCCTTGCCCTTGCTTGCCGAACCCTGCGCGTGCGCTGCATCTGGACGCTGCCGACGTCGACGCACCGGAGGCTGAACCCGCGCGTCTGCTCGGGACATGAGCCGCGTTCTGGTCATCGACGACGATGCAGCGCTGCGGTTCACCCTCGAGGCCGTGCTGAGCGACGCGGGACTGATCGTCGAAGCGTGCGACAGTGGAGCGAGCGGTCTGAACGCATTCGAGGCGCGCGGCGCCGACGTGGTGCTCACCGACCTCGCGATGCCCGGCATGGATGGAATGGCGGTCCTGACACGCATGCGCGCCAGCGACCCGAGCGTGCCCGTCCTGATGTTGACGGCCCACGGCTCCGAGAGGGTCGCCGTTGCGGCGATGAAGTCCGGTGCGTTCGACTACATCCCGAAGCCCTTCGATCCGGACGAGCTCGTCATGGCCGTGCGGCGAGCGGCGGAATACCGCGACCTCCGCCTGCAGAATGCACGCCTGCGCACCGAGGCGGCGCTCGGCGGATCGATCGTCGCGGACAGTCCCGCGATGAAGCGCGTCATGGACATGGTGGCCCGCGTCGCACCCAAGGACGTGACGGTTCTTCTCGTGGGAGAGAGTGGCGCCGGCAAGGACGTCGTCGCCCGGGTCATCCACGCCCACTCCCGTCGCGCCGACAAGCCGCTCATTCGCTTCAACGCGGCGGCGATTCCGAGCGATCTCGCCGAGGCCGAGCTGTTCGGTCACACCAAGGGCGCGTTCACCGGCGCGCAGGTCGCCCGGCAAGGCTACTTCCAGCAAGCGCACCGAGGCACTCTGTTCATCGACGAGATCGGCGAGTTGCCGCTCGCGATTCAGGCGAAGGTGCTTCGAACGCTCCAGTCGGGAGAGGTCCAACCCCTCGGCGGACGGGCCGAAACGGTGGACGTTCGCCTCATCGCGGCCACCAATCGCGACCTCGCGGCGGACGTCAAGAGCGGTCGGTTCCGCGAAGATCTGTACTACCGGTTGAACGTCGTCCCCATCCGCATCCCTCCACTTCGCGAGCGTCCGGAAGACGTCGAGCCCCTGGTTCGATCGTTCGTACGGCGCTACGCGGAGCGATACGGCATGAACGGGGTCGATCTGGAATCGTCGCTCGTCGAAGCGCTTCGCACGAACGCCTGGCCGGGAAACGTGCGCGAGCTCGAAAATACGATCGCGCAGCTGCTGGCCCTGGCGCCCGACGAACGAATCACGCTGGCGCTCTGGCGCTCGCTGGCGAGCGGCTCGTCTCCCTCTTCGGTGCCTTCGTCGGTGGCGGGCGATCCCGGAGCGGGCCATCCGCTGCGCGCGCGGGTCGAGGCGTTCGAGCGGAGGCTCATCGCCGAGGCGTTCGAAGGGGCGGCGCGCAATCAGAGCGAAACCGCGCGGCGCCTCGGCGTCTCGCGTCCCGCGCTGATC
>DASPUY010000016.1:0-3434 GCA_035622655.1 Polyangiaceae bacterium
CGCTTCGCTCCGACCACCGTCGCCGGTTCGACGCTACGCGTCACCCCGGCCCAGAGCGTCGCTTCGCTCCGAAGTGTCCGGGTTCTGCCGGAATCGTGTCCGGGTGCCCGGAACGATGTCCGAGTTGGCCGGAATCCGCACCTTCCACTTGGGCCCAGAAGTTCTCCTGCTTGCCGTTTTGCTCGGGGCTGCGCGATAGGGTCGTGTGATGCACAATCCCCAGGCGCGCCAGCCCCTCGGTCATCTCTGCGGCCACGAATCCCGCTCCGCCGTCGCTCATCAGCCCGCGCGGCAGCCCGCGCTTCTGCAGCGCCTGCGAGAGCCCATGACAACTTGCTTGTGCGGATTCCCCTCGCCCGGGGTACCACTGCAGATGACCGCCAAGCCGCGAGCAGTCGTCGAGCACCCCGAGCAGCCGGACCTCGATCCACCGTCCGTCGGGTCCTGCCACACGCCGGCTGCCCACGTGATAGTCGATGTGCCAGAGGCCCCCGACGTGCGTGACTTCGTACGAGCGCGTCTCGCGCGGCTCGATGCCGCGTGCGATCTGCGACGCGTTCTTCTTGCTGCGGGCCCGGACCAGACCCTGTGATTTCATGTACCGGGCCAGCGTGATGCGCGAGGGCACTCGTCCCAGCGACGGGTCCAGCCGCGCTTGCGCGCGCAGATTGTCGTGGTGCAGCTGATAGCTCCACCGGGGGTGAGACCGGTACTGTGCACGGATCGCTTCGGCGAGCTTGGCTCCGATGCTCGGGTGCATTCCGGCGCGCGCATGCAGCTTGCGCTCGAGCGCGGCGATCGGATCGGACGCACTACGCGCCGCGTACAGCCAGTGCTCGATGGTCGACCGGCCAAAGCGAATCTGCTCGCCCGTCGTCGGATGCACGTACGCGCGTGCCGCGAGCTCGTCGAGCGCCGCCGCCAGCTCGCCCGACTCCGGCGGCGACGCCAACAGATGTCCGATGATCGAAAAGCGCAGTCGTGCCCATCGCACCCGCGCCGGGGCGTTCTCTCGCTCGCTCATGGGGCATGCATCACGCGAGGCGCCAAATGCCTGCGCGATCTGGCACGACCCTACGAAATCGGCGCCGCAGAGCGCAAACACCATCTCCTGCGTGGATTCAGCCGGCCATCGCGATCCTCGTCACGACACTCGTCGTGGTGATCGGGGCGGTGAAGCGCAAAAGCTTCTCGATCGCCACGCCGCCCGAGCCGAAGCGTTCGAGAAGCGACGCCGGAAGCTGCCCCTCCTCGACCGGCTTCGCGAAGAATCCCTTCGCCGCCGACCAGAACGACCCCAATGCAAACACCCCCTGCCACCACTGCAGCCAGCGGCACACGGTACGCAGCGGGACCCCGTGCACCCGTCGGGGACGGTCACGGCCCGTCAGCGACATCGACCGCGCTCGCGCGCTCGCCACGATCACCAGCACCGCGAAGTACACCTTGCGCCCGAAAAAGCGCAGCGACGCGGGCGTGGCCCGCTTCCGGCACCCATCCACCCGGCAGCAAAAGCTCCGCCGCCGCTCGTAGTCGCCCCCGGCCTCCCCCAGCTCCCCTCGCGGCTTGCGCGGATAGTCGGCCCGATCCAGCACCCCTCCGCACTCCGGGCAGCCGTCCCGCCGTACCTGCTCGGCATGCTGCCCGTCGATCTCGGCCAGGGCCTTCAAGAACTTCGCGTCGTATTCGCCAATATGCGACAAGGATCGCCTCCGTTTGCTCGGCAGCTCGGAGACGAACCCCCTCGGGTGGCATAGGGCCAACTTCGAGGGGGTTTCGCTTTTTTCCCGGCCTCGTTCCCAGCTCGGGGCTTCCTCGCTCATGATCGACGATGGACGCAGCGGGCCCTCCATCGAATTTCGTCAACCAAGAACCCCCTCAAGTCCATCGTTCTACGTGGCCACGCTCAGCGAAGCACTGCTCCGCCGTAACGCTTGTGTCATGGAGCCACACGGCTCGCCCTACGGCCGCCGCGAACCGATCGCCGCCGTCGGCATCGAACTGCAAGAAGACGTTCAGTCCGTCTTGAACTGCAGGTTTCGCCCATCGTGATCGCTCGTTCCGCTCCATCGTGATCGGCCGTTCCGCTCATCGTGATCGCCGATGCGGGCGTCAGGATCGGAGCGAAGCGACGCGGGAGTCGTTCATGCCTTCTCCTTCTTGGTGGTCGGTTCCTCCTTCCGGCGTGACGGCCCCTTGAGGGCGAGGCGGTGAGCGTTGTTCAAGAGCCTATCGCAGATGGCGTCGGCAACGGTCGGCTCGGCCAGATAGTCGTGCCACAGGGAGGGCTCCAACTGGCTGGTGACGATCGTGGCGCGTGCCCCGTACCTGTCCTCCAGCAGCTCGAGCAGATCGGTCCGCTGCATGTCGGTGACCGGCGAGATCGCGAAGTCGTCGACGACGAGTACGTTGAATCGAGCGAAGCGGGCGAGCGCGCGCGGGTACGTTCCGTCGGCACGGGCGAGGGCGAGCTCCTCGAAGAGGCGGGAGGCTCGCCTGTAGATCGCACGGAATCCCTTGCGGCACGCCTGCTGGGCCATCGCGCACGCGACGTAGCTCTTGCCGGTTCCTGTGGCGCCGGTGATCAAGATCGCTTGGTGCTCTTGCACCCAGCGGCAGCTCGCGAGCTGACGTACGACAGCCTTGTCGAGCTCGCGCTTGGCGGGATAGTCGATGTCCTCGATGCACGCGCTCGGCATCTTTAGCTTCGCCTCCCGCAGCGCGCGCCCGACGCGCGCGTTCTCGCGGTGAAGCCACTCGGCATCGACGAGCAGGCCGAGGCGCTCGTCGAAGGACAGGCTCGCGATCTGGGTTTGCGTTTGCTGCTCTCGCCAGGCGGCCATCATTCCTTCCAGCCGCATGGCTTTCAGCTTCTCCGTCGTCGGTTCCGTCAACATGCGTTTCTCCTCTCTTCCATTTCCATATTTGAAATTGCTATTTCTTATTCACTGGTAGTAGCCGCGGCCACGCACATTGCCGTGCACCAGCGGAAGCTGCGTCAGCGTCGACTCGTTCGGCGCCACCCGATCTAGGCCATGCTTGAGGATCGACTCGACGTGGCGATACGAGCGGGCGCCCGCTGTCATCGCGCGTGCGCACGCTGCCTCCACGCGAGCTTCCCCGTAACGCTTCGCGAGCCGCAGGATCCCCAGACACGATCGGTATCCCTGCTCCGGGTGCGGCCGCTCGGCGAGAATCGCACGCGCGAGCGCCGCCGTCTGCGGGCCGAGCGTCTCGGCCCAATGCACGATGCGCGACGGCGTCCACTCCAAGTGTTTCTGGTGGCTCTTGGGCATGTGCTCGGGTTTCGTCGTGTGGCGCCCGCGTTCGTAGCTGCGCGCGTGCGAGGTGATGCGCCCGTTGCCGCCGAAGATCTCCACGACCATCGCTGTCGCGCGTACCTCGAGCCCTTCGTGCAGCAGCGTGTAGGGGAC
>DASPUY010000017.1:0-19046 GCA_035622655.1 Polyangiaceae bacterium
GCGGAGGACGATCGATCCGCGACCGGACGCCCGCGCTCCGCCCGGTGATGCAGCGGATGTCGCGCGATTCCCGGCAAGACGCTGCGGCCCACTCGAGCGCCCGGGGTTGGACCGCAGTCGCGTCCGCCCCCTGCACCGACCACGGAAGGCGGCCCCGCGCACGCCCCACGGCCGCGAGGTACGAGGTGTCATCGCCCCCCGAGGGGCAGGCGCGCGCCCGAGCCACGGCCACGTCGGAAGCGTCGAGCGCCGGGGGCGCCGCAATCGCGCTCGCCCCGCGATCGTCACAGAACGGGGCGTCGGAAGCAGATGCCGGGCGTGCGAGCGTCCACAGCGCGACCGTGAGAGCCGCGAAAAGGACGGCGCGAAACGAGCGGTGGAGGGCCATAAGCGGCGGTTTGTGCCGGTACTTTGGATGCTCTTGCACGATTCGGCAAGCGCCTTCAGCGTGCGGGCGCCTCGAGCGCGCACACGGTGCGCTTCATCGCATGCTGCTCGGGCCACCCGCTCGCTTCGCTCGTCCACAATCTCAGGCGCGCGCTCGCCAGGGTGTCGCGCGCGCTCGCGCGTCGAGCCTCGACCGACGACGGATCGCTCACCTCGTTGGTGGGGAGAATGCGGACGGCGAGTCGGGCGAAGGCGGACGCGTCACGGCCCAGCGCCGTCCACCACCCAACCGGGCCGAGCGTTGCCGAGAAACGCTGCACCTCCTCTTCCCGCGGATCCCCCGGGGCAACCTCGGGGATGACTCCCGCCTGAGCTGTGACCACCCGCAGTCCCGCCGCGTGATGCGGGACGGCCGCCGCTTCGAGAGTCAATGCGACGACTCCGCGCGCACGCTCCGTCGTCAACTCGGCGACGGCGTCCGTCGCACAGCTCGGGGAGCCGCTCACGAGCCAGGCAATCGCTTTGCCGCCGTCCGACGCGGAATAGGGGAAACGCGGATCGCCTGCGCGCGCAGCGGCGACGTCACACAGAACCGGCGGTGTCACGGTGAGTCCCCACAGTCGCCCGCCATTTGCAGGATACAGGGACATCTCGCTCCAGTCGACGATGGGCGTCACGGGCTGCAGATCGAGCGCTGGAACCGCGCGGGAAAGGACGTCGAGCACGTTGGCCCTGGGCTCGCCCAGGACGAACCCGAACGGCGACGGCTCGAGCGGCTCGTCCGGGGAAGCGAGCACGACGACGGCCAAGGCATGACTTCGTCCCCAGCGGAGAGCTCGCGTGGCCGTCTGCCCGTCGAGCCCTGCGATGACGACGGCGGCCCCCTCTCCCGCCAGCTCGTCGAGCGACAGCTCAGTCCGCGCGGCGCTGCCCGTGTCGTCGCGCGTCACGAGACGGATGGCATCGTCCGGCCCGGGCTCGCCGGCGTCCGGCGCGGCCTCGGGAGGCGCACAGGCGATCGGGCCGGGTTCGTTCCGCTCTCCGACTTTCGGGCGCGCGGCTGCACTGCGCGCGCCTCTCGGCAAGCCCAGAGCCCACATGACGCCGCGCAAGACGTCCGCCGACTCGTCGCGCAGCCCGGGCGATTCAGACGGCAACAGCAGCCCGACGGTACGCCCGGCGACGACGTTCAGTCCTCGCCGGCTGTTGGCAAGCTCGCCCAGAGCCGTGTGGGCCTCCCCCGCCCTCGCCACGATTGCGTCCGGGTCGGAGTCGAGCAGCAGGCGCGCGAGCGTTGCGTCCCCGCTCGTCGTCGCGATCTCGACCAGCCTCCCCCACAGGATCCGCTCGATCTCGATGCCGTATCCGAACGTCGATCTCTGTGTACGAAGCGCTTCGAAGGCGCCGACCAGCACGTCCTTGGGCAGCTGCGCCACGATCTGGGTCACGCGCTCGACGGTGCTCGTCTTGTCCTCGTCGGAGCTGGCCCGGAGCCATGCATCCATATAAGAGATGGCTTCGTAGTCGCGATGCGTGGACAGCGCGGCGAGCGTCAGCTCTTCCTCGAAAATCCACCGCCCCATCGGGTCCACGTTCTTGCCGACGAGAGGGCGCAGCAGGGCGAGCGCCGCCTCCGGGTCGCTGTGAAGGCGCAGCGCCTTCGCTCGCGCGATCGTCCACAGGTCCCGCGCCGAGCCCGCCGGCAGCCCCGACGTGAGCTTGAGCTGGGCGTCCGCCGAGCCGAAATCGGCTTGTCCCAGCGCAACGAGCGCGAGCGAGATGCGCGCCATCGGCGCGATGTCGTCCCGAGGAAAGCGCGCGAGAAAGCCCTCGAGCATGGTGCGAAGCGCGGCCGGCGGCGTGCGCCGATCGACCCAGGCCGACCTGATCGCTCCGAACGCTGCCGTGGATTGGGGCGACGACGCGAAGAGCGTCACCGGTGCCGGTCCGGAAAACCCATTTCCGCCTGCGCACCCGACGAGAACCGCAGGGGCGGCGCAAGCCCGAGCGGCAAGAGGGAGGACAAGAGCGGCAAGGACGGCAAGGGCGCCGTCCCGCCAGGCATGCCGGACAATCACGCGCATTGGGGTAGCATGGGCCAAAGGCTTGCCGTCCCCTGCGCTCAGCCGTCTTTTGTCTCTCACCGGGCTCGCGCCTCTGGGCGCCTTCCTCTTGCTGCACGTCGTCATCAACGGGGCGGTCCTCTGGGGCGCCTCGACCTTCGATGGCATCGCAGCCGTTCTGCACGACATTCCCGCGCTATGGCTGCTCGAGACACTGCTCGTGTTCGCTCCGCTCGCGATTCATGCCGGCCTCGGGACATGGTTCGTGATCGTCGGAGCGCCTCTCGCGGCCCCCCGCCCCTACTCGCTTCCGATGAGGGCTGCAGTCCGTGCAACGGGGGTGGGAGCGGCGGTGTTCCTCGCGGCCCATCTCCTCGAGTTTCGATTCCGCAATCCCGGAGTTCGACTCGACGGCGCCGAGCTCGAAACGCTGCTTGCGGCCGACCTGTCGTCGACCACGCACGGGATCCCGTGGCGTGGGGTGTCGTATCTGATCGGTACCGCGTGCGTTTGCATTCATTTCGTCGCAGGCGTTTGGGGAGCCGTTCTATCGGCGCGCGGTAGCGCCCGGCGATGGGCCGGTCCTGTTCTCGGAGCGCTCGGGGCGCTCGTGTGGATGACATTCGTCGCCGTCGTGGTGTTCCATGCAACGGGCGCGCGGCCGTTTCGCACTCATCAAGCGGACCGAGCCGCGACGGAGCCTTGTCCGCTTTCGCCGCGTTGAGTCTTCCGCACGATCGGCGGCTCCGGAGCGCGGAGTCCGGCAACGGCTCGCTGCCGAGTCGCGATGGGCGATCTGCGACGCAGCGGGCGGCCGCCGGCGCGGATACGCGACCGAAACGTTCCGGTAACGGGTGTGCGCGCGCGCGGCGGCGATGCTGAAGGGGTCATGCGGTGGGCCGATTTCGAGTGGGCGCCATCGGGCTCGGAGGGCGCGGCTCCCGCAGAATTCGTGGAGACATTCTCGCGGTCGATGCCGGCTCGTTACTCGGTGCTGTTCGACGCCCGTGCCATCCGACGGCACGCGGCGGTCGCGTACCACCGCCAGAGCCGACCCGCCATCGTCGAGCTCTGGCGCGCGCTTCCGGACGGGAGCGCGGCCCTGTGCGTCGTCGCGGAGGACCGTCCCGGCCTTCTCTCGGCGATCGCCGCGGCGCTGGTGCTGCATCGCCTCGACGTCATCACCGCGCTCGTGTTTTCGAGGCCAACGGCACCGGAGGCGGCCGAGGCGGTCGACCTCGTGTGGGTGCGGCGAGCGAGCTCGACGGATGCCGCGGCGATCGGTGCCGACGAAGCTCAGTCCGTGGGCGAGGTACTTTGTGCGATCCTGTCCGGTGCAATCTCGGTCGAGCAGATCGCGTCTCAGGCCCCCTCGGTCCCCCCGACGAGCGACGCGAGTGTCGTCGTGCGCTTCGACACGGAGACCAAGAGCGACGAAACGGCCACGCTCGTGGTCGAGGCACCCGATCGCCCTGCGATGCTGCTCACGATCACGCTGGAGCTATTTCAACACGGAACGCAGATCGTGCGTTCTCTCGTGCGCACGGCCGAAGGCCGGGCCTACAACCGATTCGACCTGACGGAGTTCAGCGGTGCGCCGCTGGGGCCCGAGCGCATGGAGCAGATTCGGGCGGCGGTTTACGCGGCGCTCACTCTGGGCGAGACGCAACCGAGCGCGCCGCCGTCCGGCCCGGGGTGACGGCTCGGGACGAGCCGCGCAGGGAGGGCGGCACGGCGACGGCGACGGCAACGCGAAAGCCTCTCCTCGCGCGCGGGCGCGGCTTTGACACCGGCGACGGTTTCTCCTAGGGCACTTGCCGTGGCATCGTCGACGCCGCCCGCCCGCTCCGGATCCGAAAAAGCTCGTCGCGTCATCGTGGTCGGGGGCGGGCTCGCCGGGTTGATGACCGTGATCAAGCTGTGCGAAGGCGGGGTGCCCGTCGACCTCTTCTCCCTCGTGCCGGTGAAGCGGTCCCATTCCGTATGCGCGCAGGGAGGCATCAACGCCAGCGTCAATACGAAGGGCGAAGGAGACTCACCCCGCGTTCATCTCGAGGAGACGGTTTACGGAGGAGACTTTCTGGCCAATCAGCCGCCCGTCAAGAGCATGTGCGACGCCGCACCGAACATCGTCTTCATGCTCGATCGCATGGGAGTCCCGTTCAATCGCACACCCGAAGGTTTGCTCGACTTCCGGCGATTCGGCGGAACACTGTTTCACCGCACGGCGTTCGCGGGTGCGACGACGGGGCAGCAGATTCTCTATGCGCTCGACGAGCAAGTCCGACGATGGGAGCTGGTCGACGTCGAGGACGAGCGCGGCGAGCGTGTCGCTGGCGAGAGGATGGTCCGAAAATTCGAATGGTGGGATTTCCTCGCGCTCGTCACGGACGACGTCGGCGTGTGCCGCGGAATCGTTGCGCAGGACCTGAAGACGATGGCCATTCGGGCCTTCCCAGGGGACGCGGTATGCCTTGCAACCGGAGGTTGCGGCATCGTGTTCGGCCGATCGACCAACAGCGTCATCAACACCGGAACGGCCGCAAGCACAGCGTATCAACAGGGCGCCTGCTACGCGAACGGGGAGTTTATCCAGCTTCATCCGACGGCCATCCCCGGGGCCGACAAGCTTCGACTCGTCTCCGAAAGCGTGCGCGGCGAGGGGGGTCGCATCTGGGTGCCGCGCGACGCCCGCGAGCAGCGCCCGGGCCGCGACGTTCCCGAGAGCGGACGCGACTACTTCCTCGAAACGAAATATCCAGGGTATGGCAACCTCGTCCCCAGAGACATCGCGAGTCGCGAGCTTTTCAAGAAATGTTTCCACGAACATCGCGGCGTCTACAATCCGCGGAGCGGCAAAAACGAGAACGAGGTCTACCTCGACGTGACTCACCTTCCGCGCGAAACACTCCGGAAGAAGCTCGCGGGCGTGCTCGAAATTTACGAAAAATTCGTGGGCGAGGATCCGGTCACGAATCCGATGCGAGTGTTCCCCGCGGTCCACTACTCAATGGGCGGCCTCTGGGTCGATTTCGAGCGCGCCGTGGACGGCGCGGTCATCGGAGGATCGCCGCGCAATCAAGCCACGAACGTGCCCGGCCTGTATGCCTGCGGCGAGGTCGACTACCAGTACCACGGTGCCAACCGCCTCGGAGCCAACTCGCTCCTCTCCTGCTTGTGGGGGGGAATCGTCGCGGGGCCCGCGATCGCCGCCTATCGAAGCAACATGGGCAAGAGCTCGTCGGACGTGCCGTCCTCCATCTTCGAGAGGGCCAGGAGGCGCGAGGAGCGCAACTTCGAAACGATTCTGGCGATGCGCGGCGACGAGAACCCGTACCTCCTGCACGACGAGCTGGCGCAAGCGATGCTCGTCGACTGCACGATCGAGCGCCACAACCCGACGCTGGACCGGGTCATCGCGAAAGTCGAGGAGATTGCGGATCGGTCACGGCGGGTGGGCGTCACCGATACGGCGACCGGAAGGATGAACCAGGGAGCGCAGTTCGTGCGTCACCTGCAGAACATGATCGTTCTCGCCCGCGTCATCGCGACCGGCGCACGCGCCCGCGACGAATCTCGCGGGGCTCATTTCAAATCCGAGTATCCGCAGCGCGACGACCCCGGATGGATGAGAACGACGATGGCCTTCCACGAACCGGGCGAAGGCGGGCGTCCCGACCGGGTCCGCTTCGTGAGAGAGCTCGATTACACGTTGCTCGGTCAAAACGTCCACGCGACCGATGCGATCGACACGAGTCTGGTCCGGCCGCGCGTGCGCAAGTACGAAGCGGCGGGCGCCGCGGCGAACGAAACCGCGCCCAAGTGAGACGCCATGAATGAATCCGCAAGAGATTCGCAGCGTATCGTGAAGCTGCGCGTGAAGCGCCAGGACGGCCCACGGCTGCCGAGCTACTGGGACGAGTTCGCGGTCCCATGGCGCGCGCAGATGAACGTCATCGGCGCGCTCATGGAGATCCGTAGGCGACCGGTGAACGTCCACGGTCGCGCGGTCACGCCCGTCGTCTGGGAGTCGGTTTGCCTGGAGGAGGTCTGTGGATCGTGCACGATGATCATCAACGGGCGCGTCCGGCAGTCGTGCAGCGCTCTCGTGGACGTCATCGCTCCGAACGGCGAGACAATCGTCGTCGAGCCCATGACGAAGTTTCCCGTCCTGCGTGACCTGGTTGTTGACCGTTCGAAAATGTTCGATGATCTGAAACGTGTCAAAGCCTGGATCGATCTCGACGGGTCCTACGCGCTCGGACCCGGTCCGCGACAGTCGCAGGAGGACCAGGAGCGGGCCTATCCGCTCTCGCGCTGCATGACCTGCGGTTGTTGCCTGGAGGCGTGCCCTCAGGTGAACTCGTCGAGCCCATTCATCGGAGCGGCGGCTTTGAGCCAGGTCCGTCTGTTCAATCTTCACCCGAGCGGCAAGATGCACGCCTCGGAACGACTCGATGCGGTCATGGGCGAGGGGGGCGTCGACGGTTGCGGAAAAGCCATGAACTGCGTGGCGGTCTGTCCGAAGGAAATCCCCTTGGTGGATTCGATTTCGGCCGTCGGTCGGGCGACGACGAGACGCCTGATCCTCGGCTGGCTGCTGGACTGACCCCGCCCGGCTCGGGCAGCGGCCCGGCGGCCGTGACGCGAGGGGGCGACTCCGCACATCCTCTGCTGCGGCTCAACGCAGCTCGGCCAGCCGCTTGGTCATCGCCGCTATCTCCTTGGCGTACGCCGTCCCCAGGTGCATGCGGCCCGCGAAATCGAGGGCGGCGCGAAGGGCGGCCCTCGCGCCGGCCACGTCGCCCAGGGCTGCGCGCACGTCGGCCTCGAGCGACCAGAGGCGGAGCTTGCGGGGGCCGTATGCGAGCTCGAGCGCGCGCCCGCACGCGGCGAGCGCTTGGTCGAATCGCTTCATGGCGAAGTACGCGGTCGCGAGACGCGCCGGCGGATTGAAGTCATCGGGGAAGTCGCGCTCGCTCTGCTGCAGAAAGGGCACGGCCCTCTCCGGCTCCCCCAGCGCCAGGTAGGCGAGCAGGCGGTGAGCGTCGAACACCGCCCGTGCCGACGGCGTCGGAGCCCGCGCAGCCTGATCCTCCAGAAAGGCCGCCCACGCCTGGGCGAGTCGCTGCGCGCTCTCGCGTCGATCGAGCGCTTGGTACGCCGAGAGCGTGTAATCGTACAGATCCGATCGATCGTCGGCGAGGATTGGCTGCGATGGGTCCGAGGCAACCCGCTCTCCGAGCGCCGCCAGGTCGGCCAGACGCGCGCGCTCGTCTGGGTGGTCGACCAGCTTCACGGCGCAGTCGATCCCCGAACGAATCACGTCGGCGACGGCCGTGCCTGGGGGCATACGCGCGGCCTCCCGATCGGCCATCACCGCGCACTCATCAAAGCGCCCCTCGACGCTCGAGCGCGTCACGGCGGCGTCGACGGCCAGAGGTCCTCGCGGCCCGACGCCGCTCTGCGCATCATCGAGGAGCGTCGCGAGCTCGGGAGCCGTGAGGGAGCCCGGCCAGGCCAGAACCACCCGCTCGTCTCGTGCATCGATGACGAAGAGAGTCGGCAGCACCCGGACCCCGAGTTTGGAGACCACGGCCGCATTCTGAGAGCGTTCCGTATCGATCGACAGCCACACGAAACGCGGCGAAACCGAGCCAAGGCGAGCGTCGGGGAAGACGAACGCGCGCATGCTGAGGCACGTGTGGCACCATGGGGCCCACGCATCGACGAACAAGGGGACGCCCCGGGCGCGAGCCTCCGCGAGGGCGCGCCCATAGTCGTCTTCGATGAAGCGAGGCGGCGACCCGTCCGGTGTCGACTCCGCGGGTGGAGGATGCCGGACGACGTCGTCCTTCGGCGCCGGCGCCATGGTTCGCGAAGGAGCGCAGGCGGCGAGCGCAAGACCGAAAAGCCACCATCTCGCCATCTGCGGACACCGCGAACCAGGAGATCCTACGGCAGAACGACCTTGCGTCCGGGCGTCGCGCCGGTGACGAGGACCGCGGCATCTGCCCTCGTCCACGTCTGGTGCAGAGCAGTCGTGGCCAGATCGAACGCGAGGCCCCACGTCATCGAGTCGTCGGCGCCAACGGCGATTTGCGACGCTTCACATTCGCTGCCTTGCTTGTGCATTGCCTCCATCCCGAGAGTCAGGTCCGGACCCGCCAGCCCACGAAGCACGCGCTTGGCTGTTCCGCCTCCCGCCGGCCAGACCTCGATCGACGCATCCTTGGCGATCCACGCCACGGTCGCGCAATCCGGAAGGCGCGTCGCAGTCGCGATCGGCAGCTCTTGCGTCGTCGAATCTCGCGCCTCCGTTTTTACGTGGATGGCGCCGGCCCCGGCTTGGCGCAGCAGCTCGACCATTGTGGCGACGTCCGACGGCGATGCAGGACGCATGGCCACGACGTCGACAACGCGACCCTGGATCCCCGGAGCGCCGCGCAACAATGCTCCCGCTCGGTCGGCGAGCCCCGGCCCGGCCGTGACGCGATCTTTCCCCACCTCGGCGCGCGCGCGATCGACGATGATCTCGGGCGCCCTTGGAGGCTCGAGGGCGGCTGCGGACGTCGGCGGCGCCGGCGCCGACGCACCCGACGTTGCCGGCGAAATCGCGCCTCCAGGCGTCGAGCTATCACATCCGGCCCACAGCACGCAGGCTGCGATTGCTAGCGGACGGGGGCGTGCGCGCATGGAGCGACGCGCATGGTCGCCCGAATCGTGCCGACCCTGCAATTGGATGTTCCCGCGTCCCGCCTCTGCGGTTGGCGCGAAGCGCCACGGATCCGGTAGGCTTGGCTCGCTTCATGAGCGAGGCCGACCCTCCGTTCGACGAGCCGGCGCTGGTAGGCGCGATCATCGCGGGCAAGTACCGCGTCACGGCGCCCATCGGCTCGGGAGGAATGGGGACCGTATGGGAGGGCGTCCACGTCACGCTGGGCACTCGAGTCGCCATCAAGTTCATCCGACCGCAGTTCGCGGAACAACCCGAGGCGCGCGCGCGATTCGAAATCGAGGCCCGCGCCGCCGCCCGCCTCCAGACGAAGCACGCAGTCCACGTTTACGACTACGGCGTCACCGACGACGGCCTGCCCTACATCGTGATGGAGTTCCTGGAGGGAGAGTCGCTCTCGGACGCGATCATCCGCCGAGGGCCGTTGCCGCCGACCGAGGTCGCCATCCTCATTGCCCAGGCCGCCCGCGCTCTCGGCAAGGCGCACGCAGTCGGCATCGTCCACCGCGACCTGAAACCCGACAATATATTCCTTGCGCGCAGCGAGGAAGGCGCGGGGGCACTGCCGTACTCGGTGAAGCTCGTCGACTTCGGTATCGCCAAGATTCTGGACGAGACTTCGACCGCGGGCGGGGCAGGAGGCGCGCCGATGGGCGGTCCCACGCGCGAAGGAACGGTAATCGGCACTCCCAACTTCATGGCTCCGGAACAACTGACCGTCGGGGGGGCACCGGGGCCGCTGACCGATCTCTGGTCGCTTGGCGCCTGTACGTTCGCTGCGATGACCGCGCGTCTTCCGTTCGAGGGCGACGTGCTCGGCGACATCGTGCTCAAGGTCTGCGCGGCGCCGATGCCGATTCCGTCGAAGCTCAATCCCACCTTGCCCGTGGGTTTCGACGCCTGGTTCTTGCGCGCGTGCTCGCGCGACCCCAGTCGCCGCTTCCAGACCGCGGACGAGCTCGCGCAGGCGCTGGCCGGAGTGTGCGGGGTCGGCCGCGTGCGCATGGCGACCCTCGACGAAGACCAGATTCAGTACGTGCTCCGACCGCAGATCGATTCGGCGCCCCTCGACGATCTTCCGGTTCCGAGCGGGATGTCGGCGCGCACTGCGCTCCTCGCCGGGTTGATCCTCGGCATCACGATGATGGTGGGCGTCCTCGGGTTCCTGGCGTGGCGCGATCGCAGCGCCTCAGCGGCCGCCTCCGGAGAACAGAGCCACTCTGCCGCGCAAGACGCAGCCCCACGGTGAGCTCACGCTGCGACTCGACGCCGCAGCTCGACACGCATTTCGTCGTAGCTCGGCGGATTCACGCCGCGAGCGCGGCACAGCAGAAACAGAGCGTGGTGAACCTCGGCATCGTCGGGGGCGAGAATCGATCCATCCAACCGGTTCCGATCCCACGCCAGCGCGTAGGCCGCATCGAGCTCGTCGCCGCTCGTGTAATCCAAATACGCGGTCGCCTCTTCGAGCGAAACGGTCTCGAGACTCTGAACGCTGGGCTTTCTCTTCATTCCTCGTGCCCCTTCGGTGGTGACACCTTGAGATTGGCCGACCTCGAGCGCCGCTCGGGCAACGCGCCGGGGTATCCACACGCGACGGGCACCCCGCAGCAGCGGAAGCACGATCGCGAGTGCAAACGCGGCACCGGCGTCGGACGCAACATGGCGCTGAGCACGTGCGGAGGAGCGACCGGATGCGGCAGGCGTCGGCCTCGGCGAAAAGTCGCGTCCATCGAAGGGCTGTAGCCCACGGGCGCGAGGACCGTACGCGGAAAGACTGCGGCGCCCCTCTCTCCGGCCCCCTGTCACGGCTCTTCGGATCTGGAAATCCGACATTCTCCTCGACCAGTCGGCGCTGCCGCTCTCGCTACTCAATAAAGCTAAGCACACGCGGCGGGCTTCACCAACACTTTCTTGTGCGTCGACGTCGCTTCTGTCCCGCTCTCGCCCGCTCTCGACGCCGTCATCACCCTTCCGCCTCACAAAGGTTTCGTTCGAGTTACTCCGATTTTGCAATCGACAGCCACCGCACGAGGGCCGAGCCCATGTGCTGGGTGTAGTCGATGCGAAGCTGCCAATCGACCTCGCTCCCGGGCACGGCTCCCCGGACGGCCTCCGCGTCCGCCAGGAGGTGAACCGGGCCGGGAAGAAATTGGTGGCGAATCAGCAGGGCCAACGAACGGCGAATCTGCCTGTCGAGCGCAGCCTGCTCCCGTGCGTCGAGCCCCGCACGCCGCATTGCGTCGAGGGTGGCGATGGCGGCTTCGGTACGACTGCCGGCCGGGGTCAATCGCGGAACGAGCAGCGGCCCGAGCCCGAATGCGCCGTCCGCATCGAACGGCGAATCGGCGCCACCAAGCTGGAGCTTGCGGTTGAATGCGCTCCATCTCGTGCAGAAATCGAGCGCCCCCATGTCCGGCGCACGATCCCAAAGGTCATCCATGGCCTGGCAGGTCCAGTGCTCTTCGCCGAAATAGTAGCGGCTGCCGAAGAAGCTCCACGCCGGACCTACCAGGTACGCAAGCGATCGCGAGGCGGCCTCCAGGTCGCGAGGATCGCCCAGAAGGGAGTGAGCCCTCGAAAGGGCGAGCGACGCCTCCCCTGAGAAGTAGAGGAATTGAACGTCGAGCGGACGGCGCGCATTCCGGTCGTACAAGTGCATGAACTCGCCGTCGGGACGCTGCTGCGATCGGAGAAAGGAAGCGAGCGAAGGCACGATCGAGGCATACGAAGTGTCGAGGTGACTGCGCGCAACCTCGACGAACGCGATCACGCAAAGCGCCGTCGAGCCGAGATCGGTAACCGCGTCGGAGCCGACACAACGATGGTCCCCGCAGTCCGTCAGCCCCCGTTCCCGCAACCGGTTCGCGGCACGCAGCGCGGCCTGGACGATCGCCGGGTCTCCGGTCAGGGCGGACATCTGCGCGAGGAAATACGTCGCTCCCGCGTGCCTCGGCCAGTCGTACCCGGACAGCGTTCGGTTGCCGGGCGCGTCGACCATGTAACGAAACTTGCCGTCCGCGTCGACTCCGCGCGCAAGAAACTCGGCCGCGGCAACGGCGGCCGCGCGCACGTCGCCCTTCGTCATCGTCTCGGCGGTGACACGAGGCGCCTGCAGCGAATGGGGAGAGCGAACCGTCCTAATCCGGCGAAAGCGCGCTCGCTCGATCAAGTCGAGGGCGGAGACGCCGAAGCGTTCCGACAGGGCGGCGAAGACCACCGGAACGTCGACACCTGTGGCAAAGCCGAGACCGGGTACCGCAATTCCTTTTTCGTAGACCTGCAGCGAGAGCAAGTCGTCGGGTGTGAGATACTCCGTCCTTCCGTCGAACGTGGCGGCGAGTCCGTCGTGGCCGGCGACGAGCGAAAGCGAGAAGACCGTTTCGGGCCGGACCCAGAGGAGCCCTTCGCCCACGATGCTTTCGTCGACGCGCATGGCGCCGGGATGCGCCTGCATGGCCGCGTCGAGGGCGGGGGCTCGATCGACCTTGGAGTCGAGGACCGCGCGGGCCACCACCTTCCCGCCCGCCCAAACGCTGGCGACGACTGCGCTCGGATGGTCCCGGTCGATCCGCAAGGCGAAGGCGCGATGCAGAACGGCGCACGCGAGGACGGTCGACACCGCCCAGGCCAGGAGCCCTCGCGCGAGGGTCCCCGCGCTCATCCTCGCGCGCCGACTTCCGACTTCGGCGCAAACCAGCAGAGCTGGACCGCCGGCAGCACCACCAGGTACGGAAGCACGAGAGCGGCCGCGAGTGCGAGCACGACCGCGCCGCCCCGGCCGACCGTCCCGTACACTCCTGACAGCCAGCTCGCGGTCAACGCGAGGGTGCTCACCAGAAACAGGCCGACCGCGAGCGCGAACCCGGCGCCGGCCCGCGCGAGTCGCCACGCCCATCGATCGCTCGCCGACGTGCTGCCGACGGGAGTCCCTCGCCGCGCGGCTCGGGTCGCGGCGGCGAGCAGCATCGCCGAGGATGCGGCCTTCGAAGCCGCGAGCAGCGCGGCCACCGAGTCGACGGGCGCCCAGCGTGCCGGTAGAGCCCCGAAGACCCCGAAGACGATCAAGGTCGCGGTCACGAAATCCGAGAGCCCGAAGACGAGCGCGGCGCGACGCGAGAGCATTCCGGGGCTCGCGAGATACCATGGCGGGCCGCCCGGCAACCACATGCGCCCGCGCGAGAGCGGGGCTGATCGGTCACTCGGGCTGCCGTCCTCGCGTCGCCACGACCTGGCGGCGCAGGTCCTCGAATTCGCGCTGCAGCCGATCGAGCTCCGCGTCGCTCATCGTCTCCAGCCCCAGGAGATCGTTGCGCGCGCGACGATTGACGCGGATGAGCTCGTCCAGCTTCAGGTGGAGGGCGTGAGCATCTCGGTTCTGCGTATTCTGGATGAGAAATACCATCAAGAAGGTGACGATGGTCGTCCCGGTATTGATGACGAGCTGCCAGGTGTCCGAGAAGTGAAAGAGCGGTCCGGTGAACGCCCAGACCACCACGATGAGGACCGCGCAAAGGAACGCCCCGGAGTGACCGACCCACTCGGCCGTGCGATGCGCGAAGCGCTGGAACCAATTCATGGCTTCGGTGTACCTCGCCGCGCGCCGAGCGGAAATGTCGAGCGCTGCTGCCCTGAGAATTTCACCGTTCGGGTGACGCCGCGGCACAATCGGCAAATGCGACCCATCACGTTCGGGGCGTTGATTTGTGTCCTCGTCGGCGGACTCGAGTCGTGCGCTCCCCGGCAGCTGGCGAGCACAATTGCCGGCGCGTCCGGGCCCCCACCATCCTCGCCGCATGGGGGTCGAGCAGCGCCATCGCTGCTCGTCGCGCGAGCGTGGGCCGGCCGCGAGCCGATGACGACCGCGCGCGCGTGGGCGGCGGTTCTCTTCGCCTGGCGGCAGGTAGGCAAACCGTACTGCTGGGGGGGGGCCGGGCCGGCGTGCTTCGACTGTTCGGGCCTCGTTCAGACAGCCTGGGGATCGGTCGGCGTACGGCTCCCGCGGACCGCCGATGCAATCGCTACGAGGCTCGAACATGTGCCTCTCGGCGACGTGCGATCGGGCGACGTACTCTGGTGGCCGGGGCACGTCGGCCTTTACGCAGGATATGGCTGGATCATCGAGGCACTGGACGCGCGGGACGGAGTCGTCCGGCGTCCGGCGACGAAAACGCCTTACCGCGCCTTCCGGCCGCCCGGCGACACGACGCCCATGGGCTCGACGCGGCCGAGACCGCTCTGACCGAGTGAGGACGAGACCGCTCCCATCAGAATTGCCCATAGACGAAGGGCTCGGGTTTTGCGTCGGCCACGAGGTGCAGCGCGAGCGCGAAAGCCGCGAGCACCAACCCCTGCACGAAGGCCGGTGTGCACGCGAAACGCTCGCGGGTCTTGGTTTCCCACGTGCGGGGAATTAGGTGCAAGACCCCCGCAGCCCCGAGAACGCCGATCACGCGCGGCGTCACGTGCTCGAGACCCCACCCCCCCTGAACGACCCGACGGAGGGCAAGAATCGCGTGCGCAAACGTGGGAGCTCTGAAGAACACCCAGGCGAAGCACACGAATTGGAAGGTCGCGAAGACCGCGACACCGCGACGCACGACACCGACTGGCCCGAGCCCGGACGGACCGACCCGCGCGCGCTGCACGAGCCGCGTCGCGACCAGCCCCACGCCGTGCAGCGTTCCCCAGGCGACGAACGTCCACGAGGCCCCGTGCCAGAGGCCGCCGAGCACCATCGTGATCATTAGGTTGCGGTACGTCTTCAGCGAGCTTCCGCGCGAGCCGCCGAGAGGCTTGTACAGGTAATCACGAAGCCACGAGCTGAGCGAGATGTGCCAGCGGCGCCAGAAATCCTGAAGATTGTGCGCGAGGTAGGGCGCTTCGAAGTTCTCGGGCAGCTCGTACCCGAACAACGCCGCGCTCCCGATCGCCACGTCGGTATATCCGGAAAAATCGGCGTAGATCTGGGCGGCATAGGCGTAGATGGCCAGCAGCACTTCGAGCGCCGTGAAGCGTTCGGGAGCGAAAAATACGCGATCGACGATTGTCCGCGCGAGGTAGTCGCCGACTGCGATCTTCTTCGCGAGCCCCGTTGCAATGCGCAAGAGGCCACGCGCCTGCATGCGCGCGTCGGCCTTCGGCTCCGCCGCGAGCTGCGGAAGCATTTGTGCCGGCCGGACGATCGGTCCTGAAACGAGGTGCGGAAAGAAGCCGACAAAGAGCAGATAATCGACGTATCGCGACGAAGGCCGCAAGTCCCCTCGCCACACGTCGATCGCGTAGCTCATGGTCTCGAACGTGAAAAACGAAATACCGAAGGGCAGGACGAGATTCAGGTGCGCGGCGCGAATCGGAACGCCCGCGGCGGACGCGACCCACGCGAGCGAGTCGGTGGCGAAGTTCCAATATTTGAAGACACTGAGCACGCCCAGCTGATAGACGATCGCCGCCAAGAGAAGCCCGTTGCGCACCGCCGCCTTCTTCGCGCGACCGATTGCACCGCCCAGGAAGAAGCCAATCGTGCTGCCGACGAAAAGGACGCCGAGGCACACGAGCGCCCAACCGGCGGCCGGGAGCGGCACGGCCTCGTCCCGAGCCGCGTCCCACGTTCCATAGACGTAGAACACGTAACTCGCGAGAACCAGCAGCAGCGCCCGCGAGCGCCCACGACGGCAGGCGAGCCAGAAGAGCGTGAACGTCGTGACGAGGAACACGCCGTAAAGAGGGCTATTGAAGAGCATGTCACGATGTCTCGACGACCATCATCTGCACCGTCCGCGCCGCCACGGTGATGTCGAGCGCACCGCCCGATCGTGAGATTCGTCCGCCGTCGAGCGCGTCGGACAGAGCGACGACGCCGGCAAGCGACAACCTCACGGTCATCTCGTTCGCCGTCGGGTTCATGACGAACACCACGGACGGATCGCCCGCCGCGTCCTCGTGAATCGTCATGTGGCCGTCGACCGGATCGACGGGCCAGGTGGGAAGCACGAGCTCGTCGATTCGTTTCGCGACGAGCGCGTCGGCGCGCGCCAGATCGTCGAGCGGCTCGATCTCGAACCCGCTCACGTCGACCGGCCGACGCAGTGGCCGCATGGCGCCGTCGAGCTCGGGAGCGCGCGGGCCCATCGTGACGATCACCCCCGCCTCGCGCGCGGCGTGCAGGCTGTCGACGAAGTGGGGCTTGAGACCGCCGGCGCTGACGCAAACGATCCACTGGGCGCCGGCGGTGGAATGCTCCACCGTCTCGCCGCCCGCGTAGGCGAAGGGCACTCCGCGCGCATGCAAGGCCCGCTCGAACGCGCGCAGATACCCCTCGGCGGCCATGACAGGAGGGGCGTCCAGCCCGAAATCTCGCTCGAGCACCGTCTCACGCCAGCCAGCGCCGGCGATGTGCAGCAGCGCCGGGGTGAGGGGCCCGAACGCGTGGGCGATCCGTGCGAGCCTCCTCAGCGCGCGCGGGACCATGAGGCGCACGGGAGCCCGGCGTCGCAGCTCGTGAAACGAGGTGCGATCGAGCGCAGCAAGCAGACGCTCGTAACGTCTGGCCATGGGCCGCGGCCGGCCATGCACGTCGATGGGCGCACCAATCCAGCGATCGCGATCGACCGCCATGTACAGGTTGAAACCCCGCAGCCCGTACGCCAGCGCACACATCAGCGCGTACATCGAGTCGTTCTCGTCGAGGGGCGCGAAGAACGGCGGGAAACCCGCGCCGACTTCGGCGCCGAATGCGGGTTTGCGTCTGCCTTCGCAGCGGGAGGCGAGCTCCGTCGTCCGCCGTAGAATCGCCCAGTGCTCCGCGGGGGTCGCCCGATGATAGTAGTCGAGACCCACCAGATCGATCGCGGTGAGCCGCCCCGGATTGAGCGGCGTCGCGCTCTCGCCCAGCGGCAGGTTGTGCGTCAATGGAAGGCCGTCGAAACCGGCATCGACCAGAGCCGCAGCCATCCGCTCCATGGCGCTCGAAAGAAGGTGCTCGTGAAACTCGGCCCAGTCCACGTGGCGTACGAGCTGACGCGTCTCGCGCGCATCGAAACGCTTCGGCGGCATGACCGTCGCGAAGGTCGTGTCCTCTTCGCCCCACGAATAGCGAAGCGCGCGAACGCTGCGGCGGTACTTGACCCGCAGAAATTCTCGAAACGCGTGCACGGCGTCCGGGTGGTAGTCCTGGTCGTACTGGCCGTCGCGGAAGTAGAGAGCGCCCTCGTTGTCGACCTGCACCAGAACGATCGGCCCTTCCGGCCACCGCAGGCGCGAGAGACGCTCGCCGACGGCGCGGTACCACCGCGCAGTCTCTTCGAGAAACGCGTCGCTCGCGTAACTCGGCACCGGAAAGGCAAGGGGCACGATTGGCAGCATCACCGGGTGCCCTCCCGGCGTACGCGCCTGACACTCCCGGTCCCAGACGATGCGCTCGGGCAGCCCGAAGCAGGTCAGCTCGGCGTTGATGTGGGGTCCGGGACGAAGCAAGCATTTCAATCCGACGTCGTGCGCCGTTTCCAGAAAGCGCGCGACGTCGAGGCGGGGATCGCGCTCGCCGAAGTCGTACGCTCCCTGCGCAATCTCGTGCACCCCCCATGGAACGTACGTGTCGAGAACCCTCAGCCCCATCGCCCGCATCGACACGAGCCCTGCGCGCCACTCCGTCGGAGAGTGACGCCAGTAGTGCATCGCGCCTGCCCACAGCGGCAGCACCGACCCGTCGTTCAGGTCGAGCCCACCGGGCGATAGACGCACGCGCGGCGGCGGCCCCGGCGCGTACGACGTCGAGACTCGCCGGATCCCGTCCATCGTCACACCGCCCGCACGCGCCCGAGCAGATCGGAGAGCGCGCGCATGTCCGGGTCTTCGCGGAGTCGGGCCAGGCTCGCGCGCGCCTTGGCGACCGTCGGCTCCATGAATCTGAGGAAGGCCGGATTGCCTTTGACTCGGTCGATATAGCTGAAGCGGCCCGCGTCCTTGAGCTTGCGCTGGACGGTCACCCAGTCGAACTCGCGTCGGACCGCCGCCCTCCCGCAGTCATCGAGGCCCGCAGCGCGCGCATAGTCGTCGAGACGCGCCTCGACGAACGCCGCGTCGAACACCTGGTAGCTGTCGTTGAGAAGCGCCACGATGTCGTAGATGCGAGGACCCAGCAGCGCGTCCTGGAAGTCGATCCAGCACAGCTCCCCGGTGGGCCGAACCATCAAGTTGCGCGATTGATAGTCGCGATGGACGAAGGTGCGCGGGATACCGGCCACCTGCCTCGCAAGACGCTCGGACGCCCGGTCGAAGATCGCTCGATCGGAGGCCGAAAGCACGACCCCACGCGCCTCCAGTCCCCATTCTCGAAAGTGATCCATCTCCAGGAGCAGCATTTCTTCGTCGAAGGAACGCGCCGCGACGACGCTCCCTTCGGGGATCCGACGCAAAAGCCTCTGCGCTCGCGCGACGTCCGTCACGGCCCGCACGTAGAGCTCCTCGCGCCGCTCGGGATGGGCCACGAGGAACACCGCCAGGGTGTCGTCGCCGAGATCCTCGAGCAAGACCCACCCTTGTTCGGCCGCTTCACCGTACAGCCGGGGTACATCGACGCCGTGGCTCGCAAGCAGGTCGCGTACTTCGAGGAAGGGCCAGCGCGTGGACGTGACTTGGCTCTCGATTTCTTCGGCCTGCGCGCCGTCGGGGACGTACATGGCGACGGCCGTCTTGGTCCCGGCTCGAATTCGGAAGTAACGCCGCACCGACGCGCCTCCGGCCATGGGGACACAATCGAAGCCGCCGCCGGCCTCCGGAAACACGCTCGCGGCCAGCCGGCCAAGCGGCGCGAAATCGAGGCTCGGAACGGGCTCGTGCGGCGGAGAAACGACGGTCAT
>DASPUY010000018.1:0-29525 GCA_035622655.1 Polyangiaceae bacterium
ACCTCTAGTGATCCGGTTGTCACGCCAGTGGCATCGCCGGGTAGCTATGTACGGAACGGATAACCGCTGAAAGCATCTAAGCGGGAAGCCGGCCTCAAGACAAGGTGTCCCGGGCCGCAAGGCCCCTAAAGGCCCCTCGTAGACTACGAGGTTGATAGGCCGGGTGTGGACGCAGAGCAATCTGCGGAGCTAACCGGTACTAATAGGCCGTGCGGCTTGGCCATGTCTCTAAGGCAAACTTCGACAATCGTGCGCGGGATTCGGATTGTGAGAGTCCCGCCGCTCTTCATGAGTTGAATCTTCGTGAGCTCTGGTAGCGAGCGCATTGGCGCCGGATCGACCGGCGCACCGTTGGACGACACGATTCGCAAGTTTCCGGTGGTGTTCTCGAGGAGGCCACACCCGATCCCATCCCGAACTCGGAAGTTAAGCTCCTCGGAGCCGATGGTACTGCACGGGAAGCCGTGTGGGAGAGTAGGACGCTGCCGGGATTTTCATCGGTGGAGCCCGCGAAAGCGGGCTTCGCTTTTTTGTGCCGCGCGCGCGCCGATGGAGCGCTCGGCGTGCGGGATGTGGCGAAGCCAATTGCGCGTTACGCTTCGCCTCCGGCATGCGCCTGGGAACGATCCGCCGAGGCCCGGCTGTCGCGGGTCTCCTCGTGGTTGCCGTGGCGGTTGCGCTTGCGATTGCGCTGGCGCTCTTCCCGGGAATCGTGCGCGCGCGCGTCATCGCGGCGGCGCGCCGGCGCCACATCCATCTGCGGGTTGGGTCGGCGCATCTGGAGCCTTGGGGTGTCCGGCTGCGTCGTCTGGTCGCGGGGCTGGACGACGTAGAGGGCGTCGAGCTGCAAGCTTCCGAGCTGGACGTTCACCTCGCCTGGAGCTTGCGCCTGGAGCGGGTCGCGTTGACCGATGCCGAAATTTCCCTCACGGGTTCCGAGTCGGCTCTGAGCGACCGCTTGACCGCCTGGCGGGTTGCGGGACACGAGTCGGCGGCCCCGGAGCCGCGGACGACGTCGGACCTTGAGTTTCTGGTTCGCGGCCTGGCGATTCGGTGGAAGGAGCGCCGCGAGGACACCGAGCCCCAACTCGAGGCCACCGGAGTTTCGGTCGACAGCGAGCCGCACGGCGCCCGGATCGCAGTTGGCGCCGCTCGTTTCCGGGCGGGGCCCCTCGTCATCGCGGCCTCGGCGGCGTCGGCCATTCTGGGCGGTGGAACGATCTCTCGCGCCAGAGCCGACGCGCTGACGGTCACGTGGAATCTTCCTGGAGACGATGGCCGCAGCGTTGCGGAGCCCGGCTTTGCGTCGAACGCCGTGGCCGATCCCGTCGCGGTCGCACCGGTGCCGGCCGCGCCGTCCCCCGTCGCCGCGGCGTCGCGCAAGCATGCCCGAATCGACCCACCCGCCCTGGAGTCCGAGCGGACCGTGGCATGGGCGCTGCCCGATGTGCGCTCGTTCCGGGCCAAGACGGCGATAGCCGCGACGTTCTTGAGGGATCGCTTGAGCCCTGCCGCCGACATCGGGGTCGATGCGCTCGTATGGAAAATCGACCGTCCCGACGAGCGGATCGCTTTGACGATCGGTCCGGGTCCGCTCGCGGTCGAGCGCACCGCGTCGGGATTGGAAGCGCGTTTCTCGACGAGCTCGGCCGGATCGGGCGCGCCGGCCCTCTCGTTTCGGATATTTCTGCCGACCGACGAACACGACGCGACGATCGGGCTCGAGGGGGGGCCCGTCTCGCTGGCGCTTCTCGGAGTTCGCGACGGAGCCTTCGGGCTCACGGACGTCCGAGTCACGACGGTCAACGGACGGGCGCAGCTCTCTCTGGCGGGCGACGGAAGCTCGCTGACCTTCGACGCCGAGGGTGACGCAAGGGGGCTGGCCCTGCGGAGCGCGCGTCTCGCGCCCGAGGTCGTCCGCGGTCTCGACGTCCAGCTTCGTGCACGGGGTGTTCTCGACGCCGCGAGCGAGTCCGCAGGAGAGCTTCGCATCGACGATTTCGCGGCCCAGCTCGGGGCGATCCAGTTCGACGGAAGCGGTCTGCTGCGCCAGGCCCCCGCTCACGTCGTCGGCGGTCTGCGCTTCGAGATCCCGAGCACCACCTGTCAGAGGCTGCTGGACAGTGTTCCGGCGGCACTCCTGCCGGTGCTCCAGGGAATGAAAGTCGGGGGGACTTTCGGCATGGCCGGGCGCGTTGCATTCGATACGCAGCGACTGGACGACCTGAAGCTCGACTACGACATCAAGGACTCGTGCACGGTCACCGAGGTCCCCGAGTCGCTGTCTCCCGACCAGTTCCAGCGGCCGTTCGTCCACCGGATCTATCTCCCCGACGGACTGGTCGGTGACCAGCTGACCGGGCCCGGCAGCTCGAATTGGACGCCGCTCGATCAGATCAGCCCCTACATGCAAGTTGCCGTGCTCACGACGGAAGATGGAGCGTTCCGGAAACATCACGGGTTCAATCGCGCATCCATTCGCGCGTCGATCATCGCGAACTTGAAGGCTCGCCGATTCGTCCGTGGGGCGAGCACGATTACGATGCAATTGGCAAAAAATCTATTTCTCGCCCGCGAAAAGACGATGGCGCGAAAGCTCGAGGAAGTCGTCCTGACGGAGTACCTCGAGCAGAGCTTCTCGAAGGACGAGCTGATGGAGCTCTACTTGAACGTCATCGAGTTCGGGCCGTCCATCTACGGAATCACTGCGGCGGCAGACTATTATTTCGGCCGAACTCCGGCAGAATTGAATCTGGCGGAGTGCCTTTTCCTCGCGTCTCTCCTGCCCTCGCCCCTGCGCTACGGGGCCATGCGGGATGCGGGCTCGGTGCCGGAAGGCTGGATGCGTCTGCTGCGCGGCTTGATATCGACCGCCCACGATTTCGGGCGAATCACCGATGTCGAGATGGCGGAGGCTCTGCGCGAAAATGTCGTTTTCTGGCGTTCGGGCGAGCGTCCGCAGCCGCGTTTACCCGTCCACGGGCGGCCGCAGCTCGAAGGGCAATCGGACGAAGATCTGGGCATTCCCGCGAGCGATGCTCCCGAGGACTCTCCGTGAGGCACGTGGTCGGGCGGCTACTTCGCGGCGGCCCGGAGCGCGCCGAAGAAGTCCTGGAGCCTGCGGGAGCACTCCTCGAGCAGAACCCCTGCCGTCACGTCGAAGCGATGGTTGAGCCGCGGATCGCGGCCGATTCCGAACATCGTGGTCACGGCTCCAGCCTTCGGATCGGCGCAGCCGTACACGACCCGCGAGACTCGGGCGAGAACGAGAGCGCCCGCGCACATCGGGCAAGGCTCGAGGGTCACGTACGCGGTGGCGCCACTGAGCCGCCATCCTCCCGCCCGCGCCGCCGCGGCACGGATGGCAACGATTTCCGCGTGAGCCGTCGGATCGCCGAGACCTTCACGCCCATTGCGCCCCTGCGCCAGCTCGACTCCGGCTCCGTCGACGATGACGCAACCGACCGGGACCTCGCCCGCTGCGGCCGCAGCGTCGGCCTCGGCGAGCGCGCGCCTCATCCAAGCTCCGTCCATCGTCATGCGCGCCCAGGAAGATTCGAACTTCCGACACCTGGTTCCGTAGACCAGTGCTCTATCCAGCTGAGCTATGGGCGCTCTCTCCCTAATGGAGGGGCACGGCACGATACTCGGGCGAAGGACGCTGTCAACGGATGGACGCTTCTGCAGGCCCTCGAGCGACCGCCGGCTACGCGGCCCCGGCGGTCTATCGCGGCGGCCCTGTGCCGAGATCGCAAAGATTTCAGATTCGCGGACCGACCACGACTCCCGTGCCGCTGAGCGCGCCGGTCGAACGGGGGCCCACGCAGCGAATTTGCTTGGGTGGGCGGGCACTTGGGTTGGCGGCGTGGCGATGCCGCCAGTGGCACGCGCGCTGCTCTACGGGGCGCCGGGTTCACGCCGCGGGCTGGCGGCGCATGCAGGACACCTCGAGCCGGATCCCTCCCTTCCAAGGGCTCCCGCGTTCCTATTGAACTCACCTGATCGCTTGGCTTCCTTGGCATTGCTTTGCCGCTTTTTGGCTCGCGCGCGGCTTGTCTTCCTTTTCCTCCTTGCTTGCAGCGCGCGCGTCTTGGAATAGAAGTTTCTTCGCGTTGGCCGGGCTGACCGGACTCCACGTGGCGCGGCCTCGTCTGCCGGCGAGGGCGCGCTGCGGCGTTTTGTGCACCCGGGCGAGCGAAGGCGCCCACTGCGGCCACTTTCCGCACGCCCCCGCTTGCGAAGCCTTGCGGCCCGATTGCATCCTACGGCATGGCCATGCGGCGGGCACCCCCCTCGCGAGCGCGAGCTCGGGCAATTGCGTTTCTCATCGCGGGCGCGGTGCACCTGAACGCCGCGCGCGTGGGTGCCGACGACACGAATCGTCCGTGGCTGGGCGTGGCCATGGACGCGGAGCCGCGCGCCGCCTCGCCGGGGTCTCCCCAGTCCGGGCCCGCGCGCTCGGGGGGGGTGCGCGTGGCGCACGTCGTCCGCGGCTCGCCCGCCGATCGCGCCGGCGTTCGCGAGGGCGACCGCCTCGTTCGAGTTGACAACCTTCCGGTCGCAAGCGGCTCCGATGTCATCCGTGCGGTGGCCGCGCGCGCCGCGGGCGACGCCGTCGACGTCGTCTTTCTCCGTGACGGGGCCACGAGAAGCGCGCGCGTCGTCCTCGCGTCCTTCCCCGACGAGGACGACATGGCCCGCATGGATCTGGTCGGTGCCGCGGCGCCGACGTGGAAGGGGCTGGCGGCCGTGAGCGGCGTCGTCCCGTCTTCCGTCGAGGCGCTACGCGGACACGTCTTGCTGATCGATTTCTGGGCGACCTGGTGCGCGCCCTGCCGCCTCTTCACCTCCAAGCTGGGAGCGCTCCAGCTCCAGTACGGTGCGCAAGGATTCAGCGTGCTCGGGGTCTCGACCGAGGATGCGCAGCACATCGCGGATTTCGCGCGACGTGTCGCGATAAAATACCCCGTTGCCGTGGATACGCACGGCGAGACGACGCGATCCTACGGTGTGACCAGCCTGCCGACGATCGTGCTCGTCGACAAGCGAGGTACGGTTCGCGACGTCGCAATCGGCTACGACGGCGACGAAGACGCTCGCCTCGACGCGGCCATCCGCGCCCTCCTGGCCGAGCCGCTGAGTTCCGGGCCTTCCGCGCTGCCGCTCGATCCGCAACGATGAGCAATCCGCAGACGCTGGTACGCGTGCTGGACGAGCTCATCTGGCGGCTCAGGCGCGCAGGGTTCGACGTGTCCACGGCACAGGCCATCGATGTCGCCCGCGCAGCGAAGGCCGTGGGGATCGCCGACGCAGTGGCCCTGCGCCGGGCCATCGCGGGTATCGTCGTGTCGCGCGCCGGCGATCGAGCGCGGTTCGAAGGGGTTGTCGACGAGTTTTTTTCCCCGGAGCGTGCCTCGGTTGCGTTCTGGGCTCGTCTCCGACAATCCGGCTTCCACGTTCACGAGATCGACATTCTGCGAGAAGCCTTGGCTGCTCTGGCGACCGCAGGTCACGGAGCGCTGGGCGCCCTGCTCCAGGACGCCGCCGCTCTCGATCGAGCCGTCGTCACCTCCGGCGTCGGGCACCGTATCGATGCCGAAGGCGCGCCACGCCTGGGATTCGAGGTCCACCGCCTGCTGCGCGAGACCGGCCTCGATCGGTCGAAGAGCGCTCTCGAGCTTCTGCGCGCCAGGCTCACGCAAAAGCTCGGGGTTCGCGGCGAGGCCCTCGCCGACGCCGTTGCCGCGGAGCTCGAGCGCCTGCAAGAGGCGGTTCGCCACGCCGTGCGCGACATTCACGCGGAGCGTGTCCACGAGCAGTCCGAAAGAAGCTCGCACGGCGTCGCGGCGAGCAAGCCGTTCGACCGCCTTTCGGAGTCCGACCTCGAGGCCGTGCGTCGCGCGTTGCGGCAACTGGCCCGGCGGCTCGCGGGCCGCGCTCGGGTGCGTGCTCGTCGTGCGTCGCGCGGTCGTGTCGACGTCCGGCGAACGCTGCGGGCCAGCCTGAGCACGGGCGGAGTCCCATTTTCGCTGCGGCGCAAGGAGCGACGGCACGACCGACCGAGAATGGTCCTGCTCTGCGACATCAGCGATTCGGTGAGACCCGTCGCGCGCCTTCTTCTCGAGTTCACGTACGCGGTACAAGAGCTCTTCGAGGACGTTCGAACATTCGTCTTCGTGAGCGAGCTCGGGGAGACGACGGACCTGTTCTCGCGCGAGCCCGCGAGCAGCGCGGTGCAGCGGGCGTGGGGCGGTGCCGGGCTCGTTCGCACCGACGAGAACTCGAACTACGGACGTGTGCTTCGCAGTTTCGAGGCCCGCTACCTGTCGCAGATCGACCGGCGCACGCTCGTGCTCATCCTGGGCGATGGGCGGACCAACTACCAGAATGCCGGTGCGGAGGTGCTCGATTCCATCCGCGAAAAGGCACGCGCGCTTTACTGGCTTTGCCCCGAGCCGCGCGGGAAGTGGTCGCTCGGCGACAGCGCCATGCTTCGTTACGCGTCCAAATGCTCGGGCGCTTACGAGGTGGTCTGCGCCGAGGACGTCGAGCGGATCGCTCTTGCCATGGTCAGCGCTCACGGCGCGCCCCCCGGAGCGTTGCGCACCGCCTGACGGAACCCAGCCCGACGTGTAAGCTCCCCGCCCCGTGTCCGCGGATCGGCTCAGCACAATCCTGTCGAAGCCGTGGCGGAGCTGGCTCGTTGCCGCTGCGATTCCCTCGGCAGCTCTCCTCGAGCTCGGCGCCCACGTCATTCAGACGTGCTCCGTCGTCGGAGAAGCCGATTGGAAGGCGGCGCGCGAGTATGTCGCTGCGCAGATCCGGCCGGACGATCTCCTCACGTTCGCGCCGCGCTGGGCGGACCCGCTCGGCCGGCAGTACTTCGGAGCGAACCTGGCCACGATCGAGCGGGAGGCACGCGCGGATGAGAGCGCGTTCCCGCGGGCGTTCGAGGTCTCGATCCACGGCGGGCACGACCCGTCGCTCGTCGAATGGCGACGGACCGATCGGAGGCGATTCGGCGGGGTCCTCGTGACGACACTCGAAAACCCGGCGCCTGTGCGCGTGCTCGACGACTTCGTGTCCATGGCGGCGTCGGCGAGCCGAGTGCACGTGTCGATCGTGCAGGGCGGTGCGGAGGTGGACTGCCCGTTCTCCCGTGGGGCGCCGGGGAGCGGCGCGCTGGGCTTCGGCCCGGCGGTGGCGGCGGATCGATTTGCGTGCCCCGGGGGGAATCTCGTCGCCCCCACCGTTCTGGCCGACCCGGACTACTACCCGGCGAGGCGCTGCATCTACGCGCGTCCACCCGGGGCCGGGGGCACCCTGAGACTGCGTTTCCTCGGTGTCGCGCTCGGCCGCTCCCTCCGCGGTCACCACGCGCTCTACGCGGAAGCCGAGCAGCCCGCGCAGGGGCCGCCCGTCACGATCGCGATTGGCATCGAAGGGTCGCTCGTCGGACAAGCCGTGCACCGCGACGGAGAGTCCTGGAAGGAGTTCGAGTTCGACACCAGCGGTTACGCAGGAACGCACGCCGATGTCGTCGTCGACATCGGCGCTCCGAGCGCCGAGCGCCGGATGTATTGTTTCGAGGCCACCTCTCGATGAACCTGAGAGCGTTTCGCCTTCCCGACCGGATCGGCCGGTGGGACCACCTGATCGGAGCGGCCCTCGGCGGATGCTACGTGGCTTCACTCCTGGCCACGGCCGGCGGTATCGGCTTCATGCGGGACGAGTCCACGTACTTCGCCGCGGCGAACGCCTACGTGCGCTGGTGGCTCCTGCTCTTCGAACGCGGGAGCGACGCCCTGCGCCAGGGCGTCATCGACGCGAGCTGGGGCTACAACCACGAGCATCCGGCGCTCATGAAGACGTTGTTCGGCGTCTCGTGGTGGCTGCTCCACGAACGATGGCACGTCTTCCGGTTCGCGAGCGATGCATATCGATTCCCGGCGATGTGCATGGCGGGGATTGCACTCTACGTCACGTACCTGTTCGGAGCGCAGGCATGGGGTCGCGCCGCCGGCCTGGTGGCGGCCGTTCTTCTTGCCTTGATGCCGCGCGTGTTTTTTCATGCGCATCTGGCGTGCTTCGACGTGCCCATCATGACGATGTGGCTCGTATGCGTTTACGCTCACTGGCGCTCGGAAGAGACCGGACGGCTCGGCTGGGCGATTGCGACGGGGATCGCTTTTGGGCTGGCCCTCGAGACGAAACACAACGCCTGGTTGCTGCCGGCGGTCATCGTGCCTCATGCGCTCTTCGCGCAGCGACGCTCCTTGCTTCGGGGCCTACGAGTCGGAAGGGTGTCGCTGCCCGCGAGTCTCGTGTCGATGGCCGTGCTCGGCCCGATCGTCTTTCTCGCACTCTGGCCCTATCTCTGGAACGATACGCTTGCTCGAATCGAATGGTGGTTCGACTTCCACCTGCATCACACCTACTACAGCATCGAGTTTCTGGGCCGAAACTACAGGGGCCCTCAGTCTCCGAAATCGTACTTGCCCGTCATGGTCGTCGCCACGGTCCCGACGATCACGATCCTCCTCTTCGTCGTCGGCACCGCCGATCGCGCGGGCGCGGCCTGGCGGAGGCTGCGCGGCTGGGCCGTGCTCCGGTCGGGGGACACGGCAGGTCCGCACGAGCCTTCACCTCGGGGCGAGACGGATTTGCTCGTCGCGCTCGCGCTCGTCGTTCCGATGGTGCCGTTCTTCATGGCGAAGACGCCCATCTTCGGGGCGACCAAGCACTGGCTCCCCGCGTACCCCTTCCTCGCGCTCCTTTGCGGACGAGGTTTCGTGCTCGCATCCTCCGCGATTCAGCGTGCGCTGCGCAGCAGCGGGGTGGACCGCTCGCGGCTGGTGATCGATGTAGGCCTGTTTGCGACCGTGGCCCTGGGACCCCTGGCCATCACGGCTCACGCGACGCCCTTCGGTCTCTCGACGTACGTTCCCGTGGTCGGCGGAACGGCCGGAGGCGCGACGCTCGGGCTCAACCGGCAATTCTGGGGATACACCTCTCAGAATGCGGCAACCGAATACTTGAATTCGCGCGCCCCGCGCAACGCCACGGTGTTCATTCACGACACGACTTTCGACGCGTGGCTCGAGATGCAGAGGGAGGAGCGAGTTCGCGCGGACCTCCGGCCCGTGGGCGCTCCGCATGATTCGCGATTCGCCCTCGTGGAGCACGAGCTTCACATGAACGAGCTCGACTACGCCATCTGGGTGGTGTTCGGAACCGACGCGCCGACCTATGTCGTCACTCACGATGGGGTGCCAATCGTGAGCATCTACAGACGGTGATACAGACGGTGATACAGACGGTGAAGGTCAGCGCGCAAGCACATGCAAGCGGGCGTCGTAGGCGGACGCGTCGCCGTAGAAGACGCCGAAGGCGGGATCCGAAGGCCTCCGTGCAAAGGCCGAGAAGACGAGGTCGACGCCCGCGCAGTCGCTCAGGTGACGGTCGAACCACTGGAACGGCGGGGGCAGCACGCCCGGAACGCGCCTGAGATCGACGATTGCGACCGAGCGCCCCGCGGCGCGCGCCGTCCGGCAGATGGTCCCGGTCGCCGCGCTGACCTCCTCCGGAATGGAGCTGTAATGAAATCCACGTGTCCCGTGGTTGCGGGAGATCTGGGCGTGAGCGACGACGACGAAGGCGAGGTCGCACGCAGCGAGCAAGCCGATGACGCCCTGAAGGCACATGCGCCCCGGCCTCGGCAGATGTTGCAGCGACCACGCGGCGAAGAACGGGAGAATCCAGAACGTGGCGATGACGTAATGCGGATGGAACGGAGAGGGCCTGACGCCGAAGTAATAGAGGAGGAAGAGCCAGAAAAAAGCGATGCCGAAGCGGGCGACGATCGGCGTCGTCGTCCCCCCGGGGCGCGGACGTGCCATGCGATGAAGCAGTGTCGAGGTGGCCGCCACCAGGCAACCGAGTCCCGCGAACGCCACCACCCAGCCCAGGGGAGAGCCCCAAACAAGCGGGCCGAGCGCGGCGCGTACGGGCTCGTTCGTCCGGTCGAGAAAATAATCCATCCCGTCCGCGGACAGATATCGGCGCATCGCCTGCAGCGTCTCGGGGACGGTGTCGGTCAATCCCTCCGTCGTGAACGTGAAGTGCGACCCGCGCAGCAACGTGCCGGCCACGTCGCCGAGATAGGGGGCGACGACGCCTCCCGCAGCCAGGACGCCGACGACCATCCCCGCCAGGGCCGATCGGCTGCGACGGCTTCTCCACGCGATCGGGGCTGCGGTGACGCCGACCGCCGCGATCTCGGGAAGTGCCATGAGGTGGAGATCGAAAATGAGCCCACAGGCGACGCCCAGCCCGACCCAGACGCCCGCGCGACCGGGTTCGCTCTCGAGACGCGACAGGAGGAAAAGCACCAGCCCGCCCAGCGGGATGAGAAAAGTGTTGTCCCAGGGAAGGCGCGAATAGAAGAATAGATACGGAGAGGCGCCGAGGAGCAGCCATGTCCAGAGGGCCGCTACGAGACCGGCTGATCTCTCGACCGCGAGAAACACGAGAATCAGTCCTGCGCAGTGCGCCAAGGCATGCGCGCCCGTGATGGCCGTGACGCTGTCCGTGAGAAAGCGAACGGGCATGTACAGCCAGAGCGCGGTCGGTCCATAAACGACGCCTCTCGTCCCCTCGAGACCGTGCGTCGGCACGGTGTGCGCCGCCCTGTGCTGATCGATCATCAGCTGAAGCGCGGGCTCGTCGTTGATGAAGGGTGCGGTTCGCAAATCGAGCAGGCGAAGCAGCGTCAGGCCGATCGCGAATGCAAACAGAAGACGGGGCTGCATCTGCTCCGCGCGCTTCTCCATCCCTCACCCGCCACGCTCGAGGCATCCGGGGACCCCCCGGAACCCGAGACGTCTAGCGCGTGGTTTTGCGCCGCGCGACAGGACGCGCCGCCGTCCGGCTGGTTGACGCCGACCACGCTCCCGGACTATGCCGCCGCGAAGCACGCCCATGCCGCAGCGGACGTTGATCTTCATCCCGACGTACAACGAGCGGGAGAACGTCGTGCCGATGCACGAGCAGATCGTCGCGCTGGGCCTCGAGGCGCAGATCCTGTTCCTCGACGACAGCTCCCCCGACGGAACCGGTGCGATCCTCGACGGCCTTGCCCGCGAGGACTCCCGCGTATCGGTGATTCACCGAAGCGGCAAACTCGGAATAGGCGCAGCGCACCTCGACGGCATCGCGTACGCGTATGACCGCGGCTACGACCTGCTCGTGACCATGGACTGCGATTTCACCCATTCACCGTCGGACATTCCACTGCTCGCCGCCCACGCCGAGTCGTACGATATTACCGTCGGTTCACGCTATCTCAACCCAGGCAGTCTTTCAGAGTGGAGCCTTTACAGGAAGTCGCTCACGCACATCGGTCATTTTTTGACCGTGAACATGCTTGGCATAAGCGGCGACGCGACCGGCGCATTTCGCGTCTACCGTCTGAAGACGATTCCACGCGAGCTGTTTTCTCTCGTTCGATCGCGTGGATATGCCTTTTTCTTCGAGAGTCTCTTCGTTGCTCACCAGAACGGCCTGTCCATCAAGGACGTGCCGATCTCGCTGCCAGCGCGCACGTACGGTCACTCCAAGATGACGCTCCAGGAGATTCGCCGCAGCGTCGCGCAACTCGCCGCGCTCTACGTCGCCGACAAAGCGAATCCAGCGCAATTTCGCCTCTCGATACCGCCCGCCGACGCCTCGAGCCTGGAGGACCGGCAGGGCTGGGACCGGTATTGGGCGCGGAAAAGTACGAACGGCGCGCTCGCTTACGACGCGATCGCGAGCGCGTATCGCAATCTGGTCATCAAGCCACGCCTCACCGCCACGATCAGGGAAAACTTCGCCCCGGGCAGCCACCTCCTTCATGCGGGGTGCGGAAGCGGCGAGGTCGACGCCGATCTCCACGATCTCGTGAAAATCACCGCGGTGGACCTCTCCGGCGCGGCAATCGAACGATACCGTCGCGCGAACCCCCGCGCGTTCGAGGTGCTCCGCGCCGACATCGCCCACCTTCCCTTCGCGGACGAAACGTTCGACGGCGCGTACAACCTGGGAGTGGTCGAGCACTTCTTTCGGCCGCAGCTCGTCGAGATCCTGAAAGAGCTTCGCCGGGTCATCAAGCCGAACGGCAAGCTGGTCGTCTTCTGGCCTCACGCGCGTGCGACGAGCGCGATGGTCCTGGATTCCGTCCACTGGGTGCTCAACAGCGCATTGCGCACGAGCACACGCCTTCATCCCCCCGAAGTTCTGAGGGTGCGCGGCCAGGACGAGGCGGCGGCGATTCTGAAGGAGTCCGGTTTCTCTCTCGAGAAATACTATTTTGGATTCAAGGACGGGTTCATCCAAGCCATCGTCGTGGCGCGTCGCTGAAGCGAGCCGCCTGCAGCGCCGCGAGCGAGCGGCATCCCCGGCGCCCGCTGGACGATCGCGGACGTTTGTGACAAAACCCCGCGCTGAAGGGAGCGGCCATCGTGGGAGGCGGATATTCCGAAATCACGGCGTGTCGTGCCAGCGGTAGCTCCAACCTGATCCCGGTCCTGAGCCTTGGGCGCCAGGCGCTCACCGGCGTCTTTCCTCGCCTGCCCGACGAACCCGTGACGAGCGGCCCCCTCGAGCTCGTGTGGTGCGCAGACAGCGGGCTGCTCCAGCTGCGACACTCGTACTCGGCCGAGGAGATGTACGGGGACAACTACGGTTACCGTTCGGGCTTGAATCAGTCGATGGTGACGCACCTCGTCCAGAAGACGAGATTTCTGGAAAAGCTATCGAGCCTCAAGGGGGGCGATACGGTTTTGGACATCGGGAGCAACGACGGGACCCTGCTGCGCTCATACTCCGTGGGGGGCGTCACCAAGATTGGGATCGACCCGACGGCCCGAAAGTTCATTCAGTACTATCCAGAGGACGCCCGCGTCGTGCCCGACTTTTTCTCCGCGGAAGTTTACCGGCGCACGACGGCGGCTCCCGCGAAGATCGTGACGTCCGTCGCGATGTTTTACGACCTGGAAGACCCGGTCTCGTTCGTGCGGCAGGTGGCCTCGGTCTTGGCTCCGGACGGTTTGTGGCACTTCGAGCAGAGCTACATGCCGTCGATGCTTCGGACCAACTCGTACGATACGATCTGCCACGAGCACCTCGAGTATTATTCCCTGGGGGCCGTTTTGCGCATCCTCGCCGCCGCGGATCTCGAGCCGGTCGAGGTGCTGATGAATGCCGTCAACGGAGGAAGCTTCGCGGTCACCGCAGCGCACCGCTCGAACAAGAACGTCTTGCGCAACCGTCCTGTCATCGAATGGCTCTTGCAGCAAGAGGACCGAATGGGCTTGAACACACCGCGGCCCTACCGTGATTTCGAGGAGCGGGTCTTCCGGCATCGGCTGGACCTGACGAGACTCATCGATGCTCTCGTCTCCGACCGCAAGACCATCCTCGGATACGGTGCATCGACCAAAGGCAATGTCCTCCTGCAATTCTGCGGAATCGGGCCACGCCAGATTCCTGCGATCGCGGAGGTCAACGCCGACAAGTTCGGCCGCGTGACTCCGGGCACTCACATTCCGATCGTTTCGGAAGCGGACGCCCGTCGCATGAAACCCGATTACTTCTTGGTGTTGCCATGGCACTTCAAGGAGGGAATCTTGCAGCGGGAGCGAGAGTACCTCGCTGCGGGGGGCCGCATGATTTTCCCATTTCCTGAAATCGAAATCGTGTGAAGATTCGACCCCTCCCGTCGACGTGAATGGCTTGGCAGGTCGGCCGCAGCGGAGCCGAGGGAAGGTCAGGGAGTCGAAGCGGAGCGAGGCTCTGGGCGATCGGAGACCGGCAAACCGGGTCGGAGAAATCCGCGCACGACCCACACGGCGAGCAGCGGGAAGAGCGTGACGAGACCGTACCCGGCGGCGGGGATGTTGCCTTCGTTGCCCGGCGGGTCGTTCCCGAGGCGACAGACGAAGAGCAAGAAGGCGCAACCGAGAAATGCCGCCCCGAGCACGTGTCTGGCCCACGCGGGCAAGCCGAGATCGACGCCCAGGCGCTCCTGGGAAGCGACCAGCACGAGTATGGCGGGAAAAATCAAGATCAGGTTGTAAGAAACGCTGAGCGCCGAGTACCCGATCATCGTGCCCAGCGCGGCCGCCGCGAAGAGGACGAGCCAGAATGCCTGACTCGCAACCGGCTCCTGGCGGCAAAGCGAGCGCCAGGCGCGGACGCAGGCGGCGACGGCGACTGCTGCGGCAAACGCGGAAAGCGCGAATCTCCCCTTGTCGGCCCAGGCATGCGACTGGCGGTACGCGATGTTGCGAAAGCTATGGTTGAACCAGTAGGGCCAGAACATCTCGGATCGGAAGCGGATCCCTCGCGCCGCGTCTCGAAAGTACCGGGCCACGGGAAAGACGAAGATCGTCGCCCCCACGAGCGCGCCCGCCAGCGTCCATCGCCACCGCCTGCGGGCCAGACCCATGAGACCGAGGCCCGCAGTGAAGAGGATTGGGTATCCCTTGATCGAGGTGCCCCAGATCGCCAGGAACATGGCGAGGCCGCTCGCGCCGCGCAGGAGAGAGAACACCGCGCCCCAGCACAGCAGAGAGATGAGCGTGTCGCTCTGGCCGCGGTCGAGTCCGAATTCTTCGGCTGGATTCAAAGCGAGACATACGAAGAAGAACGGAACCCAAAGGGGACTGAGCGACCTCTGCGTCGCGAAGCGCGCCAGCGACCATGCGATCGAGGCGAGCGCAAGCAGCATGACGAGGTTGAGCTGAAACCAGACTCGAGCGGCTTCCTGCCAGTGCACCCCTTTCCACAGCGCCAGCGGGACGTAGGTGAGAAGATGTCCCGGAGGATAGATCTGCTTGAAGTCGATGCCATCGATTCGCTCGATCCGGAAGATCGGATTCGTCAGCTCGGGATGGTTGTTATGATAGGGATTGACGCCGGCGATGAGAGCGAGCGCTCCGTAATACGGATAGCTGAAATCGGTTTGGCCCGGCGTGAATGGAGTGACGTATTTCTCGCCGGTCGGGTTCTCGAATCGAAGCAGGTCGGTGTAGAGCGACGTCCCCGCCACCACGCAGAGCGTCACCGCGGCCCACCAGCCGAGCCCGGGCCGCGCGGGAAGCTTCCAGGCGCGCAATCGGCCATGGCGTCCGACGGCGCCGGATGGCTTCCCCATGGACTCGCGCGCCATCTTCGACGCGAGATGTAGAACATGCAGACGAGCGAGAGGGCAAGGGGAATGGAATTGCGTCGCGAGCGTCGCAGCCTACGAGGACGGCTGCTCGACGCGAGATGCGAGCGGCGGGCGCAGCTCCTGGGCCGCTACCGTGCAGCACATGGCTCCGATCACGAAAAAGTAATAGTTGGCGAAGGCTTGTTTGCTCGTGGCGAAGAATGCGAGGGACGCCGCGGCGATGGCCGCTGCGAAGCCCGCGGGCGTCCTCGGCAGGCGCCAGAGGCCGAGGGCGGTCACCATGCCCGTCACGAGGAAGCTCGCCCACACGGGGTAGGGCGAGGCGCGGTCGCGCGAAAACCAGACCAGATAGCTGAGCGCATCCGCGCGCATCGGCTGCTGGAGCTGGAAACCGACGTTGTCGAACCAGAAGGCGCGCGGGTTCCAGAGCGCCAACGGAAGGGTTACGACCACCGCCGTCAGGGCGACTTTGAGGACGAACATGCGCGTGCGCCTCGCGTCTCGCCATGGAATGAGCAGCGCACTGGGGGCCAGCGCGAGAAAGAGGTACTGCTTCACGCACAAGAGGAGCCCGAGCGCGTATGGGAGCGCGCGCGGCGCACGGCACGCCGCGAAGACGGTGGCCGCGAGCAGAAGGACCACGTAAGGTTCCGTCCACCCCTGCTCGAGCACGAAGATGGACCGGGGGCTCAGCAGCAGGAGCGCCGCTGCCAGCGATCCGATCGCGCCGTCGCGCATGAACGCCATGAGGACGGCGGCGGCTTCGATGGCGAAGAGTTGCGAATAGCGAAAATCGCCCAGCAGGTAACCGGGCAACGAGAGAAATAGGCTCAGCGGGGGATAAATGAATCCGAACTGGAGCCGTCCCCGCACGGACACGTGCGGGCCGTAGAAGGGCGTCGCATCGCCGTAGATGTTCGGAAACGTGATGGTGTAGGGGTTCGCGCCCCGTAACAACGCGGCGCAACTGTCTCGCTGAAAATAGAAGACATCGATGTGCGGCTCCGGAGACGCATGGATGGCCCACAGGCCGATCGCCCCGTGCGCGATCACCAGGGCCGCGATCAGCGCCCGGCGCGCAGCCCTAGGCGCAAAGGAGAGCGCGCCGGAAACGACGCCGGCGGCGGCGGCTTCGCGAAAGAAGACGGGGAGATCTCCGGACCGGAACCTTCCATAGAGGAGCGGCGGGGTCACGATCAGCAGCCCGACCTCCCACGCGATGCCCAGCAGCAGAAGCAGCGTGAGCCATCCTGTCTTTCGACCGCGGAGCGGATCGTCGCACCGACCGGACGGCCAGACGAGGGCCAGGAGCACCGCACCGCAAGAAACGTTGAGCGCTTCGATGGCGTCCGGAGTCAGCGTCCCGTTGGCCGCGTTGATGGCAATGCCGAGAGCGACGGCGGCAATGCCGAAGAACGCAGCATGAACCGACGGGCGCGAAGGCATAAGAGACTCGCCCCTCTTTACCGGACATCAGGCCGCTTGTGTCGCCGAAGGCGGCTGCCGGCGCGACCCTAGGCGCGGTCTCTCGTCGCGTTCACCCCGTTCTCGGACTCGATGCGGGCGCCAGGTTGGGCGTGCCGTGCGCGCTCTCGAGCGCGCGCGCTGTTCTCTCTGGCGTCGCGAAGCACGAAGGAGACGTGGGGCGTGGACTCGGCGGTGACGAAGATCTGATAAGAAAACATCGTTCGGGAGATGCGGATCAGCGCGAGGTTGAGGCGGATGGCCGCCTTGCCCATGAAGCCCGTGCCCAACGCCTTCGGGAAGGGCGCAGGAATGCCGCGCACTTCCTTGATCTTGAAGCCGGCGTCCACGAGCAGTCGCTGCAGCGACCGGAAGGTGAAAAGACGCGTGTGCGTACGGTCCAGGATCCCCACTCTTCCGTAGTTGAACTGCCCGAACAGCAGCATCACCCGCTGGACGACGAACGCGACGTTGGGAGTCGTGAGCACGAGCGTTCTCGGCGTCCAGCCGAACTTGGCGCGAACCTGGTCGAGGAACAGCTCCGGGTCCCTGAGATGCTCGACGATGTCGAGCATCAGGAGGTAATCGTGCTCGTCCGGATCGAAGGAGAGCGGCGCATCCAGATCCTGCTGAATCTCGCGCACCTCCGGAACGCTCAGGGCCAGCGCTTGCCGATCGACGACCGCGACGTGGCAGTGCTTCGCGACGAGCTCGCGAGCGACCGCCCCCCCGGGGTCTGCGCCGATGTCGACCACGCGCGAGCCCGGAGGAACCGCGGCGATCGCGTACGTGTGGCTGCTCGGATATCCAAGCTTCAATGGATATGGAGCGTGCGACGCCTCGGGCTCGATCGGATCGAACTTGCGTTGATAGAGAAGCCCCGAAAGGTGCATCCTGTTGCGAAGCGTCGCGAGCAGCACGTCCTTCGCATACTTGATCCCGTCCACTCGAGAGATCTCGTCACCGTAATACGTCGGGATTGGAAGCTCGAGGATTCGTTGTTTTGCGTTGAGAAGCTGGAGAATGATCTCGGTGTCGAAATGGAAGTCATTCGAATTGAGCTCGAAAGGGATTCGTCGCAATGCCGCGGTCGAATAAATTCGATACCCGGAGTGAAATTCCGAAAACTTCGTGCCGAGCATCCCATTCTGGAGCCCCGTCAGGATCTTGTTGCCGACGAACTTGTAGAGCGGCATGCCGCCGTTCAGCGCTCCGAATCGCGACATCATGCGGCTTCCGAACACGGCCTCCGCGCGGCCCTCGCGGAGGGGGGCCACGAGCCGCGGAAGCTCTTCCGGCGCGTACTGACCGTCCCCGTGCACCATGGCCACGAAGTCGAAGGACTGCTCGATGGCGAATGCGTACCCTACCTTCTGGTTGCCGCCGTAGCCCTGATTGAGCTCGTTGCGCAGGACGTTCATCCGGATGTCGGGATGGTTGTCCTGGTAGTCGCGGCCGATGTCGAACGTCCGGTCCGTCGAGGCGTCGTCGACGACGAGGATCTCGGCCTCGTATTCGTCGAAAATCGAGCCCGGGATGCGCTCGAGCACCGAGCGCAGGGTGCTTTCGGCGTAGTAGGCAATGACGAAAATGAGCAGGCGAGGTTTGCGCTTGGACACTGCGAGTCTCCGCGGAAGCGGCGGTCCCCGGCGGAGCACCGTAGCCCCGATCGTACCGCGACGCCCGCCCTCGTGTACGTGCCGGCGCGGATCGCCGAGCTCCGACCTCTCGAGGTCGTGCGCGGACGACGGGGGTCGCTCGATCGGGCCGCGGGCGACGCGTAGGTCCAGCGCTCAGAGCGCGTCCCGGGGCGGGTGCACCTCGCGCACCAGTCCCTGCAGCCGCTTGCTCGTCCAGACGCGGCTGTGGGCGTCCACGATGACGGCACCCACGCCGTCCAGGGACTCGACCAGGGCCAGGCCCCGGTCGGGGCCGAGGATGAATACGGCGTCGTCGATCTCGTCGGCGATGAACGCGTTAGGGGCCCAGATCGTGACGCTGCGCGATGCCGTGGCGGGATAGCCCGTGTGCGGATCGATGATGTGGTGGTACCGCTTGCCGTCGACGATGTACGAGCGCTCGTAGTCGCCTGCGGTGCTGAAGGCGTGGTCGCTCACGGGCATCACGGCGAAGAAGTCGCCCTCGGGTCCGCGCGGATCGCGGATCCCCGACTGCCAAGGGCTCCCGTCCGGCTTGACGCCTCGGGTGTAAAGATCACCGCCCGCCTGCACGAAGAACGAGGTCAGCCCGCCGTCGGAGAGCACCTTGGACGCCTTGTCCACCGCGTACCCCTTCGCGATGCCTCCCAGCCCGATCTGGACGTGAGGCTCGTCGAGGTACACGCTGCGCGCGCGGGCATCGAGCTTCACGTGTCGGTACCCGAGGTACCTCAGGCTCTTTTGCACCTGCTCCGGAGTCGGTGGATGTGGATCGAGGTCCTCGTCGAACTTCCAGAGCCCGTGCAGCGTCTGGAACGTGATGTCGAACGAGCCGTCGCTGATCTGGCTCGCGTGGATCGATTCGGCGATGACGTCGAACGTTTCCTGTCCGACCACGACGGGTCGTTTTCCGGCCGATGCATTGATCTGCGAGACCTCGCTCTTCGGGTCCCACGTCGTCATCAGCCTCTCGAGCCGGATGATCTCGTCCGTCGCCTTGTCGAAGAGGCCACGCACGGCGGCTTCGTCCTGCGCAGGCGTCGTGTAGGCCGCATACGCGAGGTGCGTGCCCATCGCCTTGCCGGCCCCGGTGACCTTGACGGGGGCAAAGGGCTGGACGGCGCCCCCCCGGTCGCTCGCAGCCGCGTTCGATCCGGAGCTCTCGTCCGCGTGTCCAGGGGGCGCGCTCGTCGAGTCGGCGCCGCTCGCGGCGGCCTTCGAAGCGCCCGCGCCGCTCCGAGGACCGGGGCCGCTCGTCGCGAAGCTCGGCCCTTGCGGGTCGCGATCGCGGCAGCCGGCGCCTGCCAGAGCCATCATCACTGCTGCGGCGAGCATCGCTGCGCCGTACTTTCGCTTCATCGACGGCTCCAGGTTCCCGGCCCCATGTGTAGCAGCCGGTCCCAGAGACGGCATCCTGCGGCGCTCGGGGGCGGGCGGAGCCCCCGCGGGTTTGACGACTGCGAGCTCCCTGGGCCAGTCTTTCGACCATGCCGCTCGCGCCCGAGCTAGCCGCCGCCGTCGATCGCGTCGTGGATGCGAATGCCGAGGACCTCACCGCGCTCGCGCGTCGCATCCACGCTCACCCGGAACTGCGTTTCGAAGAGCATCGGGCCAGCCGGTGGCTGGGGGAGTTCGTCGAGGCACGCGGCCATCGGGTGGAGCACGGAGTCGCCGGGATGACCACGGCGCTGAGAGCTCGCGCCGGGCGGGCGGGGGGACCCTGCGTGGCCATCCTCGCCGAATACGACGCGCTTCCGGGGGTCGGCCACGCGTGCGGTCACAATCTGATCGCGGCAGGCGCAGCGGGCGCCTTCGTGGCCGCGGCGTCCGTGGCGGAGGTCGCCGGCGGCGAAGTCGTTCTACTCGGAACCCCGGCCGAGGAAGGCGGTGGAGGAAAGATCGCGATGATCAACGCTGGCGTGTTCGAACGCATCGACGCCGCGATGATGTTTCACCCCTTCGATCGCGATCTTGCGATGCACCCGACGCTCGCGTCGGCATGGCTCACGTTCGAGTTCCACGGTACGCCGGCGCACGCAGCACTGGCGCCGCACGACGGGCAGAGCGCACTGACGGCCTGCCTCGACACGTTCCGGCTGGTCGACGGCCAGCGCGTGCACTTCCGCGACGGCGTGCGCGTCCATGGGTACGTGACGGATGGGGGTCAAGCGGTCAACATCATTCCGCAGCGCGCCGCATGTGAATTCAGCGTTCGTGCCCGGGACGACGCGGAGCTCGAGCGCATCCGGGGCATCGTCGAACGGTGCGCCCGGGCCGCGGCGATGGCGAGCAATGTGCAGTCGACGGCGACGCTGCGGCGCGGTTATCGTGCCATGCTCAATAATGAGGCGCTCGCCCGGCGCTTCAGCGCGCACCTCGGGGCGCTCGGGCGGCACCCGCGCGATCGCGACGACCGCATCGGAACGGGAAGCACCGACATGGGTGACGTGTCTCGCGTCGTGCCGGCCATCCACCCGTGGGTGGCGATCGTGGACGAGGGAGAAGCTCTGTGTCACGAGCTGCGTTTTGCCGAGGCGGCGGCAAGCGATCGAGGTACCGAGGCGGCGGTCGTTGCGGCCAAGGCTCTGGCGCGTACAGCCGTCGAGTTCTTGGCCAGCGACGAGGTCCGGGCGAGCGTCAGAGCGGAGTGGGATCGAGCTCGGTGACGTCGATCCGGCGGCGGCGCGCCTGGCGGATGAGCAGGTCGACGAGCTCCCCGGCCCGTGCGACCTCGGGCAACCGTTCGAAGCTCCCGTCCCAGAGCTCGAGCGCGATCCGTTCGTCGTCGACGACGACTCGCAAGACCTGAGGCCACCCCCACCGCCGCGCACGAGGGATGCCGAGCGGAAGCAGGTAACGGGCCTCGATCCAGTCCTCGCCGACGAGGACGCCTCGCATGTGGGTTCGCAGCACGGTTCCGATCGCGCTGAGCACCACGATGGCCGCAAGGATGCTTGCAGACAAGGGCCTGCCCGCGTCGCCTTCGACGACCCACGCAAAGACCCGCGAGCTCGAGGGCGCTGCGGCGTACGCGTACAGGACGACTCCGCCGAGGGCGAGGGCGGCCGCGAGGTAAAGCGCCGACGGAATTCGGGACCGTATCGGCGGCCCGAACTTGGTCTTCGCACGCTCCAGCGACGGCGGCGAATAGGTCATGTCGAAACGCGGGACCGAACCGCTCAGGTCCGACGCGCTGGACCGCCCGCCGGAGGGGTCCGCCTCGCGCACAGCGCTCTCGTCGGGGGGGGGAGCGACGGAACTCAACGGGGACGCCTCATCCTGACATGGCTCGGCGATTCACGCTCGCGTGTTCATCGCGTGCGGCTCGAGGCGCGAGATGGACGACCGGTGCCAGCCGCACGGCGAGCTCAAGACGGCTGCGGGTGTTTCCAGGAGCGACGGTGCTCGCGCAAGCTCGCCACCTCGCTCTTGCTCGGGTTGATCACCACCAAGCCGTGGTCGCCGTCGAGCAGCGCGACGTCTCCGTCGGCCGCCCAGCGGAAGAGGCCGCGGACGTCGGCCACCGCAGGAACGTTCATCAGCTTGAGTAGCGCCTTCGTTCGGGGACCGGCAGCGCGCTCGGTGAGCGCAATTCCAGCCGGCAAGGAGCGAGCCGTGACCAGCAGATCGAAGACCGTGAGACTGTCTCCGAAGAGGATGGCCTTGCTCGGGATCGCCGCCCGCTTGTCGCCCGTGCCGAGGCCGCTCATCATCGTCAGGGCGTCGCACAGGTCTTCGACGTCGCGGGCCCGTTCCTCGAGATACGGGTCGCGCGTCATCGACGCCGCCGTTCGGGTGACGTCGCGTGCGACCTTCGACAACGCCTGTGCCACGCCGACGCCGCTTGCCGCCAGCTCGGTCGCCCGCTCGCGGAAGCGGGCGTCCTCGAGGATCTCGGCGTAGGTCGCCAGGAAGGCCGACTCGCGCCCGAGGCCGATCGTGAGGGCGCGCTTGCGGAGACCTCGAATGGCCTTGTCCGCGGCGTCGAACGCGGTTCGGAGAAGGCGCACGTCGGTCGGCGGATCGCGTCCGGCATTGCGGCTGTTCGGGCGAGCGGCGGGTCGGCGCAGCGCGGCGACGGCTCCGAGCGCGCGCCCGACCACCGCGGGGCGGCCGGTGAGTATGACTTTTCGAGTTCCGCCGGCCGCGCGCCGCGCGCCGCGCTCGCGCGCGTCCCCCACGAGCTCCGCATGCCGGATACCGGCTGCAATGAGGCCTCCGATGACCGTCAGCAGCTCGACGTCCGCGTCGCTGAACGGCTCGGTGCGCCGCTGCACGACCAGGGCCCCGAGCGGTCCGGCGATGCCGCGCACGGGAACGGCGAGAAACACGGGAAAGCGCTCCTCCCCGAGCTGTTCGAAGTGCTTGTATGCGGCGTGCTGCTCGGCTGTGTCGGTGGAGATCGGGCGCATGTACTCCAGCGCCTCGCCCGTGATTCCCTCGCCCACCCGCAGGCGGACCTGGCCGAGCGCATCGCTGCTGAACCCGACATTGCCCCGCATGACCAGCTCGCTCTTGTCTCCCTCGACGAGATAGAGCGAGCACACGTCGGCCTGCAGCAGACCCGCGATGCGGGGCGGCGCATCGTCGAGCAGAGTGACGAGCGGCATCGGCCGCGACGCGAAAGCTACGAAATCGAGGACGCCGTCGAGTCGCTTGTTTCCCGGCACGTGTACTCGGGGACGCGAGGGAGCACGAGGCATCTCGGCCCTGAGTATGGCCGTTCGCGACGGCCACGGCTACGACCCCGAGCAGGTCGGACACGCCGCGCGAGAGACGTATTTTGCGGTGACCGGGTCCTGGGGTACCGTCCGGCGGCATGACCTCAGCATCCCAACCGCCGCCGGCGAAGCTGCGCTTTCCCTCCGCCGAATGGTGCGCCGCGTACAAGGACGCCATCAACGCGAACCCCGGCTACAAGATCGCCGGTAGGGACTGGACGCACGGGCCCGTGGCCATGGTCGTCAACGCCGAGCCGTCGATCGGCATCCCGCAGGAGGTGGCGATGCTGCTCGACGTCGACCGGGGCGAGTGCAAGGGCTGCCGGCTGGTCTCGCGGGAGGAAGCGCAGAACGCCAGCTTCGTCATCGTGGCGTCATACGCGCGCTGGAAAGAGGTCATCCGCAAGGAGCTCGATCCGACCAAGGGGATGATGCAGAACAAGCTGAAGCTCACGAAGGGTCACATGCCGACCATCGTGAAGTTCGTCACGTCGAACAAGGAATTGGTCGAGTCGACGACGCGGGTCCCGACCCAGTTCGTCGACGAGTGATCGAACGACGAACTTGACCAACGGATGCGAGTTCTTCGATCATCGCCAGTGTGAATTCGAACGCGGCGCGTCCGGTCGTTCTGGTAGCTGATGACGAGCCGACGATGCTGGAGCTCGTCGCACGACATCTGCGGTCGATCGAACGGCCGAAGATGGAGGTGACCGAGGCATCGGACGGCGACGAGGCCTGGCGCCTTGCGCGCGACCGCTTGCCGGATCTGGTCGTCCTGGACGTGATGATGCCCGGCATGAGCGGATGGGAAGTGTGTCGCAAGATCCGTCAAGATGCGGCCCTCGCGCACACCGGCGTCCTGATGCTGACCGGCATCGGAGAGAGCTTGAACGAAGCGACCAGCCCCCTCTTCGGAGCGGACGAGTACATCGACAAGCCCTTCGACTTCGAGCAGCTCGACGAGAAGGTCATACACGTTCTCGAACGCCGAGCTGCGCAGCGGGAAGCGGTCCCGCGCCCGGCGCAGGAGACCGACGACCACGTCCACGCTCCGGGTGGCAACGGAGTGGGCGGTCCGGCGAAGCCAGCCACCAGGCTCGCGCCGCCGCTCACCGCGAAACGAACGACTTCGCCGGCGAAACGAAGGGTCGGTGAAGCCAAGTCTGGTGCGACAAAAAAGAAAGGAACGAAGAAAATGGCTGCGAAGAAGGGTGCCAAGAAGGCCGCCAAGAAGAGTGCGAAGAAAGCAAAGAAAACGGCGAAGAAGGCCAAGAAGAAGTAGCGCCTGCGCCCGCCGCCCCCGGGGACGATATCGGTCGGAATGGTCACGGGGGCCGCGGAAACGCGGCCCGGAACGAGCGTATCGATTCGAGCTCGTCGTGCTGGTGGACAAAGCCCGTGTGCTCGCGGAATGCACGGGCATCGACGACGACCGGATACTTCAAGTGGGCCAAGGCTCCGACCGCGAGCTTCGGAAAACCGAAGCGCCCTCGCATCCGCGCGATGACGGCCTCCGGCAGGGGGACCGGTGTTCGCCCGGCTTCGCGTATGATGATCGAGAGCGGTAGCGGCTGGGGCCCCGCCACATTGAATATGCCGCGGGGGCGCTGGGACAGCGTGAGGACCACGGCCCTGACGAAGTCGTCCTCGTGCAAGAATTGAAAGAGGGGGTCGAACCCGAATACGACCGGCACCCGACGGCCACGCACGTACGTCGCGAGCGTCCCGCTCCCGGTCGGGCCCAGCGTGTAGCAGACACGAAGAACGGTCGTGGCGATCTCCGGAAAGCGCCACAGCGCCGTGGCGGCGACGAGGTCGGCGGCGACGAGGTCGGCGAGCTCGGGAAATCGGTCGAGGTCGAGCGGAGGCTCGTCCTCCGTGTGGAACAGCGGCGAATCGGGTCCCGCCCCATAAAACGTATGGCGGCCGACGAAGATGCAGTGCTCGACGCCGTACGCCCGCGCGTAGTCGAAGACCGCTCGCGTACCCGCGACGTTGATCTGCGAGCGCTCTTCCGCCCCTGGGACGACGAGCGACGTGACGGTCGCGGTGTGGACGACGGCGTCCGGGCGAAGCTTGCGGAAGACCTCTTCCGCGCCTCGCTTGCGGACATCGACCTGATGAAACTCGATCGGCGACGCGGCCCAGGGCCGGCGATCGATGCCGACGACGTCGTGTCCGTCCGCTTGCAGGCGTCTCGCGAGGCTGCGAGCGATGGCCCCTGCCGCGCCGACCAGGAGGATCTTCATGGCTCGCGGGTGGCCGGAGACGGCTCGCCACGGCGGCGGCGCACGCCGGACTCGAGCATCGAGGCTATTACGGCCTTCACGCGGTTGACCTGGGCGGCCACGATCTCGTCCTCCTCGTTGCCGGTTCCTTCGAAGCGAATCGGGCCCGCATATTCGATCTCGACCTTGGCGGGCAGGACGAGCGGCAACCCCGTCGCGGTCACGGGAACGTAGGGAAGGCCGAGGACACGTCCGAGCGCACGAGCGTTGGCAATGGTGGGGAAGGCGTCGCCTGTGCCCAGAACGGCGAAAGGGACGATGGGCGTTTCCGTCTTGAGGGCGAGGCGCATGAAGCCGGATCCGAAGTCGACCAGCGAGTATCGATCGCGGAAGAGCTTCGCCGTCCCGCGCGCCCCTTCGGGGAAGACCAGGAGCAGTCGGTCGTCGCGCAGAAGACGCTCGGCGTGCTCGGGCAGCCCGGTGAACTGGCCGGTCCGGTTGGCCCATACGCTGGCGACGGCGAATCGGTTCAAGAACCGCTCGGCCATTCCTTGTGCGAGCCGGGGCGGGTCGAGCTCGAGAAGACACGAGGCGATCACCATCGTTGCGTCGATGGCGATTCCCCCCGAGTGATTGCCGACGAGCATGGCTCGACCGCGTCGCGGAACGTGGTCGATCCCTCGCGTCTGTACGGAAAAATAATGGCGATACGCGAAAGCGAGCGGTGTCATCGCGCGCACCAGGTGACGCTTCGAGATTCCGTAGGGGTCGAGACCCAGAGCGTTGAACGGCAGCTCGAGGCGGTCGACCGCGTCGCGGACTTGGGCAGCGATGTGCACGTGCTCGAGAGCATCGGGCCGCTCGTCACCGCGCGCAAGACGTGTCGCGTGTGGCCAGGCGCCGCGCTACGACGGTCTTCCGAGACGCAGCTTCTCTTCCTGGCCGACGTGGAAAAAGCGTCGAAGCTCTTCACGCATCTCGGAAAAGCGGGCTCGATCGAGGTATCTGCGTTCCAGGCGGCGGACGAATCGGTTCGCGGAGTCGTTCGCGACCCTGTACCTCTCCCCCAGCTCGGTCTGTGCCGGGTGAGCAAACGCCACGCCTTCGTAGAGCCGCGCGCGCAGGTGCGCGCTGCGGTCGGCATCGAGTGCGCGCATCGAAGAGGCGAGCACCACCCACTTGTCGACCTCGGCCTGGATCTCGAGCTCCAGGTGCGTCGCTTCGCGCCGAGCGCGGGCGCGGTCCGCGACGTAGACGAAGTGGCTGACGCCCTCGATGATCTGGCACAGGGTGTCGAGCTCCGTTTCTTCCTCGAGCCGCGGCAAACGCAGCCCCAGCTCCAGCACGCCGTCGCCGGCATGGCGCAGGAGCAGCAGCTCGCGTTCGACGGTGCTCGCGCCATGACGAACGTAATCCTGTACGTCGGCCAGGTGGTCGAGACGATACGTTCGCTCCAGGGCCGACTGGATTCGCGCGGCGAGCGCGCGCTCCCGAACCAGCTCGGCTCCGTTGCCGGCGAGCCGGCTGGCGCCGGTCACTGCAGCACGCCCTTCGGTCCGCGGGTGGGGAGCACGCCTTGAGAGGTCAACGCGGATGCGAGCCGCTCGCTGCCGGTCTTGAGCCACCGTTCGTAGGCTCTGACCAGACCTCGGGCCGTCTCGGCGCCCATCGCCAGGGTGCTATCGGCCACTTCGGTGAGCACGTCGACGAACTCGTCGAAGTTGTCGGCGAGCTCCGCGAAAAGATCGGGTCCCGTGGCTTCCTCTCCCCCGTGCCGCAGCATCGAGCTCGCCGCCCCGTATGCGCGAGTTCCAAGGCCCCGCAGATACTTCGGATCCACGCCCCGAGCCTCGAAATGGGCGCCGAAGAATCCCGAGGCGTAGAGCACCCCGTCCCCGAGCGTTCGAAGCCGCTCGAATCGCTCGGCTCGGTGGCCGATTCGCAAGGCTTCGTCGAGCAGCAGCGTCAAGGGTCTATCCAGCGCCTCTTCCGCGCGACCCTCCGGATGGGCGTAGTCGGTCAGGAGCGCGACGAGGTACTGGGCGGCTCCGTCGGTGGCGGTGACGCCGCGGGAGCGAATCGCGTCCTCTACCGCCTCGCAAAAGAAGTGCGCCACGGAACGGGCCGCCAGGATGGTCATCGCATCACCTCGAGCGAAGCGGGCGCGACGAATCGGGGGCGCCCCCCCTGGGTCGCATCAGCTCTTTATTTTTTGTAAGGAATCCTGCGGGCCTGCGCAATTTCTGGAATGCTTCCGCGGCGTTTCGTTCGCTTCAGCCGCTGGCAGCCAGACGCGACGACTGCTTGGCCCATCGCGTGGTCCGGCTTGCGAGTGTTTCCAATGCCTTGCGATCGTGCGACGTCGAAGTCCGTGCCCCCCTTGACGGCACGTTTTCGGGCATTAGTTTGGCGCCCGCAGTTGGCACTCGGCCGTTTTGAGTGCCAACAATCGCACCTCAGGCGTGTCTTCCGTCGTACAGCCGGAAGCCATTGCCTCGCTACGCGACAGTTGCCGCTCCTCTGCGGGTCACGGGCCAGCGAGGAGGGGTTTGTCGTTTCCCTCGCGCGCCCGGCGTCGTCGTCGAGCCGCATTCACGGAGAGGAGAATCACAGATGGCCAGCATTCGCCCGCTTCACGATCGCGTCATCGTCAAACGCGTCAAAGAGGAAGAGAAAACCAAGGGAGGGATCATCATCCCCGACACAGCCAAGGAGAAGCCGATCGAGGGAGAGGTGCTCGCCGTGGGCAACGGCAAGATCCTCGAGGACGGGAGCGTTCGCAAGCTCGACGTCAAGGCGGGGGACCGCGTGCTGTTCGGCAAGTACAGCGGCACCGAGGTGAAGGTCGACGGCGAGGAACGGCTCATCCTGCGCGAGGACGACATCCTCGGCGTGCTCGAGAAGTGATCCCAGGCTCGTTCGAGAAAGGTTTCCAAAGATGGCTGCCAAAGAGATCGTCTACACCGAAAACGCTAGAAACTTGATCCTCGCGGGCGTCAATGCGCTTGCCGACGCCGTGAAGGTGACGCTGGGCCCGAAGGGGCGAAACGTCGTCATCGAGAAGAGCTTTGGGTCGCCGACCGTCACCAAGGACGGTGTGACGGTGGCCAAAGAGATCGAGCTCGAGAATCGCTTCGAGAACATGGGCGCGCAGATGGTGCGCGAGGTCGCCTCGAAGACGAGCGACGTCGCCGGCGACGGCACCACGACGGCTACGGTGCTCGCCCAGGCGATTTATCGCGAGGGGAGCAAGCTCGTCGCAGCGGGCCACAATCCGATGGAGATCAAACGCGGCATCGACAAAGCGGTCGACGCCGTCGTGGAGACCCTGAAGAAGCTCTCCAAGCAGACGAAGGATCCGAAGGAGATCGAGCACGTCGGGACGATCAGCGCCAATGGCGACAAGGAGATCGGGGCGAAGCTCGCGGAAGCGATGCAGAAGGTGGGCAAGGAAGGCGTCATCACGGTCGAGGAGAGCAAGACGGCCGAGACGACGCTCGACGTGGTCGAGGGAATGCAGTTCGATCGCGGCTATCTGTCTCCGTATTTCGTTACGGATCCGGAGCGTATGGAGGCGGTCCTCGAGGAAGCCTACATCCTCATCAGCGAGAAGAAGATCTCGAACATGAAGGATCTCCTGCCCGTCCTCGAGGCAATCGCGCGCAGCCAGAAGCCGCTGCTCATCATTGCCGAGGACATCGAAGGAGAGGCGCTGGCGACGCTGGTCGTCAACAAGTTGCGTGGCACGCTCCACTGCTCCGCCGCCAAGGCTCCCGGCTTCGGCGATCGGCGCAAGGAGATGCTGAAGGACATCGCGGTGCTGACCGGCGGTCAGGTCATCGCAGAGGAGCTCGGCCTCAAGCTCGAGAACGTCACCATCAGCGATCTGGGTCGCGCCAAGCGAGTCACGCTCGACAAGGACAACACGACCATCGTGGACGGCGCCGGTGAGAAGGCGAAGATCAAGGGGCGCATCGAAGAGATCCGCAAACAGATCGAGACCACCACCAGCGATTACGATCGGGAGAAGCTGCAGGAGCGTCTTGCGAAGCTCGTCGGCGGGGTCGCCGTCGTCAAGGTCGGCGCCGCTACCGAGACCGAGATGAAGGAGAAGAAGGCTCGCGTGGAGGACGCGCTGCACGCAACGCGCGCTGCCGTCGAGGAAGGCATCGTTCCCGGAGGGGGTGTCGCGCTCCTGCGAGGACAGCCGGCGCTCGAGGCCCTCAAGGTGGACGAA
>DASPUY010000019.1:0-6190 GCA_035622655.1 Polyangiaceae bacterium
AATCAGCAATGGCACGACGATCGGCGGCGAGCCGATCAACGAGGGGTCGGTAACCGGCCTTGGGACGAGCACCGACGGCACCATCGCCATTACGAGCGCGACGCCGTGGTTCAACGGCGAAGAGTTCGTGAACGTGACCACCCAGGCGCACCCGAGCGGAGAGATTCGTGGTCAGGTGATCTACCCGGGAGAGACCCTGTTCACCTCGACCCTCGAGCTCACGTCGATCGCTGCCACGAACGGCTCGCTCACTCGGGGGGGAGCCGAAGTCATTCTCGACCCGCCGCAGACGGGCGTCCGCTACGAGGTCGATACGACCTCGGCGAACCTGACGGGCGTTTTCTTGAAAGTCGACGGATTCCCTGGAGACCCTGCGGGCGACTCCGGAACGACGGGCTCGGGCGGAACCGTCACCAACTCCTACCAGCTCACGATCGTCGGATCGGAAGCGACCAACGAGTCGAGCACGGATCCTTCTTCCGATGCAGGACCCCCGTCGCTGCCCATCCTCGGCGCGGACGTTTCGCAGCTCCAAGCCGGAGGCGCGTGGATTCTCGTCGACACCAACAGCTACATGAATGGAGAGCTCGAGGGAGCGCTCGTTCCGCAGTGATTGCCCGGGGGGCACGAAGCGAGGCAGCGTTTGACGGGTGGCGCCGCCCCGCGAGCGAGAGCGCTGTCGCGCTGCCGATGGCGCTCTACGCGAGCCACACGATCGTCACGCCGTCCCCACCGCGATCCGAGCTCGCCGGCTCGAGCCGCGCCACGTATGGTGACGACGCGAGCTCCTTGCGCAGGGCGTCACGTAACGCGCCCGTCCCGTGGCCGTGGACCAGAAAGATGTGCCGGAGGCCGTCGCTCACTGCACGATCCAAAAAACTCGTGGCCATGGCCACGCCGTCGTCGACGCGCAGCCCGCGCAGGTCGCAGGTGTTGTCGCTCACACGAATGGGAACGTCCTCGATAAGCTGGCCGGCTCCGCTGGACGCCGGCTCCGAGGCACGGCCCTTGCGTTGGGTCGAAGGTGGCTGCGCGCTCGAAGATCGAATCTCACCGGCCGAGACGGTGAGCTTGAGCGGTCCGGCGGCGACACGGACGTCTCCACTGGGCAGCACGTCGAGCACGTCGGCTTCGGCGCGTAGCCGCGGAATCCAGACCCGGTGCCCCCGGCGCAGCGCGCCCGCTGACACAGGGAGAGCCGGGGGCGCGTCCGGAGCAGCGGGGGGCTCGGCCAGGCCGGCGATCCGCACGTCGCTCTCGATGCGCACGAGCAGCGATTCCGCTTCGCGGACCGCCTGGGGATCCGGCTTTTTCGATCGAAGACGCGATTGCGCTTCGCGGAGCTGACGACGCGCATCGCGAACACGATTCAAGAGCTCGCGCGCCTCTCCGGACAGCAGATCCATCTCGCGCCGTCTCGCGTCCTCCAGCTCCGCTTGGAGGCGCTCGGCCGAAGCGGCCGCCGTTCGCTCGCGATCTTCGGCGGCGGTGCGCGCCAGTTCGAGCGCGGACCGCTCGTCGTTGAGCCTCTTGACGAGAGCTTCGAATTCCCTGTCTTCGCGTGCCAGGAATCTCTCGGCGCGCTCGATGACGGTGGACGGCAACCCGAACCTGCGCGCGACTGCCAACGCGCTTGAGCGGCCCGGGACTCCCATCGCCAGCTCGAAGGTCGGTTCCATGGTCGACATGTCGACGCCCACGCTCGCGTTGACGAACCGAGGGTCGGTCAGCGCGAGCGCCTTGAGCCCTTCGAAGTGCGTCGTCGCGGCGACTGCTCCTCCGCGCGCGCAGAGGCCGTCGAGCACCCCGGCGGCGAGGGCCTCGCCCTCTCGCGGATCGGTGCCCCCGGCGAGCTCATCGAGCAAGACCAGGGCGCCGTGCGATGTCTGCTCGAGAATCGTCGCCAAGTTCGAAATGTGTGCGCTGAACGTCGATAGATTCTTTTGCAAGCTCTGCTCGTCCCCGACGTCCGTGAGCACGACGTCGAAGACGCCAACGACGCTCCCCTCGGCGCACGGAACTGGCAGGCCGCTGCGGACGAGCAGTACGCACAGCCCCATCGTCTTGAGCGCGACGGTCTTTCCGCCGGCATTGGGACCACTGATGACGATTGCCTGTCCGGGGTCGACGGACAGGTCGCTCGGCACGACGTGGTGCGCGGCAGAACGAGCGCGAACGTCGGGCGCGCGGCGGGCATCGGACGCGAGAAAGTCGAGAGCGAGCAGAGGGTGACGCGCCCGCTTCAGTTCGAGCCTCGGCTCGTCCGCGATCGCCGGGATGGTCAACTCCAGATCGCGCGCCAGTCGCGCGCCGCCCGTTCGAACGTCGGCCAGAGCCAGCGCGTCGCGCGCGACCTCGATGCTGGGCAGCGCCGCGCAGATCCGGAGCGTGAGCTGGGTGTAGATGGCCTCCTCTTCGCGCTTGACGTCGGCCTCGAGCATCTTCAGCCGGTTGCCCATGGCGACGACGGCGCGCGGTTCGACGAACAGAGTGGCGCCGCTGCTGCTCGCGGCATGTACGATCCCCGGGAACCGCTCGTGCGCGTCCGAGCGGACCGGCAGCACCCACCGCCCCTCACGCTCCGTCACGAAGCAATCTTGCAGAACGGGCTGATAGCGATGCATGAGCTCTTCCATGCGTGAGAGCATCCGCTGCCGGGCGGCGTGCCACTGGCCGCGCAGCTCGCGGAGCCTCGGGCTCGCCCGATCGGCAAGCGTGCCATCCGATTCGAACGCTTCCGAGAGGGCGTCGGCCGTTCGATCGAGCGCCGGGTCGGTGGCACACGCGAGGTGAAGGGCCGGCAGATCGGCCTTGCGGACCGAGACGAAACGACGAAGGTGGTGCGCCGTTTCGAGAAGCCGCCCGATGGCCCGCAGCTCCGCGGCCGAAAGCACGCCTCCGATTCGAGCCCGCTCGATCGCCTCCTTCGCCCCTCCCATCTCGAGCACGGGCAGTGGGGTCCCCTCGTCGAGCAGGCGCAGGGCTTCCGCAGCCTCGAGCAGTCGTCTGCTCGCATCCTCACGCGTTTCCGCGAACGGCAGCGCGAGCGCCAATTCTCGTCCGAGCGGGCCCGAGCAGCGGTCGGCGAGCGCCGCAAGCATGCGGTCCCATTCGAGATCGACACGCGTCTTCGGCGGGCAGGGATTCGGACGCAGCGCGGGCGGCGAATGCAATCGGCGCCGAAGATAGCGCCGGCGCCCGCGCCCGCCCGGCTGAGGCCGCGGCCGTCAGGCACGCCCGCTCGCGGTGACTCGCCCCTCCACGCCCCCCTGCTACTTGCGCCGGACGGGTGCGCCCGGGGATGATGGCCCCGATGCATGCCGGCTTGGCCCCAGGACGTCGCGCCGCGGCGTTGCGCGTCGCGAAAGGATTGCTCGACAAGGGCAGGACGAGCGAAGCGCTTTCGGTGCTCGCCGCATGGGCTGCCAGTGGACCGAACGACGCCGAAGGGCAGAATTTGCTGGCCGAGGCGTTGCGGATCGACCCTGCGTCTCGGCTCGCCCAGCTTGCCTTCGAGCGGATGGAGGGGATCGCGGGCGATCAAGCCATCCTCGACGACGCCATCGCAGTTTGGTCCCCCGAGGAAATTGCGCGACTCGATCGGGAGATGGCCCGCCCGTCGTTCGTCAAGGCGCAGCTCGGTTTCAACAACAACGTGAAATACAAAGACCGCACCTTCCACGTTCAGACGGAGGACAGCGGGCTCGACAAGCCTCATGTGATCACGCACCTCTTCGCCGATGGTGGACGGGTCGTGAAGAGCTACAAGCGCTCCTATGCCGAGCACGTGCGGCGAGAAGACGTCGCCCAGTACGTTCGTCAGCTGATGAAGGCGATGCAGTTCGAGATGGCACTCGCCCTTCGAGAAGGCCGCTTCGACGCCGTCATCGAGGGGCGCGCGGTCGGAGGTCTCGAGGTGCTCGACTATCCGCCGAAGGTGGACGTCCAGAAGCTGGCCACCCAGAAGAAATCGCGCATCAAAGCCGATGGAGAAAGCGCTGCGATCGTCGCCGGGGACGTCGCCGCGGTGCCGTCGTCTTCGAACGAGGCAGGCCAGGCGCACTTTCGCCTTCTCGTTCTTCGCAGTCTGGGAGGTGGTCCCGCCTTCTATGAGCCGAAGGGCCGAGAGGCGGTCATCGGCGCTGCGGGAGACATCGCTTTGCCTGGAGAGCGCTTCTGCCACCCGCGCGAAGCGATCATCCGGTTTCGGGACAGACGGCTCTGGCTGCACGATTTCGAGTTGGGCAATGGAGCGTTTTTGCGAATTCGCGCGCCGGTGGAGCTGGGCCCCGCCGACGAGTTCGTCGTCGGCGATCAGCTCTTGAGGATCGAGCGCAATCCCGCTCCGAAGGACGGTCCAGGCCCGGGACCGACCTACTTTTACTCGTCACCGAAGTGGATTTCCTCGTTCCGCGTGGTCCAGATCTTCGAGGGTGGCGCGCTGGGGGCGTGCGTTCTGGCGCGAGGAACCACCCTGCAGATCGGGTCCGCCTATGGTGATTTCGTATTTCCCAGCGATCCGCTTGTAAGCGAGGAGCATTGCCTCATCGAGGAGCAAGCGGGTTCGATTCTTCTTACCGATCTGGGATCACGGACGGGCGTATTCGTACGCATCAAGGGCGAGCAGGAGATCGTGCACGGCGATGAGCTGCTCGTGGGCCGCACGCGGCTCTCTGTGGAGCTCTTGAGCCCGAGCCGCGTTTCGTAGCCCGCGGCGCGGTCTAGACCGCGGCGTGGCCGCGCTTGAGATGGACTGGCAGCGTGTGATGACCGCACTGGGGGCACGGCGGAGCTCGGTGCGCGCCGAGCTGCTCCTCCTCGGCCTGCTTCTGCTCGTAGGCGTATTGAATCTCCTCGAGAGCAGGCGGCAAGGGCACCGGCTGGACTCGGACGGCCGCGGCCTCGGCCCAGGCGCCACGCCAGGTGCACACGGTGCAACGAAGAGTCTTGTCCATGCCGAAATTGCTACACGTCGCCCCGGGACCGAGCAAGTGCTTTACGAGCTCTCGCACGGCTTATCCGAGCACGTGGACGCGGATCGAATTGGTGCTTCCGCTCACACCGACGGGGGCGCCGAAAACGATGACCACACGCTCGCCCGGTGAGCCGTAGCCGGCTGCGAGCAGGTCTCCAGTACACCAGTCCACGAGCTGATCGGTATCGTGCATGGCGGGGATCTCGCGAGGGACCACCCCCCAGTAGAGGGCCATGCGTCGGCGGGTCTTGGCGTTCGCCGAGTACGCGATGATCGGCACATCGGGTCGGGCAAGGCTCACCGTCATCGCGCTGAAGCCGCTCTCGGTGAATGCCACCAGGTATTTCGCACCGATTTCGCGCGCCGTGTTGCAGGCGCCGCGGGCGACTGCCTCCGCGACGCTCGTTGCGCGCGACAGGTACGGTCCGTGCTCGAAGAACGGGCTGCCTTCGGCCTCCAGCGCGATTCGGCTCATCATCGAACACGCGAGAAACGGGTGATCGCCGGTCGCCGTCTCACCGGACAGCATCAAGCAGTCGGCCCCCGAATAGACTGCGGTCGCGACGTCGCTCGCCTCGGCGCGCGTCGGACGCGTCGACTTCGTCATCGACTGGAGCATCTCGGTAGCCACGATGACCGGCCTGCGCACTCGGCGCGCGGCCGCCAGGATCTGGCGCTGGATGACCGGGACCCGCTCGGGCGGAAACTCGACCCCCAGGTCGCCGCGCGCCACCATGACGCCGTCGCTCGCGGCGACGACGCTCTCGAGGTTTTCGACCGCGTCCGGCGTTTCCACTTTGGCGACGACGGGGATGGAGGCCCCCCATGCCTGGCAGATCTCTCGAATCTGAAAAATGTCTTCCGCCCGCCTGACGAAGCTCATTGCGATGTAATCGACCCCGCTCGACAGGCCAAAGACGAGGTCCTCCTTGTCCTTCTCGGTGAGCGCCGAGATGCGCAGGGTCTTGCTCGGCAGGTGTACGCCGACGTGGTCGCGCATTCCGCCGCCTTGATCGACACGCGCGCGCACGCGCTGCGATTCGACGGCGACGACGGTGAGGACCAAGCGCCCGTCGTCGAACAGGACGCGATCGCCGAGCCTCACGTCCGCCGCCAATCCTTCGTACTGAATCGGAACGGCCCGCTCGTCGCTGGAAGCGTCGCCCTCGAACAGGGTGACGTCGGCACCCGTCGGAAGATCGAATTTTCGTGGGA